>CAJJPN010000164.1:0-4466 GCA_905193635.1 Coriobacteriaceae bacterium
ACTCGGAGGCCTCGCGCTGCTGCTTCTGATTACGAGCCATGTGCTACATACCTCCTAGAACTCGAGACCGGCGGCACGAGCACCGTCGGCGAGGGCCTTGACGCGGCCATGGTAGATACGGCCACCGCGATCGAAGGCGACCTTGGTGATGCCGGCCTCGATGGCGCGCTTGCCAACGAGCTGACCGACCTTCTCCGCAGCCTCCTTGTTCGAGGTGTGGGTGCCCTTGAACTCGGCCTCGAGGGTCGAGGCAGAGACGAGCGTCAGGCTAGAGCCCTTGCTGTCGTCGATGATCTGGGCATAGATGTTGGCGTTAGTACGGGTCACGCGAAGACGCGGACGCTCGGAGGTACCCGAGACCTTGCCGCGAACACGACGCTGACGACGCTTGAGGCCTTCCAGCTTCGCCTTATGCTTGTTCATACGTAAACTCCTAAAAAGGTTGATCTTGCCAGCACCTGACGGGGTGCTGGTCTTATGCGAGTGAGTCGGTTACGACTACTTGGCGGCCTTACCCAGCTTGCGGCGGATGTGCTCGCCAACGTAGTGGATACCTTTGCCCTTGTAAGGCTCGGGAGGACGATGGCCGCGGATCTCAGCGGCGATCTGACCGACCTGCTGCTTGTTGATACCCTTGACGTTCACGTGGGTGTTGTCGGGAACCTCGAAGGTGATGCCCTCGGGAGCCTCGACGATCACGGGGTGCGAGAAGCCCAGGGAGAACTCGAGGTTCTTGCCCTTCTGCTGCACGCGGTAACCGACGCCGGCGAGCTCGAGCTTCTTCTCGAAGCCCTCGGAAACGCCGACAACCATGTTGTGGATGAGGGCGCGGGTGAGGCCGTGGCGGGCACGGGTCTCACGCTCGTCGTCGGGACGGGAAACGGTGAGGACGTTGTCCTCGACGTTGATAGCGAGCTTCTCAAAGACATCGAGCTCGAGCTGGCCCTTGGGGCCCTTGACGACAACGTTGTTGCCGTTGACTGCCACTTCGACTCCGGCGGGAATCTGGACAGGCTTATTACCGATACGAGACACGGTGATCTCCTTTCCTTCTACCTACCGAGCGAATTACCAGACGTAAGCGATGATCTCGCCGCCGACGTTGTGCTTGCGAGCATCGCGGTCGGTCATGACGCCATGGCTGGTGGAAATAATGGCGGTACCAAGGCCGCCGCGGACGCGGGGCATGTCGGCAACGCCGGTGTACTTACGCAGGCCCGGCTTGGAAATGCGGCGGATGCCGTTGATGACCTTAGCCTTCTTGGGACCATACTTAAGCGTGATGTGCAGAGTCTTCTGGGGAACGGTGTCCTCGACATCGTAGCCCTCGATGTAGCCCTCCTCGTGCAGAACACGAGCGATCTCGACGAGCTTCTTGCTGCTCGGCATGGAGACCGTGGCCTTGTTCACAGAGTTAGCGTTACGGATGCGCGTAAGCATATCTGCGATCGGGTCTGTAAGGTTCATACAGATTCTCCTTCGTTCTTGATGAACACGTGCTCTTGGTTCTTCGCCGCCCTTAACGGCAAAGCCTTTTTAGCGCGTTTTCCCTGTTCCAAACTGATGCTTGAAACGCTGGTAGTGACTTACCAGCTGGCCTTCTTAACGCCGGGAAGCTCGCCCTTGAGTGCAAGCTCGCGGAAGCAGACACGGCACAGGCCGAACTTGCGGTACACAGAGTGCGGACGGCCGCAGCGCTGGCAGCGCGTGTACTCACGAGTAGAGAACTTCTGCTTGCGATTGCACTTGACGATCATCGATGTCTTAGCCACTTATATCCTCCTCACATAGAGTATTGTTCGCCCCAAGCGCCGCCCCCTTCTGGGAACGGCGCTCATAGGGCAGGTGAACCTATTTCTTGAACGGGAAACCGAAGGCGTCCAGAAGGGCCTTGGCCTCCTCATCGGTGTTGGCGGTGGTCACGAAAGTGATGTCCATACCACGCTGGTGATCGACGGAGTCGAAGTCGATCTCGGGGAAGATGAGCTGCTCGGTGACGCCCATGGAGAAGTTACCACGGCCGTCGAAGCTCTTGGCGGAGATGCCGCGGAAGTCGCGGATACGGGGGATCGCGACGGAGGTCAGACGATCGAAGAACTCCCACATACGGTCGCCACGCAGGGTAACCTTGCAGCCGATCGGCATACCAGCGCGCAGGCGGAAGGTAGCGATGGACTTGCGGGCACGGGTGATCATCGGCTGCTGGCCGGTGATGGCGCGCAGGTCGCGCACGGCACCGTCGATGGCCTTGGAATCGGTAGCGGCCTCGCCGACACCCATGTTCACGACGATCTTCTCAAACTTGGGGATCATCATGACGTTCTCGTACTGGAACTTGTCCTGAAGCTGCTGCTTGACCTCGTTGTTGTACTTGGTCTTCAGACGCGGCACATACTTCTCTTCTGCCATTGTTCACTCCTTCTTGGGGTTTTAAGCACGGGGCGTGGCCACGATGGGTTGTCCTCGTGCCTCCTGGCTGCATCCGCGCCGCTCATGGCATTTCGCGGTTTGGACTCGACACAGCAGGAGCCGACAAAACAATCGGTACTATACGCGCATCGAGAGCGTATTTCCAGAAAAACCTCGTCTGCCTGCACAACTCCACAACTCCCCCGCACAAATGGGTCCCAACAAGCAGTTGCGGTGAAATAAGGACTGTTGGGCGGCCTAACAGGCTTAAACAATCCGTATTTCACCGCAACTCATATATGGGGCGTTATTTTTGGCGTGGGAGGACCAGGTTGAGGATCACAGCAACGAGTGCGGCGACGGCAATGGAGGATCCGCCAAAGACGGTGCCGACCCATGCGGGGAATCCAGCGCCGGCAAGCGCGCCGGCCGTGCGCTCAATACCCGTGCCAAAGGCGATAGAGAGACCCATGAGCGTGGTATCGCGCTGAGACAGGCCGTGGCGGGCAAACATGACAACGCCGTTCATGCCGATGGTCGCGAACACGCCGATCGTGGCGCCGCCGATTACCGGCTGCGGAATGGACGTGAGCACTGCCGCGCACTTGGGCAGCAGGCCCGCGATGAGCAAGATGGCGGCGGCAAGCGTAAAGACCATACGGTTGACGACCTTGTTCTCGGCGATAATGCCCACATTCTGGCCAAAGGTTGCCGTGGGGACGCCGCCCAAAAAGCCCGACAGCATACCGACCAGGCCGTTGGCGATCAGACCGCCCGAAATCTGGCTATCGGTCGCAGGGGTATCGAGCGCAGCGGACGAGACAGCGGCAAACTCGCCCATGACCTGCACGGCGTTGACAATGGCGACAACGCCCACGACGGCGCACGCGGCCGGGTCGAACACCAGGCGATGGGCGCCCAGGGCAGGCGGAGCAAACCAGCTGGCGGTCGCGATGGCCGAGAAATCGACCATGCCCAACACTGCAGCCAAAACAAAGCCCGCGCAGATACCGGCCAGGATGCTGCCCAGCCTAAGCGCGCCCTTGCCGTAGTTACCGGCCATAAAGGTGACGACAAACGTCACGAGCGCGACGGCCCAGTTGGTGACACTGCCAAAATCGGCAGCGCCCTCCCCGCCCGCCATGGAGGCAACTGCCACTGGGCATAACGACAGGCCAATGACAAAGATGACGGTGCCAAGCACCGGGGCCGGGAACAGAAAGCTCACACGCCTAAACAGCAGGCCGAAGAACACGACGAGCGCGCCGCCGATTACCTGGGCGCCCAGCACGGCCTCAAAGCCGAGCTCAAGACCGACCGCCTTGAGCGCCGGCACGAAGGTGAAGCTCGCGCCCATCACGATGGGCAGGCCCGAACCGACGACACCTTTTATGGGGAACTGTTGAAGGAAAATGTCGAGCGCCGAGAGGACGAGCGACGCCTGGATGACGGCGGCTTCCTCTTGAGGGGTAAAGCCACAGACCGACGCGATAATGATGGCGGGCGTGACGATACCAGCGAATGCCGCCAGCACATGCTGCAGCGCATGGGGTAATACCTGCACAAACGAAACTTTTCCCGTACGCTCGAACAGGGCATCCCCTGCTGCCGACTCTGCCATTTGCGCCTCCCATACCTTAAGCAGCGGCCCCATGCCGCTCAACGGTCGGACATTATAGGGCATATGACACAGGTAGCATTTTGACCCGCATGCGGCAGAGGGCTGGGGCAGCTCATGTGGGATGCGATTAGCGCCTGCGGGGGACGAGTTTGGTGCGGCGCAGGTGGATCATCTCGGCGGCGATGGAGATAGCGATCTCCTCGGGGTCCTCGGCCTCGATGGCGACTCCGATCGGCAGGTGCAGTCCGTCAATCTGCTCCTGCGTAAAGCCCTCCTGCTCCAGGCGGGCGCGCACAAAGGCCGTCTTGCGGCGCGAACCCAGGCAACCCAGATAGGTAGGCTTGGCACGCATGGCCTGAATCACCACGTCGATATCGGACTTGTGACCTGCTGTGGCGACGACCACTAGGTCACGCGGGCCGATGGGGCACTGCTT
>CAJJPN010000165.1:0-4440 GCA_905193635.1 Coriobacteriaceae bacterium
GCTCTTGCAAGATAGGAAAATATAAGTTGTCTAAGTTCTCTATCGAACAAAAAGAGATCGTAGATGTTCTTGAATGAAGTGCCCTCTCTAAAAACATCATCTGACGAGGACTGCGCAGCATTTTTATCAAGAAAAGGGCCTTTGTAGCCGTTTATAACTGCGTAATAGCTTTCACGTCTCAGGCAATCTACCGTGGTTGCATCAGTCGCCACCCCACGGCTCTCCAGGAGTTCAATTAGTTGAGCGAAAGTCTTAAACTCTTTTGCCAAAACAAGCTCCTAAAATCAAAGGGCCGTTGCCGGAATCCTCCGGACAACGACCCTTCTTTGTCATCGCCTCACTTAGAGTCCACGACGACTGCATCACTACTGGTATAGTACCCTAAATTAATCGCTAATGCGGTGCATACAGGAATTACATTCTATGTTCGGTTAAATCGTTCATGAATCAACCATTGACCGGGGCCAGAACGCCGAGCTAGCGGCAGCTGCTAAGATTCATACAGAGCCGCCTCCTCGTTAACATGTGACAGAATTTTTCGAGCGTAAGCGACTATCTAGTCAAACATAAGACTCCGCAACCTAAAACCCGGGCTGATATTGCCCAATTAGTCGTTCTAAGTAAAGGCGATCTTTTGCAATCAGAAACTCCCACAACCCGTCACCGTTCATCAGAATACGATTAAATGAATCGACTTCAATGGAAGACATACGAGTAGTAGAGACACAACGTTCCTCTTCCAGTCTTTGTCTAAATACGACTGCGTACCGAGGGCTCAACGGGAAGTAAACGCCGCAAGGATTTTCATCACTCTCGTCCTTCCACTCAGCATGCACAGGAAGTGACGAGGTTATAAACTCAGAGCCTTCTGGCGCTATATAAAACAGGCAATCCATGTCGAGCAATAAGACAAGTAAATCATACATTGGCGCGCCTTTATCGAACCTGAACAGCGCTGTATCCAGACAAGCAAGCTCGACAATGGCTTCAAATTCATTCCTGTAGCCAGCCAAATCCATTTGAGAAATGTCTTTGTCAGAGAAAAAGGCGCTCGACAACAATTCGACGGAGTGAGCGCCGACGTCACCCCTCACCTTGCTCAACCATTTAGGGTGCCTCGCAATAAGCGATGCAAGCAAAAATGCCAGTCGAGAAATCAGCGCGACGCACTCTTCACCTTTTGGCAGTTTTCCGGAATCAAGGCAACTGAGCAACAATCGGTAGGTAGGTGCAAGACTGTTCTCGATTTTCCCAAGAGTATCTTCGATGGCGCCCTTCTCGATGAATCCATCATTGCCCTGGGACACACGTCGTTTGACCTCATAGAGGTATTTTTCTGCACAAACATTTTCGGGCTTTGATCGGAAAGCGGGCTTCAATCCGCCAGCATCGCGCCTCACAACACTAAGGTAGCCCAAGTCATCGGTAAACGATTTGAGATAAAAACGCGGCACGTAGTGCTGATTCTTAACCCCAGGCACATTTACACCTCCACCAAAATCAGATTGCTTTAGCCTGCTACATAAAAGGGGTTGAAACCAGTACGGAAGTCTGAAACAAGAGAAATATACTTATCAGGAACGATTCCCAAGGCATCAGGATCTTCCGTTTCAAACAGAAATGATTGGACATCAACTTTATCCACAAGTGAATAAAACTTCGAAATGATTGTTCCTATCGCCCCACGGCTTTCCTTATCAAATGGCGACGAAACATGGTCAAATACAAGCAAGGGGGCAAGTGGAATGTTACGCTTTGGAAGCAAGTAATGCATGAATGCAAAGTAACCGCAGATCTGCATCAACGAGTGACGAGCACGACTTCCAGTAAACAAATCAACGCTATCGTCCCTTTCGGAAAAGGTGGGCTGAAGCCCCACTCCTTCCTTTTGAAACTTGATATGAAAATCAAGTTGCTTAAAATCAGATTCAACAAAGGAGGACACCTGAGAAGCCGAGTGATACAAATCGGTTACGGTATCAGAAATGGAATTAATAGAAGCATTGTCATCAGAATGCTTAAGTTTAAGCAGCTCCCGTTTTAGACGAGAAATATCCGTTTTTACATCTTCAAGATCATCAGGCTTGCAGAGCGCCGAATACCGGGATAAATACTCATTTGCCACCAAAACAGCCTTGCTTTTTTCATTAAAGTCTAATGGATTAAACACCACGTTTGCAGCTGTTAACTTGGCTTCAAGTTGAGCCAGCCTGCTCTCTTTGTGAGCAAGTAATTCCTGTTGAAAATCAAGGTCTTTTCGGGGTATCGCCGTTTCAATTTCACCAAGTAAATTGCAAGTTTGACCCAAAAGATCTGCCCTAGAACCATCGTCAGCAATCAGCGAGTTCAACCTGTCCAGAAGGCGATACCGTTTCTCATCCTGAGCCTTTGTCCCCTTAAGCTCGCGAATCATTTGTTTCTGAGCCTTGATATCGTTTCTTAGCTGATCTGCCTCAACAACATCGTTTGCCATCAAGCTAGAAGAAGAATTAAGTTCAATGGAAACAGCAGCCGTCTCAATTAATTCAGATACGACAGCAACATTCCTGCCATCGAAACGTTCGACGATTCCGAGCTTGGCCAGCTCTTGATTAACTGCTTCTAAATAGTGATTGAAAAAGTCACGTTGAGATTCTAGCTCGCGAGCTCGCTTGCTAAGTTTCGCTATCCTGCGCTGAAGGAACACGATTCGATCTGGGTTGGTGCTAAACAGATAATCAAATAAGGGTCTCTGCTTAACCCGATATTTAGTTTCGAGAAGCTTGCTGAAGAAGCCATTAATTCGGCCGACCGTCACTTCATTAAGAAAACAAAATAAGGTAAAAGTCCTATATGTCAGCTCTTGGCCGACATATTCAGAGAGGTTGGTAGGGTCATCCGCCGATTCCAGGAACAACGTATTGAGGTAATTTCTATATTCCGCGAGATCAGATACCTTGTAAGGTATTCCATCTATTACTAGTCCAAACTCATCGCCAGCCAAATCGCGATACAAGGAAAAACCATGGCCATTTAAAGAGATCTGCATCTTGGCCGCCTGTAACGACCCCTTGAACCAAGGAGACTCGGATAGCTTCTTCTTCTCAGCCCCGAGCATATAGTCGAGAAAATTGTAAAATTCGGTTTTTCCAGAGCTATTAGGACCCTGAATGTAATTAACGCCGCTCGAAAAGGAGTATCTAAACGACTCCCCAGAACAAGAGATTAGTTCCAAGCACTCAATGCTAAACATTACGAATCATCTCCGACAGAACATATTTATCGTCCAGGGAAGCAACTTCACTTATCAATTTTGGAATAAACGAATTGTTAACTCTGCAGCCCTGTGCTCGTCCTTCGTTACTGAGGCAGACGAAAGCATCTTCAATAGCAATAAAACCGCCTTCAGCGGCTATCTCAATGGCTTCAACTGAGTATTGAAGTTCATATAAGAACGACTCATAACCACCAGAAACCGCGCAGGTAGCTCTCTCGACTAGATTCTTTAAATGCCTGCCGTTCAACAGCCCGCTCCCATGAGATTCGATTGATTTCGACAAGAACATTAAAACCAACAATTTAGTAACGCTCATGCTGTCAGCGCAAGAAAGAATGGCAAGCAAATAGTCAAGATAAATACTGACCACTATTGCTCTTTGGCGAAGAAAAAGATCCTTTGAATAGCTAGTCATTGGTTTCGTCTTTCCATGAAATTTTTTTCTCAGTAGGTGTTTCTTCCCTCGTAAGCCAAATGCAAGATCCCCATTTTTCATGATCGTTATACGCATAGCTATTTTGGCAGCGCTTAGTTTCTATTAGCCGTCGCATTGGATCGTCTTTGCCATCAAGCTTTAGCAGGTTACACGAATCGCAAAAGTTATTAAATGTAGCGCTTTCCAAACTAGCAACAGTGTCAGCCTGACACTTTGCAAGTCTCTCATAATTTATAGAGCGATAGTATTCACAGAAATACAGATGTTGCGTAATAAATGAAGCATCTTTCCGACAAGAGTGCAGTTGTCGATATTCACGCGATGACTCCCTGGCCTCAAGCAAATCGTCATCAGCGGCGGCCATCCATGCTGAGTAATCTGGCTCAAATCGTTTTGAAGAAATTTTTGCGCATATCTGCTCGCAAAGCTGCATAAATGACTCATAGTCGATTTTATAAGGAATTGCTTTTAGCATCGTTTCGGACACATTAAACTGAATCCTTCTCCTCAACTCAGCAACTCGCTCATCAAATAAATCAACGTTCGAAGTAAGGTGAAAAATACTTGAAAGATTGTCCCTAATCTCGGAATTAATTGCATTCTCGTTAATGGCGTAAGCACTCGCCTTCTCTTTGACACAAGAAAAGAGTCTGACAATGTCGTCATCATCTAAAGAGGCCTTTAGCTTCGCGGCATTTGACCTACTGGACTTTTTAGCCCTTTCATCAAGACCCTCAATAAATTGATT
>CAJJPN010000166.1:0-4424 GCA_905193635.1 Coriobacteriaceae bacterium
GTATAGTGACCATGAGATTTTTCTTCGTGAATTAGTATCCAATGCAGTAGACGCTACTCAGAAGCTGAATACACTAGCTTCTATCGGAGAGTTTAAAGGTGAGTTAGGTGATTTAACCATTCATGTTGAATTAGGCAAAGATACTATTACCATTTCTGACCGTGGTATCGGTTTGACTGCAGAAGAAATAGAGAAGTACATCAATCAAATAGCTTTCTCTGGAGCTAATGACTTCCTGGAGAAGTATAAGAACGATGCAAATGCCATTATCGGACATTTCGGACTTGGCTTCTACTCTGCCTTTATGGTTGCCAGCCACGTAAAGGTTGTCAGCCGCGCCTATGGCGAGGACACCGCTCACGTGTGGGAGTCTGATGGTCTTGAGGGTTACACCATCGAAGACGGCGAGCGCGCCGAGCACGGCACCGATGTCATCCTGACGCTGCGCGAGAACGAGAAGCTCGACGCCGACGGCGAGGCCGAGACCTACGATCGCTTCCTGACCGAGTGGGGCCTCAAGAGCCTGATTCAGCAGTACAGCAACTATGTGCGCTACCCGATTCAGATGATGGTGAGCAAGAGCTGCCAGAAACCCAAGCCCGAGGACGCCGGCGACGACTACAAGCCCGAGTACGAGGACTACCAGGAGCTCGAGACCATCAACTCCATGACGCCGATCTGGAAAAAGCGCAGCTCCGACGTTGAGCAGAAGGATTACAACGAGTTCTACAAGTCCACGTTCCACGACTTTGACGATCCCGCGCGCACTATCAGCTTCCATGCCGAGGGTACGCTTGAGTACGATGCGCTGCTGTTTGTGCCGGGTCGCGCCCCGTTCGATCTGTACAGCAAGGACTACGAGAAGGGCCTGGCGCTCTACAGTTCCAACGTGCTGATTATGGAGAAGTGCGACGACTTGCTGCCCGACTACTACAACTTTGTGCGCGGTGTCGTGGACTCTGCCGACGTGACGCTCAATATTTCGCGTGAGACGCTGCAACAGAACCGTCAGCTCAAGGCCATTGCCAAGCGTGTCGAGAAGAAGATCACTGCCGATCTTGAGGACATGCGCGACAACGACCGCGAGGCCTACGAGAAGTTCTTTGAGAACTTTGGCCGCGGCCTTAAGTACGGCATCTACTCGAGCTATGGCATGAAGGCCGATGAGCTCGCCGACCTGCTACTGTTCTGGTCTGCCAAGGAGCAGAAGATGATTACCCTGGCCGAGTATGCCAAGGGCATGCCCGAGGATCAGAAGGCCATCTACTACGCCGCCGGCGACTCGCGTGAGCGCTTGGCCAAGATGCCCGTGGTAAAGGGCGTGCTCGAGCGCGGCTATGACGTGCTGTTGCTGACGCAGGATGTGGATGAGTTTACGTTCCAGGCTATGCGTGAGTACGTTGCCGCCGATATGCCTAAGATCTACGAAGACGACGCCGCCCGCGAGGCTGCCGAGAAGGCCGTTGCCGACGGTGCCGAGCCCGAGGTCGAGGATCGTCACCTGGAGCTCAAGAACGTCGCGACTGGCGATCTTGATCTGGCGACTGAGGACGAGAAGAAGGAGGCCGAGGACGCCACCAAGGAAAACGAGGACCTCTTTAGCGCTATGAAGGAGGCGCTCGGTGACAAGGTCGAGAAAGTTGCCGTCTCCGCGCGCCTGACCGATGCCCCCGCTTGCATCACCACCGAGGGTCCGCTTTCGCTCGAGATGGAGAAGGTGCTCCAGAAGGGGCCCGAGGGCGCGCCCAACGGCATGCCCAAGAGCCAGCGCGTGCTCGAGCTCAACGCCAAGCACCCGGTCTTTGACAAGCTTGTCGCTGCCCAGAAGGCAGGCGACGCCGATAAGATCAAGCAGTACTCCGGCTTGCTCTACGATCAGGCCCTGCTGGTCGAGGGCATTCTGCCTGAGGACCCCGTTGCCTTCGCGGCGGCTATTTGCGAACTAATGTAGCCACTCGACGCTGCAAACGCCCCTAAGCGGCAATCTGACGTTCAATCGTCGGTCGCGTACCGAAGTACGCTTCCCTCCTCTTTCGCGTCACCTTGCTCGCTTAGGGGCGTTTTCGCTGACTTATGCTCAACCTGCGGCGCCTTCGTGGTCCAAAGTAGTCATTGGGGACGCTCTTAAACGACTGGTCATTCAAGAACGTCCCCGAGGACTATTCGGATTGCTGATTTGTGCGGATTGTGGTTTTGTGACCTGCTAAAATTAAAGATACTGTACAACTGTACGTTAATTCGTCTTCGTAGTATATTGCTACCCGCAAAACTCAATACCATTGTGCTTCGAGACGCTAAAGCGCCTACGTACAATGGTTGTCGATAGTACGATTTGATTCAACGACAGGATGGATGGTCCAAGCGTGAGTCTCGGCAGCAAACTATCCAACGCAAAGGTCTCCTTTGCGATATTTAAGCGCGACATTAAGCGACTGCTTATGAACCCCGTCGCCCTGGTGGTTACCTTGGGCGTGTGCGTCATTCCCTCGCTGTATGCCTGGTACAACATCGTGGCAAACTGGGATCCGTACGGAAACACCCAAGGTATCAAGATTGCCATCGCCAACAACGATCAGGGCACCCAGAATGACTTGGTGGGCGAGCTCAATGCAGGCGATAAGGTGGTCGACCAGCTCAAGGAAAACGATCAGCTGGGCTGGACCTTCGTCGACTCGGCTGCCGATGCCAAAGAGGGCGTCGAGAGCGGGGAATACTACGCGGCGATCGTAATCCCCAAGAACTTCTCCGACAATCTTGTCTCGATGCTCGATGGCAATTACCATCAGCCGAAGCTCACCTATTACGTCAATGAGAAGAAGAGCGCCATTGCGCCCAAGGTCACCGATACCGGTGCCAACACCATCGAGGAGCAGATCAACTCGGAGTTTGTCTCCACGGTGGGCGAGACTGTTGCCAGTATCGCCAAGGATGCCGGTGTCGATTTAAAGGACAAGGCAACCCAGACTCAGGACTCGCTGACAAGTTCGGTGTCCGAGGCATCCGACACCTTGGGTGAGGTGCGCGATTCGATTGGCGATATGAATGCCGCCATCGATAAGACGAGTGGCGCTATCGCCTCGGCTGATGCGGCGCTTGCCGGCTTGCAAGGTCAGGCACCGTCGCTGACGCAGGCAATCTCCCAGGGCAACGACCTGCTGGGCGAGGCTCGCGCCACGGCGGGCAACTCTATCACCTCGCTCTCCAAGGCACTCTCGGAAGGTAGCCTTGCACTCACCAAGACGTCAGCCTCCGCGAACGCTGCGATTGGCAAGCTAACGGGTACGGTCACATCTACGACCACCCGCATCGACAACTCGCTCGAGTCTCTCCAGGCGACGATCGATCACAATAAGGCCGTTATCGGGCACTTGGAGATTCTCGTTAATGACACGTCGACAGGTTCCGAGGAAATTGACGCGCGCATTGTATCGACCATCGATTCGCTTCGCGAGCAAAACCAGAAGCTGCAGAGCATCAAGGATGGCCTTTCTGCACAGTCGAGCGCCATGGCAAACGACGCTACGGCAATCTCGAACGCGAGCAACGCACTCAACGCGGCAATTCAGACCGGTACGGCTAACCTCGGTCAGGCTCAGACCGATCTGGGTCAGAACGCACTTCCGAAGGCTTCGAGCGCGCTTGACTCCTTTGCCGCCGTTTCGGGCGATTTGACCGGCATTGTGTCGGGTATGACCCCCACGATAGCGAGCGCGCGCGGCACGCTGGCGCAGCTCGACGCCACGCTCAAGCAGGCAAAGACCACGCTGTCCCAAACCGACGCCTCCCTTGCCAAGGTTCAGGACAAGCTCGCGACCGCCGCCAATGACATTGCGGCGCTGCAGACCTCTGAGTCTATGGGCGAGTTAGCCGACCTCATGGACGTCGACGTCAATGACGTGGCAGATTTCATGGCATCTCCGGTTGAGCTGACGTCCAAGTCAATCTATCCGGTCAAGAGCTTTGGCTCGGGCATCGCGCCCTTCTACACCAATCTGGCGCTGTGGGTGGGCGGCTATGTGCTCATCGCTATCTATAAACTCGAGGTCGACCGCGAGGGCATCGGTAGCTTTACGGCGCGTCAGGGCTACTTTGGCCGCTGGCTGCTGCTGGTGATCCTGGGCGCGTTCCAGGCCATTATCGTTACGGTGGGCGACCTGGTCATTGGCGTTCAGTGCGTCAATCCGCTGCTCTTTGTACTGGGCGGCATCGCTATTTCGTTCACCTACGTCAACATCATCTATGCGCTGTCCACCACGTTTAAGCATATCGGTAAAGCCATTGGCGTCATCCTCGTCATTGTGCAGATCCCCGGCTCGTCGGGCATGTATCCCATCGAGATGATGCCCGGCTTCTTCCAATGGCTGCATCCGCTGCTGCCCTTCACTTATGGCATCAACCTGCTGCGCGAGACCGTCGGTGGCATG
>CAJJPN010000167.1:0-4313 GCA_905193635.1 Coriobacteriaceae bacterium
CAATGATTTTTAAATCCCCGTCCCAGAATAATCATCGGGATATACTGCTGGGCAGACGAAAGGAGCGCCGACGATGCTTAATGGGTGCGCATATATATTGACGGTCGACGTGGGCAACACGTTCATTCGCTTTGGCCTGTTTGCAGAGGATTCGGCCGCGGCGCAGGAATGTCCGCTTGCGACATGCGAGATCACGACGCCGTCGAGCATTACGGCCGACGAAGCGCGCATGAGACTTATGCAGGTCATGGGCGCGCTCGCCGCCGATGCAGGTGTGCCCGGGGTGCTTGCACCCGCCGCGGCCGTGCTGAGCTGTGTAGTCCCGGCGCTCGAGCGCCCGTGGAAGGCGGCACTTTCCCGCACCTGCACGGGGCGCGTGCTCACCGTGGGGCCGGGACTTAAGACCGGCATACCCGTGCACTACGACGATCCGGCCGAGATCGGCCCCGACCGCATCGCCGATGCCGTGGCGGCCCGCGCCGTCTACGGCTCGCCGTGCATCGTGATTGACCTGGGCACGACGACCAATATCGAGGTCATCGACGTGCACGGTACCTTTGTGGGCGGCGTTATCGCGCCAGGCCTGGCCCTCGGCGCCCGTTCGCTTTCGGCGGCAGCAGCGCGCCTACCCCAGGTTGAGCCCTCGGCGCCAACGCACGTCATCGGACGCAACACGCGCGAGGCCATGCGCTCGGGTGTGGTTTTGGGCGAGGTAGCCCGCATCGACGGAATGCTCGACATGGTGCTTGCCGAGATGCGCGCGACCAAGGCCGCGGGAGAGGGCGATGTGCCCATCGTCATTACCGGCGACGATGCCGAGGCACTTGCGGCGCTGGTCGGCCATAGCCTGACGGTAGACGACGCGCTGACGTTGCGGGGTCTCGCCGAGCTCTACCGCATCAACCAAAAGCCCCGCTGCGCGTAGGGCGAGGGGCTGGTGGGATAAGCGCCCCTACCTTTCACCTGCTACAATGGGCCAAACTATTGCGATTGCGGAGGTGTCTGCCATGTCGGACGATCTTCATCAAACCGCGTCGGGCAAGCGCCGCGACGTTATTAGCTGGGACGAGTTCTTTATGAGCGTGGCCATCGCCGCGCAGCGCCGCAGCAAGGACCCCAACACGCAGGTGGGAGCGTGCATCGCCAGCACCAACCACCGCATCCTTTCGGTGGGTTACAACGGCACGCCCTCGGCGCTCAACGACGACTTTTTCCCGTGGGGTACGAGCGATGACCCGCTGCAGGACAAGCACAACTACGTGGTCCATGCCGAGGCCAACGCCGTGCTCAACTACCGTGGCTCGCTCAAGGACCTCGAGGGTTCCACGGTTTACGTCACGCTGTTCCCGTGCCACGACTGCGCCAAGATCCTGGCGCAGGTGGGCGTGGGCGAGGTCGTCTACCTGGACAATAAATATGCCGACACCGATGACGGCCGTATCAGCCGCCGCATTCTCGACTCCTGCGGCATCAGCTACCGCCAGGTCATCGTCGATGTCCAGATTGGTACCGGGGGACAGGCTCGGCAGTAGCGCGTGCCAACGCCAGCTGGCGGCAAAACAGCCAAAAGAGCCCCGTCCCAAATTGACTGCTCGTGAAAGTCGTGTCCGCACGCATGGCTGGCGCCTAAGCGGGTACATGGCTGTAGTAACATAGCCCCTGTCCGCGGGCGTGCCCGCGTTATTGTGAGAAAGGAGCCCCTGTGGCTGTTAACGAAGAGCTGCTTAAGAAGGTTCTTGAAGAGATTCGCCCCAACCTGCAGGCCGATGGCGGCGATATGGAGTATGTGGGCGTCGACGACGAGGGTGTTGTCAAGTTGGAGCTGCAGGGCGCCTGCGCCGGCTGCCCCATGAGCTCGCTAACCCTTTCCATGGGTATCGAGCGCATCCTGAAGGAGCATGTGCCCGGCGTTACCCGCGTTGAGCAGGTTAATGCTTCCGGCGAGGCCGACGACCTGTACGACGAGTACGCGCCGTTTTAAGATGCGAAAGCTGCGGACGGCATACTCCGCATAGACGTTACGCCCAAATATGCGGCTGCGAGCGCAAGGCCCGCGGCCGCATTTGTATGTAGGGAGTAGGAGGGTCGACATGCTCAACGACTTCTACCATATGCTTGATCCTGTCGCGATCTCGGCGGGCCCCATCACCATCTACTGGTACGGCCTGGCCTACGTGGTCGGCGCTCTGCTCACGGCGGTCGTCATGTACCGCACACAGCGTCGCTGGGGCTTTAACATCACGATTGACGACCTGACGAGTGTCGTGGTCGGCGTGGTCTTTGGCCTTATCATTGGCGCCCGCCTGTTCTACGTCATCTTTTACGGCGACGGCTACTACTGGGCGCATCCGCTCGAAATCTTTGCCACCAACGAAGGCGGCATGAGCTTCCATGGCGGCTTGGTGGGCGGCATCATCGGCGGCGTGCTCGTGTGCCGTATGTACAAGCTCGATGCGTGGACGTTGGCCGATCTTGCCGTCATTGGCGCTCCGCTGGCCCTGTGCCTGGGACGTTGCGCCAACTTTGTCAACGGCGAGCTGTGGGGCAAGCCGACTGATCTGCCCTGGGGCGTGATCTTTGGCGGCACCGCGGGCGACATGCCGCGCCACCCCTCCCAGCTCTACGAGGCATTCCTGGAGGGCATCGTACTCTTTTGCATCTTGCAGGTGCTCAGCCGCAAAAAACCGCTGCTGCCCCAGGGCACGTTTATGGGCGTGTTTGTGATGGGCTACGGCATCGTCCGCTTCCTGGTTGAGTTCGTGCGCGTGCCCGATGCGCAGCTGGGCTATCTGCTGGGCGGCGTCATCACCATGGGTCAGCTGCTGAGTTTGCCGCTCGTGATTGCCGGCCTGGTGCTCATCATCTTCGCCCGACACCGCAATCGCCCCCAGCGCATCTACCTCGACGTCTAACCGCCACAAAGGGGACAGGCACCTTTGTGGTGGTTTGCTGGGCAACGATGACAGAACCGTAACGTTTTCCCAGATAAAACCTGCCAAATAAACCTGTCCCTTTTTGGCGGGTTTCTAGAAAGGCTCTTTGGACTGTGAAGGATTCCGACCTCTCCACAACGGCTGTGCGCGACGCTGCCCGCATCGTCTGGTTTAAGCGCTACCCAGCCAAGCAGACGCTCATCGCATTTTTGCTCGCGCTGTTGGCGACCACGGCGTTTTCTATCGATCCCGCGCCGGTCTCGAGCAACGCAGTCTTGGCGATTGACCCCAAAGCCTCGGGCATGCTGTACGTGTGCTACGAGGTGCTCCTCTCGTTTGCCGGCCATACCGACGCGGTCATGCTGCTTGCGCTTGCCTGCCTGCTCACGCTGCCGTTTCGCTACGTATTCTTTGGCCGCGGCGATGCTTGGCGTCCTTCGGTGATCCTTCCGTCGCTGTTCTTTGCCGTCTGCATGGTGTTTGGCCGCAGCTACGACCTCACCGATTCTGCCGAGATCGTACTCGGCGACAAGGCTCGCATCATCTGCGCCTGGATAGGCGGTGCGGGCTGGATGCTCTTGGCGGTCGTTGCCTTCTATCTGGCTTTTGAGTGTCTAGATTGGCTGAGCTCTCGGCGCATTCCGTTTTCCGAAGCGCACTTTGGCCGCGTATGGCGTGTGGCTCACGCCGTACTCTCGGTCCATCCCTTTGCCGGGCCCTTCCTGGTGCTTATGGTCGCCTGGGCGCCCACGCTCATCGCTTCGCTGCCCGGCCTTTTTATGGGAGATACGGGTGCGCAGATTCGCCAGTGGTTCAACTACCCCAACGGCACGAGTGACTACCTGCGTCTGCTCAATCCCAATGTGTTGCTCAACGGACATCACCCCGTGGTGCACACGGCTATCATCGGTTCGTGCGTCCAGCTGGGGCTTTCACTGTTCAACAGTGCCAACGCAGGTCTTGCCATCTACACCTGCGCTCAGTTCGTCATTACGGCCGCCTGCATGGCCTATTCCATCTCGTCGCTGCGCAAGCTGGGCGTGAGCTTGCCGATCCGCGGCGTGATCTTGCTGTTCTTTGTGTTTATGCCCATGTTCTCCAACTACGCGGCCCTGCTTACCAAAGATGTGCTGTTTGCCGACGCGTTTTTGGTGCTGTTGGTGCAGACCGTGAAGCTCGTGGCCTGCGGCCTGCCCCGTCGCGATGCCAATGCCGAGCGTGCGGGCGAACAGAGGCCCGTGCTCTTTGCGCGCCATGACTGGCTGCTGCTCGCTCTGGGTGCCATGGGTTCCACGTTTCTGCGCAACGGCGGCCTGGTGTTTCCCCTGGCGGCATGCGTAATCGCGGCGGCGTTTTGCGCATGGGACGCGCATGTGGCTC
>CAJJPN010000168.1:0-4278 GCA_905193635.1 Coriobacteriaceae bacterium
GCGTGCGCGGTGTCGATACCACCGACACGGTAGACGCTGCCCGCGATGCCGCCGTGGCGCTCGCCCGCTACACCGGCGGCGCCGTTGTGGTCTCGGGCGAAGTCGACCTGATTACCGACGGCACAACCGTGGCCAAGTCCCACGGCGGCAGCCCGCTCATGTCCAAGATCACCGGTTGCGGCTGCTCGCAGGGCGGCGTGCTGGCCGTGTATGCCTGCGCCGCCGATCCGTTTACGGCAGCCGTCTGCGGTGCCGCCGTCTACAACGTTGCCGGCACGCGTGCCGCCGCCGTCGCCGATGCCCCGGCAAGCTTTAAGGTCGCCTTTATCGACGAGCTCTACCGCGCGACCGCCCAGGACATTGCCGATAACCGACTCGAGCTCGAGGAGGCATAAGCCATGTCCGAGCCCGCAACCGATGCCGGCATGAACACACTCGTCGCCGTGGCCATCGCCCCATGCGGTACCGGCGATGAGCTGTCCGCCGAGGTCGCCGAGGTCGTGCGTGTCATTCGCGAGAGCGGCCTTCCCAACCGCACCACCTCGATGTTCACCGAGATCGAGGGCGACTGGGACGAGGTCATGCAGGTCGTGCGCGACGCGACCTTTGTGTTGGCGAGCAAGGGCATCCGCACCGAAGTCGTGCTCAAAGCCGATATTCGACCCGGATTTACCGACACCATGACCGGCAAACTCGAGCGCATGGAAGCACAGATCAAAAAGCAGGAGGAAGCACGATGAGCATCCGCGACAACCTTGATATCTCGGCCTATCTGGTACTCGGCCCCGAAAACACGCTCGGGCGCCCCGTGGGCGATGTGGTGGCCCAGGCACTCGATGCCGGCTTTACCTGCATCCAGGTGCGCTCCAAGGTGGCAAGCGCCCGCGAGATCATCGCGCTGACCGGCGGCGCCGCGCAGGCAATCGCACAGGCTGGCAAGACCGGTCAGGTCGCTTTGCTGATCGACGACCGCCTGGACTGCGTACTCGCCGCGCGCGAGCAGGGCATTGCTGTCGACGGCGTGCACGTGGGCCAGAGCGATATTCCCGTCGAGGTCTGCCGCAAACTTTTGGGCCCCGATGCCATCGTGGGCCTTTCGGCCCGTTGCGAGGAGATGCTCGAGTACGTCAAGACCGCCGACATGAGTTTGGTCGACTACCTTGGCATCGGCCCGCTCCACGAGACCGAGACCAAGCGCGACTGCGGACGCGCGGCCGATGGCTCTATCATCACCAAAAGCTTTGAGGACCTGGCCGCACTCCACGCGGCAAGCCCCGTGCCCATCGTGGTGGGCGGCGGCGTAAAGATGGCCGACCTGCCGCAGCTCAAGGCCACCGGCGTCGACGGCTTCTTTGTGGTGAGCGCCGTCTGCAGTGCCGACGACCCCTACGCCGCTGCCAAGGAACTCGTCGACACCTGGCAGCAGGCATAGGCCTATGCCGAGCAGCTGCTCCGCAGCCTCATACCTTCGACAGCGGAAAGCGCATCCCAGTTTGGACGTCCATTCTGGGATGCGCTTTCCATATAGAGGGCCAGCGGAAAACGCATCCCATTCCAAGCGCAAATTTTGGGATGCGGTTTCCGCGACCGCCCCCTCGCGGAAACCGCATCCCAGTCTGAGCGCATATTCCGGGATGCGCTTTCCGTAGCAGCCCTTACCCCGCCAGATACGCTTCCAGCGCGGGCAACGTCGCCTCCGCATCGCGACGGCCGATCTGATAGATGCGTTCGAGTTCCTCGGGCTCGCGGCACAGCGACGGCACCTTCACCGATTCGCTCGGCCGCACCACAAAGATCTCGCCAGCGGCCTCGCGACGCGCCAGGTCGTCGAGCGTGGCGTTATATACCTCGTGCCGGTGCTCAAGCGCCGCAACAAACTCCGGATAGTGACGATACACGCGATGCAGCATAGGCATCACGCTATTGGGCTGCTTTACAAAGCCCGCCGGCTGCGTCAGCACCACCACGTTGCGGTCATAGCCCTGCGCAAACAGCCATGCGCTGGGAATGGAATCGGCAACGCCACCATCCAGATACTTATGCCCGTCAATAACAACGGGACGCGTCGCCACGGGAATCGCCGACGACGCCCGGATCCACTCGATATCATGCTCATCACCGTAAGGCAGGTCATGGTAGACGGCCTGCCCCGTCTTAAGATCGGTACATACGCACGTAAACCGCATGGGGCAGGCGCGATATGCCTCCAGATCGATGGGATCGCGCTCGATGGGTACCTCATGATAGGCAAACTCGGCATTGAACATATCGCCGGTTCGCAACCAGCTCGTCACGCTCGCATAGCGCTTGTCGGCGCAATAGGCCTTGTTGTAGCGAATGGCGCGGCCGATCTGGCGCGATTTAAAGTTGTAGCCAAACGCCGCGCCCGCCGAGACACCCACCATATGGTCGCAGGTTAAGCCGTGCTCCATCCATACGTCGAGCACGCCCGCCGTATACATACCGCGGTAGCCGCCTCCCTCGAGCGCAAGCCCCACCGTGGGCGTCGTATCTGGCTGTGCCATGCGACCATCTCCGTTCCTGCGTTTTAAAACGAAACAAGTATACCCGTCAACATATATCGCCTCAGTCGCATTTTCATCGAACATCGTCGCGTTACCGTTTGGCGAATAATGGCGAATAATGGCCGCCCGCAACATGGGCACCCCTGCATAATTCCATACACTTGTTTATACTACTCAGTAGTTATCAGCAACGAACGTCAGCCGACAAATAAACCCAACGACGCAGCAAGGCGGGGGCTTGGAAACACGCGAGGCGTTGAGCAACAACGCGTGTGCACAACGAGCTCGCCCGACGCAATCCGCCCCGACCCCAGAAAGCCGCCTACAGCATGGATACCCCCAGCAATTACACTGAAACGCTCGAAAAGACCGTCCGCGACCTTCTCAAGCGTCAGGAGGATCTGGTCAGGACCGCCTTTACCGACCAGCTTACCGGGCTTGGCAACCGCGGCGGCTTTGCCCGTTCCCTCGAGGAGCTCTGGGAGCAGGACACCCCGTTACCATGGCGTACATCGATATCGACAATCTCAAGCACTGCAACGACGTCTTTGGCCATGACGAGGGCAACCGCTATATTTTGCAGGTAAGCCTCTATCTCAAGCTGTATATGGAGGTGGACGAAGCGGCGTTTCGTCTGGGAGGCGACGAGTTTGCCATCCTGTCTACGATTGCAACCGAGGACGACCTCGCCGAACGTCTGGAACGCTGCCGAACGGTCCTGCTCAAAAACAACGATGCCGAGATGCCTCACTCGTTTAGCTACGGAGTGGCACACGCCGACCCCGCCCTGGGCGAAGCCCCCAATCGCTTGACGAACGATGCCGACCATCGCATGTACGACTACAAGCTACGTCATGCCGTGCACCTTGATCGACGCAATATCGCACAAGCCCACACCGACGACTTCGAAATAAGCGATCGAATTTTCGACGCCCTTTCGATGCTCAACGAAGGCCGTTATTTCTTTATCGAGAACTTGGACAAACATCGAACCCTTTGGTCACAAGGCGCCTTGCGCGATCTTGGTCTTCCTTCGGAGCATATAGACAACTGTCACGATTATTGGAAAACGCGTGTCCATCCCGATGACCTTGAGGCCTATACCAACGACATCGACCAAATCTATGACGGCTCCAAACATCGTCACGTCATGCAGTACCGCGTGCGCAATGCCGCCGGCGATTACATCCTCGGCCGTGCTCGCGGGTTTCGTATCGACGGCGACGGAAATGTCCCCTCGCTCTATGTCGGCGAGCTCGTCAACCACTCGCTTGCCGAGACCGTCGACGCCGCCACGGGTCTCGGAACGCAGCGCACGCTGATCAACGCTATCGATGCCTGCCGTCGCGACCGTTGCGAGACGGGGCTTATAGCAGTGCGTGTTCGCGGCACGGCAAAGCTCAACGAGCTCTACGGGGCCGAGGCCGTCGACAACATGCTCGCCGAATACGCAGGCCGCATGCTGTCGATTACTCGCGGCAGGAGTCGCGTCTTCCGTTCACGCAACGCCCAGTTCGTCGTGCTTAGCAACAATTTGGATCACGAAGCATTCGAGCAACTGATCCAACATCTCAAAGAGGCCGTTTTCGCTCCCGTTCGAATCGCGGGCGACACTATTACCCCCGTCTGTCTTGTCGTTCCGGCCTTTTACGAGCACCTGACCAATCAAACGGCCGCCGTTTTAGGCGAACTCGACCGTCGCATTCGCACGGCCGGCGGGCTTGTTCCCAACGACAGCCTCCCCATACCCGAG
>CAJJPN010000169.1:0-4266 GCA_905193635.1 Coriobacteriaceae bacterium
GGACGTACTTAAATGAGTGCCCGCAGAATGAGAGTGGATAATCTCCCGTTTTTGGCTTGTTTGTGGGCTCAAAGTGGGAGATTATCCACTCTCGTCATTTGCACTCGTTGGGGACGCACTTAAATGAGTGGCAGCTGGGGACACCCTTTGCCGTCGGCGGATTTTGGGACATGTGGCCCGCTTTTTGGGCCCGCCTGTCGGTACACTAAAAGCACTATGGGTACCCGCGAGCGACATATCGGCCACGCGACCGCCCGATCCGCGCCCGTGGCGGATCTTAGGGGCGGCAGGCTCTTCGCCATGCCGCGATTCCTTGTTGGCATATCGCATGGCGTGTATCGCCACCGCGTCTTTGTTATCGCCGGCGCCATTACCGCGCTGTTCCTTATGCTTTTGGCAGTCTTGCCGGCACTGTTTGCCTCCGACCCCAAGCTTTCCAACACCGTGCCCGCCTATAGCGAGGTGTCCGAAGAGGTCGTGGATGCGCTCGTCCACTCGAGCTCTCTCCCGCTGCTTGTCGCCGCAATTGCATTTTCAATCTGGGGTGTGTTGGCGTACCTACGCTGCTTGGACTACGTCTTGCGCCGCCGCCTTGTTGCCATCGCCGCCATTTGTGCCCTGTGGATGATCGAGGTCATCCTCAAATATAAGTCGTTCACGCCGTTCTATGCCACCGTGCTGTGGTACCTGTACTACGTGCCCATGACGCTCATTCCGCTGATCTACCAGCTGTGCGGTCTGCGCCTCGCGGGTTTGGAACAGCATCGTATGGGGCGTCGGTACCGCACCGTTTTGTGGGTCATGGCTGTCCTGCTTATCGGCTTTGTGCTTACTAACGATGTTCATCAGCAGGTCTTCCATTTCGATCGATCGAGTGGAACCTGGAGCAACGATTACACATATGGT
This sequence comes from Coriobacteriaceae bacterium, assembly GCA_905193635.1. GTDB lineage: Bacteria > Actinomycetota > Coriobacteriia > Coriobacteriales > Coriobacteriaceae > Collinsella. The sequence goes on from CAJJPN010000169.1 coordinate 907, forward strand.
TGGGGCTACGGTACCGTTCTGGTATGGACAGCCTTTAACTTCGTTGCCTTTTTTATCCTGGTGGGCCGGTCCTCGTCCTTTCGCATCCAGCGTTTCTCGGGCACGGCGGCGCTCGTACTGCTGGGTGGCGCATTCTTTGCCATCTCGTATGCTCTGCGCGTGCCCTGGGCATGGAGGCTCAACTTTTCGCTCGTCTATTGCGTCCTGTGCGTGGTGGCGATGGAAATCTGTCTCGATTGCGGTGTCATTCCGTCATATCACGACATTGCTGGCATCTTCGATACCTTGCCGCTCGACCTCAAAGTTCTAACGCGCGACCTGCAGGAAGTCTATGCCACACCGGTGTCAAAGCCAATGCCGGCGGGCGTGTGCGAAGAGCTGCGGGCCCAGGAACACGGGCATGCCCATGCCTTTGCCGTGGCGTCCGATCCCGATGTAATGTACCGTGCCTTTCCACTGCTGGGCGGATCGGCCCTGCTTGCCCAGGACGTCTCGGAGCTCAACGAGCTCAATCGCGAGCTGGCGCATCGTCGCATGGAGCTGCAGCGTCAAAACGAGCTGCTCGCCGCCGACTACGACCTTAAGACGCATCTGGCAGATCAAGAGGCCGAGACCTTGCTGGTCCAAGACGTGGACCAGGCGCTTGCCCGCGCGTTCGAAGAGATGTACGACCTGCTGAGCTCGCTGCCACCGTTGACCGACGAGGCGTCTTCACACGGGCGTTACCGCATGCTGCAGCGCGCCAAGATGCTCGTCGCCTATTGCAAGCGCAAAGGGTCGCTCACGTTGGCGCAGCACGGGGAGAGCGGTTTTGATCGCGACCGCATTCAACTCATTGCCAATGAGCTCGCAAGCGACCTGCGCACCATCGATGTCGATTGCGCTTCGATTATCGCCATACGGCGCCCGATGCACGCCAGTACGGTAAGCGCCCTGTACGACTGCGTGTATGACTTTGCGTTTTTTGCCTACACCACCGACCATCCGGCGCTTATGTATCACTTGGGCGACCATGACCGGTGCAGTGTCGAGCTGCGCGCCACGCTTTTTTCCAACGATGATGAAGATCTTTCGCAGACGCCCGCTGCGCAAGAGCTCGAAAGCGCTCTGCAAGGGCGCAACGTGGCATACCGCCTTGAGGGCGAGCCCGGCCAGCTGCGCATGATCGTCTTGATGCCGAGGGCGGGTGAGTGACGATGCAGATTTCGTTCATCCTTCCCCAAATCGTTGCGCTCGATGTTATCTTTGCCCTGGCTGCGTGTCTGCAGATGATCCACGTCCCGCTCATCGCATCGCGCCGCTCGTCCTATAACCGTAAGGTGATTTGCGCCTACGAGACGAGCCTTGTGCTTCACCTGATGATTTCGGCGCTCATCTTATTCGCGTCGTCTGGCTCGTATCTGGTGGCGCCGCTTGACGTTTGCGCCAGGGCAATGGGCGGAGTGCTGTGGCTCAATGCCGCGATCTTTGCCTATGGCGTGGTCCTTATGGTGCACTATCGTCGCCCTGTCATGCTGGCCGAGCTGCTGCTTGTTGGCGCCGTGACACCGCCGGTGGTTTTTGCCATGGGCTCGGTGTGGGCCGTTGTCCTTATCGCAGAGGGAGCGTTCTTCCTGTTCCGTTCCGTCGCGGCGCTCTTGATGGACGTCCGTAACCGCCAGGAGGATATCACCGCGTTCTCGACGATCGAAACCATCAACGTGATTCCCGTGGGCATCCTGTATCTGGACTCGAGGGGCCGTCCACTGCTCATGAACCGCTGCATGCGCAAAAACCTGGTGGAGCTTCATATGCCCACCGACCTAGGCGATATGAGCGGTACATGGAACGACCTGCGCAAGCTCAGCATGCAAATGCCCGAAGGCGGTAAGAACCGCGTGCGGATCAACCTGGACCGCTTTGGTGAGGCGCGTGCGGTGGTCGAGGTTTCTCCCGCCGAGATTCGCCTGTTTGTGTGCGATGACGTTATGGTCTCGGGCCGTTCGTTCGAGCGCATAATCGGTCTGGACGTGACAGAGTATGCGCATGCGCATGACCGCCTGGCGCAGGCCAACCACCTGCTTGAGCTTGCGGGCCAAGAGCTCCAGGCCCAGATCGAAGAAGTCAAAAAAGTTGCCGACAATGCGGCCTATCTGCGCATGCGCGCCCGCGTTCACGATGTGATCGGCCAGCGCCTGTCCATCCTTCATCGCTATTTGGAGGAGGGGCGCTTGGACGACGAGTCGCTCGAGCAGATCGACCCGCTGCTGCGCTCAATCGCTGCCGATCTGCGCAGCGGGGGCGACACCGAACCGGCAGAGCAACTGGGCGATATCGTCCATGCTTTTGGCCTGGTGAGCGTGCAGATCGATGTTGAGGGTGCGCTGCCTGAGGACGCGCGTGTCGCCGCCGCCTTTTTGCAGATTATCCGCGAGGCCTCGACCAACGCCACCAAGCATGCGCAGGCGCATCGGGTCCGTGTGCGCTTGTGGCAGGAGAGGACGGATGCTGACGCCGTCGCCCACATGACGATTTCTAACGACGGGTCCCCGGCCCCCGTATCGTATCGCGAGGGAACGGGTATCCCAGGTATGAGGCATGTCGCGCAAGATCTGGGTGGCAGCCTAGAGGTCCACGCCACCCCGCCCTTTACGCTTACGGTATCCATTCCGCTTAACGCCAACGACACGTCCCAAAGGAGAAACTCATGATCCGCGTGTTAATTGTCGAAGATCAGGCCATCCTGCGCGAGAGCCTGGCGCGCTCCGTTGGCGACCTGCCCGATATGACCGTCGTTGCCGCGATCGCCGATGCCTCCGAGGCCTTGGGTGTCGCGCTCAAGGAGCGCCCGGACATGATACTGATGGACGTGTGCACCGAACACGATTCAAACGGCATCGTGGCGGCGGCACGCATCAAGGAGCAGCTGCCCGAGTGTCGCATCATTATCATGACAGGCATGCCCGAGATCACCTTTGTGGACCAGGCGCGCGAGGCGGGCGTCGATAGCTTTGTGTATAAGAACGTCGGTATCGACGAGCTATTCGCCGTGATGCGCTCCACGCTGGCGGGCTACTGCACGTTTCCCAAGCCGCCCGAGAGCATCTTCTCCGGCACGGCGGCCCTCGACGATGTCGAGCTGTCGATTTTGCGACTTGCCTGCGAGGGTAAAAGCCGCCGCGAGATTGCGGCCGAGCTGTTTATGAGCGAGGGCACCATCAAACGCCGCATCTCGGAGATCCTCAACAAGACCGGCTACGACAACATCATGCGCCTGGCCGTGCGCGCGGTGACCGAGGGCAGCATCGTTCCCAACATGGAGCGCTAACGCTCGTTACGCATCGGCATAAAAGCGACGGGGCCGCAGGATCAACTCCTGCG
>CAJJPN010000170.1:0-4242 GCA_905193635.1 Coriobacteriaceae bacterium
GCTTGGGCAGCAACTGCTTACTCGGAAGCAGCCTTCTCGGTCTTCCAGCCATCGACGAAGGCGTTCTTGACGCCGTCCCACTTGGTATTGTCGGCAGCATAAGCGATGAGAGCCTGCTTGAGGTTCTTCTTCCACTCCTCGGAGGGGATGTAAACGAAGTCCCAAGCGACGGTCTTCTTGCCGTCCTTGGCCATAGCAACGGCCTGCTGCGAGAAGACGTTGGTGGTCTCCTTAGCGCTCTTGAACGGGGCGGTCAGACCCATCTTGTCAGCGATGATGCTGGTGGCGGTGTCAGAAGTGACGCACCAATACATGAAGTCCTCGGTGGCCTTCTGGGCATCCTCGGAAGCCTGGGAGCTGACGCACCAGTAGTTCTCGCCGCCGGAGCACAGGCCCTGGTTCTCCTCGCCATCGACGCCGATGTAGATCGGCAGCATGCCGAGCTGGTCGTCGGTCATACCGGCCTTGGTGAGGTCGGCGTAGGCCCAAGAGCCGTTCTGGTAGAAGACGGCCTTGCCGGTTGCGAACTCGTTGGTGGCGTCGTCACCGGTCTTGGAGGCGAGCTGCGAAGGATCGCAGGTGGAGTCGGTGATATACAGGTCGAAGATCTGCTTAAAGTTGTCGAGATACTCGCCCTTGATCTCGTCGTCCTCCTGATTGTGCTCCTTCTCGAACTCGTAGTAGAGCGGGAGGTTGGCGAGGTGCGTGGTGTAGCGCCAGCTGGAGGAGTCATCCATACCGGCGGAAGTGAAGGCACCGTCAACGCCGAGCTCGTCCTTGCGGGCCTGGATGTCATCGGCGCAAGCCTTCAGCTTGTCGAAGGAGTTGATGTCCTCGGCCTTGTAGCCGGCCTTCTCGAGGAGCTCCTTGTTGTAAATGATGCCGTAGCTCTCCTGAACCCAGTCGATACCCAGATCCTTGCCGTCGGACTGCAGCGCCAGGGAGTCGTCGATGAGCTCGCCGCGGAGCTTGGTGTCGGAAAGATCGGCGCAGTAGTCCTTCCAGTTCTTAAGGCCGGTGGGGCCGTTGACCTGGAACAGCGTCGGAGCGGAGCTCTTGGACATCTCGGACTTGAGCTTCTCCTCGTAGGTGTTGGAGGCGGCGGTCACGATCTTGACCTCGACGCCCTTCTCCTTCTTGTACGCCTTGGCGATCTCCTTCCACTCCTTGTCGACCTCGGGCTTGAACTGGAGGAAGTAGACCTCGGCAGCGTCACCAGAAGCAGAGGAGCCGGAGCCGGCAGAACCACCGCAGCCCACGAGACCCAGACCAAGAACCGCAGCCGCGGAACCAGCAAAGCCCAGGAACTGCCTTCTGCTCATTTCGTTCTTCATTACAATCCACCCTTTCACACCGTGGCGGCACCCTTTGCCGCCGCCTTCGGAGATTGGCTCGGGGACTTTGCCCCTTTTGCTGATTTGTACAATACGCTATTTGGCTAGTTGTTTGAACAAGTATTACTAGAGCGGTAGAAAAACTTCGGTGAACGGTAATTTCAACTTGATACTTGACAAGTTTTGTATAAACAATTATTTGTTATCGAATGCAGAGAAAACGCCCGATCAAGCCGATGCATCGTCGGTTTGACCGGGCGTTTTCGCTTTGAGGGCATGAGTCTCGTCAGGCTGCGAGCTAGCCGGCTATCGCTTGGAATTGACGCGGTAATGGAAGATCTCGGGGTGTGTGCGGGCATGCGTGACCTCGAACAAGATGCCGTCCGAGGTGTACGACTGGCTCTCCATAACGGCGACGCAGTTGTACTTGCCGAGGTCCAGATAGCTGCAGTCTTCATCGTTGGCGAGCTCGACACTCACCGTACGACGGCTCGCCATCACTTTGACGCCGCGCTTGTGCTCCAGATAGCCGTAGATAGAATCCGCCGCGATCTCGGGGGTCAGGCCCTTGGCGATCGACGCCAAAAAGTAGCCATGGTCCACTTGGCGCGCGCTGCCGTTGAGGCTTCGGACACGCACTACGCGAATCAGCTCCTCGCCCACCTTAAAGCCCAGGCGACGAGAGAGTTGCTCAGTGCAAATCAAATGTTCAAAAGACTTGACCTCGGTCGATGCGACGGCATTGTTGCGTTTTGCGAACTCGCCAAACGACTCAACCTCTTCGAGTGCGCCCAGCATGTCGGTTTCGCCCTTAAGCCAAATAACGCGCACGCCCTTACCGTGTATAGGCTGCACAAACATCTGGTCGGCCAGCATGCTCAAGGCGCGTCGAACGGTATTACGCGTGCAGCCAAACTCCGCGGTCAGCTCGGCTTCGGTTGGCAGCATCTCCTGAAACGCATAGGTCCCGTTGATGATGCGCGAACGGATCTCGCGGTAGATTCCTTCGTAAATCGCTTTTGGCATGATTTCACCTCTAATGAATATGTATGGCTAGGCACGATAGCATTTCTTTGGGTTGTTTAAACCGTCTATCGGCAAAGCACCGATTATTAACTGTCAACGGCGCCCGTGATGCTCCAATCGATTCGAATCAAAACCAACAATGCGGCGAACGCTCACTCCCCTACAATTAACTCATTGTTTAAACGTTCCACCGCAGACACGGCGGGCTTATGGTCGAGAGGCAGAATATGCTGCAAAAAATCCAACGCTTTGGCGGGGCAATGTTCGCGCCCGCCATGCTGTTTTCTATATCAGGCCTCATGGTCGGCATCTCCGCCCTCGCCACGACCGTAGACATCGTCGGCGACCTCGCCGTATACGGAACCCCTTGGTACGTTTTCTGGACCATCATCCAGCGCGGCTCGTGGACGGTCTTTAAACGTCTCCCGCTCCTTTTTGCCGTAGCGCTGCCTATCGGTCTTGCCCAAAAGCAACCGGCACGCTGCTGCCTCGAGGCACTCGTGGCCTATTTTGCCTATTGCTTCTTTTTGAGCGAGATCATTAAGCTGAGCGGAGACAACCTTGGGCTTAAGTACCCATCATCTTTGACCCCCGCCAGCGGTATCACCGTCATCGACGGCATCAAGACGCTCGATACCGGCATTATCGGCCCGCTGGCGGTATCGGCAACCGTCGTCGCCATCCATGACCGTTTCTACGATGCCAAGGTTCCCGATTGGCTCGGCACCTTCTCGGGTTCCTCGCTGGTCTACCTCATCAGCTTTTTTGCCGTGTTTGCCCTTGCCGCCATCTCGGCCGCCATCGTGCCCTTCGCATACGCTGTGACCGAAACGCTGCGCCACGCACTTGCGGGCGTCGGCCCCTTCGGCGTGGGCATCTTTGTGTTTTTGGAGCGAGCGCTCGAGCCCATGGGGCTGCACCATCTGCTCTATATGCCCATCTATTACGACAATCTGGTCATTCACGACGGTATTTACGCCACGTGGACCAACCTGCTCCCCATTCTCTCCCATAGCACGCGCCCTTTAAATGAACTTGCGCCCTGGGCAGGTTTTACCGCCACCGGCTGGGGCAAGCTCTTTGGCCTTCCCGCCATCGCGGCAGCATTCTATTTCACCGCCAAACCCGAACGCCGCGCCGGCCTTAAGGTCATCCTTTTGCCCGCCATCGTCGCCTCGGTGGTCTGCGGCGTCACCGAGCCGCTCGAGTTTCTCTTTATGTTCACCTATCCCGGACTCTTTTTGCTCTACGCCGTCCTGTCCTCCTGCCTTGCCATGACCATGAACTTCTTTGGCATCGTCGGCATCTTCTCGGGCGGTCTCATGGAAATGACGGCCTTCAACTTCATCCCACTCATGCGAATGCATGCCGGCTCCTACCTTTTGGCGCTCGGTATCGGTCTTGCCTTTAGCCTCATCTTTTTTGTTAGTTTTCGAGCACTCATCTTGGTCTATGACCTTAAGACGCCGGGCCGCGAGGATCATGTCTCCAATCGCGCGGCAATCGATCGTTTAACGGGAAGCGGCTTTGCCAAAGAGCAATCTCCCAATGGCGAGGTCAGTATTCAATCCGATCAAGATCACGTCCTCGCCGAGCGGGTAATTCAGCTTTTAGGTGGCGTTGGCAATATCGTGGGCGCAACCAACTGCGCCACGCGCCTGCGCGTCGAGGTCGCAGACCCTTCCATCGTTGCAGATAATGCGTCGTTTGTCGCGGTGGGCGCCAAGGGCCTCATCATTACGGGCAAGACCGCCCAGGTGATTATTGGCATCTCCGTTCCCCGCGTTAAAGAGCATTTTGACCAGATCATGGGCCTCGAGCCGGGATTTGTGCCCACCACCTCGGCCTCCCCTGCCGCCAGCGCAGCCCATAAGCGCGGCGA
>CAJJPN010000171.1:0-4221 GCA_905193635.1 Coriobacteriaceae bacterium
CCTGCAGTTCTACGACGCCAAGGCCAACACGTTCCTCAACGGCCGCCAGGTCATCGGCCGCTGCCCCATCCAAGGTTGCAAGTCCGAGAAGGCTTATGCCGACGAGTGCGACCTGGGTCACCAGTTTGAGCCCGAGGAGCTCATCGCGCCCAAGAGCCAGCTCACCGGCGAGGTGCCCGAGCTGCGCCCGGTCGACAACCTCTACTTCGACCTGTCCGCCTACCTCGACTTTATGAAGACCTACACCGCCAAGCTCGCCCAGAACCCGCAGGTTCGCTCCGTGGTCTCCAAGACCATGGAAGAGTGGCTGCTGCCGGCACAACTCTATATTCAGAACAAGTTCCGCGAGGCCTTCGACGCCGTCGAGGACCAGCTCCCCGAGCACACCGTACTGGAGCCCGAAGGCAACAAGAGCAGCTTTACCGTCACCTTCCCCAGCTGGAAGGAGCGCGACGACGCCCACGCAGTGCTCGCCAACGGCGGTGTGCGCTTCCGCAGCGGCAAGGCGCTCGTGCCCTTCCGCATCACCGGTAACATCGACTGGGGCGTTCCGGTGCCCGAGGTCGACGGCGTGAACGACGTCACCTGCTGGTGCTGGCCCGAGAGCCTGTGGGCGCCCATCAGCTACACCCGCACCGTGCTTGCACGCGATGCCAAGGCCGCCGGCGTGACCGAGGGTGTCGCCGCCCAGGATGCCGCCCTCATGGGCGAGCCCGCCGCCGATTCCACGCAGGTCCCCGCGCCCACCTACCAGCACAGCTCGCTCGACTGGCGCGACTGGTGGTGCTCTGACGACGCTCAGATCTACCAGTTCATCGGTCAGGACAACATCTACTTCTACTGCATCGCGCAGACCGCCATGTGGGAGGCCCTGGGTTGGGACCTTACGCAGAGCACCGTCAGCGCCTGCTATCACCTGCTCTACATGGGCAAAAAGGCGAGCTCGTCCTCGCAGACGCCTCCCCCGCCGGCAGACGACCTGCTCAACCACTACACCTGCGAGCAGATGCGCGCGCATTGGCTGTCGCTCGGCCTGTCCGAGAAGCCGGTGAGCTTTAGTCCCAAGGCATACGACACACGCGTGACCGGCAAGGACAAGGACGGCAACGAGGTGCGCGCCTGCGATGACAAACGCGTCATCGATCCGGCCCTTAAGGAGAGCGCCCTTTTGACCGGCGTGTTCAACCGCCTGGCCCGCAGCTGCTTCTACGGCGTCGCCATCAAGGAGGGCGACGAGAGCCCCTATCGCAACGGTTGCATTCCGGCCGGCGCCGCCTCCGCCACCGTGGTCGAAGCAGCCGAGCAGGCAGCTCTCGCCTTTGAGCAGGCCATGTACAAGTTCGAGACGCACCGCGCGCTCGCCGTGTGCGACGACTACCTGCGTGCCGCCAACAAGCGCTGGAGCGACGCCTCCAAGGCCGCCAACAAGCTCGAGGGCGAGCCGGCAAACGCCGCCATGAAGCAGGCCCTGGTCGACGCCTTTACCGAGCTGCGCGTGGCGACCGTCCTGATGCACGGCATCGTTCCGGCCGGCTGCGAGCTCATCTGCGAGTACTTCGACGTCGATCCGGTCGCCTTCTTTAGCTGGGATAACATCTTTGCCTCCACGGACGAGTTTGTGGAGAGCCTGGGCGAGAAGCCCGGCGAGCACCGCGTGAAGCCGCTGCCCCCGCGCTTCGACTTCTTCAGCAAGCACGAGAGCCAGTACTAGGCAACCGGCAGAGCGCAGTAGTCAATTTGGTGAAACAGGAAGGAAAGACGGATGTCCAAGCCGCGTCGTCGTAAGCAGAAAAAGCAGGTTAAGCCCGAGCTCAAGCTCAGGCAGTTTGCCGCCACCGAGCTTTCCGACCAGCTTGCCGCCCTTCCCTGCGCCACCGACCTGCCGCGCTTTATGGTCGACACGGTCGCCGGCGCCTATGCCCCCACTGATGCTCAGCTCATGATCGAGGGCTTTGGCGCCGCGGCCACACGCCCCGTCACGCTGCGTGCCAACACGCTCAAGGCGACCGCCGAGGATATCGCCGCCGCACTCGACGAGGCCGGCATCGCGCACCAAACCGTTACCTGGTATCCGGACGCCTTCATCCTGCCCGAGGCCCAGGTTTCCGACCTGTGGGACCTCGACATCTACCGCGACGGCAAGATCTACTTGCAAAGCCTGTCGTCCATGATGCCGCCGTTGGTCCTGGGCGCCCAGGCCGGCGAGGACATCCTGGACATGTGCGCAGCCCCCGGTGGCAAGACGACGCAGATCGCCGCCATCACGCAGGGCCAGGCGCACCTTACCGCCTGCGAGATGAGCATTCCCCGAGCCGAGAAGCTCGAAGCCAACCTCCACCGCCAAGGCGCAAAAAACGTGCCCGTCATGCGTATTGACGCACGCGAGCTCGACGAGTTCTTCCGCTTTGACCGTATCCTGCTCGACGCTCCCTGCACCGGCACGGGCACCGTCATCAGCAGCAACGAGAAGAGTCTGCGCGGCCTGACCGAGCAGCTGCTTTGCAAGTGTGCCCGCTCGCAGCGAGCACTTCTGGACCGCGCCATGGGAGCCCTCAAACCGGGCGGCACGCTCGTCTATTCGACTTGTTCGATCTTGCCGCAGGAAAACGAGGACGCCCTGCAAGAGGCCCTCGACAAGCATATGGACTGCGAGCTCATCCCCCTCGACGGCACGCCAAGCGAAAGTGAGGCACGCCGTGCCCAGGAAGCTGGTGAGGAGCCGCGCATCGAGTCCAACGCCCTGACCGAGGCCATTGCCGCGGGTCAGGTATCGGCCATCGCCAACGGCCTGCCCGGCACGCTCACCATTCCGCCCAGCCGCGAATTTGAGGGCTTCTACATTGCCCTGATCCGAAAACGCAGCTAGCGCACGGATCCAAAACTCAACAAGCTATCTCCGTGCGCGTTTGCCCTGCTGGTCGCGATGCTGTTTAAGCATCGTGCGCTCCTTGCGTTCGGCCCTTTTGCCCTTAATGGCCGTGACCACAAAGTAGATGACCGCGGCGGCTACGATTGCGCCCACGCATAGGCCAATCGAGCCCAACATTGCCGAAAATTCCATACCGCGTCACCTCTCTTTTAAACGGGACTTTCAAGATAGCACCTCGATCCCCGCCACCACAGCTCCTTCACGTTCGCCGCCCTTCGGTCTAACGGAGGACGCGGCGGGGAAAAATCAACTCGTCAAACGATTTAGCAAGCACAACGCTGCCGGCACCCTGCCGGCCGTCATCACATAGAATCGAGCCTCCATGGATACCCTCAACGATCTAAATGAGCGCGTCGACGCCTTCGTCGGCACCAGCTCTTTCGACACGCCTGCCGCGGCAAACGACCAAGCCCCCATCGATGTGCCCGCCGAGGTTCACGAGGACATTGTCGCCTCGGTCGATTTCTCCGAGGTCGAGCTCGCAGACGAGTTCACCGAACCCCAGGTAGCTGTGACCCCCAACGGACTGCTTCCCATGGAGCCGCTGCCCATCGACGGGCGCCTGCGCAAGGCGGCCCTTCGCATGCCTGACGAGATTGAGGAGGCCAGCGGCTTCACGCTCTTCGGCCGTCGTATCAAATCGCTCATCTACACCACCGACGTCGCGGTCATCCGCAACTCCAACGCCGATGCCGTCTTTGCCGTTTACCCCTTCACGCCGCAGCCCGCCATTACGCAGGCGCTGCTGACCGTCGCCGAGTGCCCGGTCTTTGTAGGCGTGGGCGGCGGAACTACGACCGGTAAGCGCTCCGTGCAGATGGCAGCCGTCTCCGAGATGCAGGGCGCGGCGGGCTGCGTGGTCAACTCCCCCGCTACTGCCGAGATGGTCGAGCACATCACCAACATCGCCGACATCCCCGTCATCGCTACGGTCGTTCGCTGCGACGACGGTGCCCACGCCAAGGTGCGCGCTGGAGCCAAGATTCTCAACATCGCCGCCGGCAAGAACACGCCCCAGGTCCTACGCGAGCTGCGCAAGCACTATCCCAACCTGCCGCTCATCGCGCCGGGCGGCAAGACGCCAGAGAGCATCCGTGAAACCATCGCCGCCGGCGCCAACGCCATCATCTGGACGCCGCCTTCGGCCCAGCAGCTACAGACCGACATGATGCAGCGTTATCGCAAGATGAAGGAAGACGCCACACCTGTCATCTCGCGCGACGATGTGCCCATTATCGACCAGGTCGCCGCCGCCGAAGTCAGCCAGGTCGAGAACATGAATCCCGACGTGC
>CAJJPN010000172.1:0-4180 GCA_905193635.1 Coriobacteriaceae bacterium
CAATGCCTAGGCCATTCGCGACCGAATCCTGCCACGCGCGGGCCCAGCTCCTCTTTTGCCCTTTGCGCACTTCGTTCTTCTCGTTCCCGCAGTCGTAGTTGATGGCGGCAAGCTTCAGCGAGAAGGCAATCCTCATCGTTTCTCTATCTAGGCTATAAAAGTGGAATCCATCGAAAATATCCTGGCGGCGCCTGGCGCGCTCAGCCCAAGCCTCGGACATTTCCTCCGCCATATAGTCCCAGTCGGCATGGAGTGCAAACGCAAGGCGTCCAACTCCGACGTAGCTTATACGCAAGAAGAACTTCTGGGCGAAAACGACTTTGTTCCCCTCGCATTCGATACCCGCCCTGACCGCCACCGTCGCCAGATTCGCCAGAACAAACGAAGTGCTCGAAACCGTGACCATGCGAGTGAGGGCCCTACTGTTATAGGGCATAAAATGCGAAGCCTTGAGTTTGTTCAAGCCGGAGAGCTTGCTCACTTCACAACGCTCTAGCTCGGCCTTGAGCCTTGAAAGCATGTAGAGACAACGAACGATAACCTCGTTGGCCACGACTGCTGGCACCTGGCTTAAAGCCTGATCGAGAAGACCGACTTCCGTCCGAAGGTCGAAGCGAATGGGCTTGCCGTCCTCGGTTTTGAACGCCGTTCCGTTAAACAGCTTTGAGATCCATTGCTGAATGCGAATATCCTCGCCCTTATAGGCAATCTGTATGTCTTGAAAAACAGGCAGGGAGGAGAGCTCCTTTAGCAGGGACAGCACGACGCCGGGAACACCCGTCCCCTTACCGGGGTTTGAACTAGACCCCGCCATGTCGCTCACGAGATGCATCGCCCAGAACAGAATGCCAAACGCGATCTTCTCTGGAACGTTCCTGCCTATAAGAGGGCAGTCGGGATCGAAGGCGGCGGCAGGCAGGTCAAAGGCGACAAACCGGCCGGCCGTATCGGTACCATAGCCTTTGCACGTGAACTGCGAGAGAATCGAACACGCAAGGCCAACCAAGCTCGGGTGGTGCGAAAAATCCCGCAGATGATGTTGGAGCCCGCCGCCAAACTCGGCAGTCAGCTTATCCGCGGCAAGAGGAAACCCTTTCTCTAGAAAGCGAATAGCGTCTTCTAGAGTTGCATCCACCTTTGTCATACCCACAGACTTGGCAATCGTAAGAACGAATTTGCCAACCTTCTTGTCGCCCCACTCTTTGGCGCCCTCTAGGTTGAAGTCTTTCTGCCAAAGGATGTTCAACGTGCCCGTGAGGAGCCCACTAACGGCCGCAAGTTCATAGTCGAGCTTCGTAGCCTTTTCAGCCCGAGGGTCAAAATCAAAGAGGACCTCCTCCCCATCGGGAGCGTCCTTAAAACCAACCAGCACGGCGCTACCGTTCAGCGGCACAGATGCAACTTTGGGCAGTTGAGGCATGGTGTAAACTCTCTCGCCGCCACTAAAAACAAGTTCGTCTGCCATACCTGCTTCCTCCTGCAAACGCGTAAAACTAGATTGCTCTACGCCGCCAAATCCCTCTCGTAGAACTACTCGATAATCTCGATGATGCAGTTGCCCAGAACCTCGTCGGAACTGTTCGCCTCTGGCAGCCTGTACGCCTCATTGTGAACGATAACGCGCACAGCGTCACGGGTCTATGCCTGCCCATCCAGCGAATCATGTTAGCAAGCCGTTCTTCGACAATGGATGCCATCTCGATGTCCATACTCTTGACCTGCTTGGTCTCGGCGGGCATCAGCGTGTCCTTGAATAGCATCTCAAGCACAGTCCTCTGATGCTGATTCTGGAATCCTTCCCGCAACCATTCCTTCTGCTTGCGCCCAATGGGCACCCGCTACCTCCCCTCCGCCTTCAGCTTCAGCAGCAGGTCGCCCAGCTCGGGGCACTTGCTGGAAAGACGCGTCTGGGCTCGCTCGCCCATCCCCCACCGCTGGCGGATCTCCTGGGCGCGCGGACTCACGTGATAGTCCCCGTCCATCGCCTGCTTGAGCAACTTGGCGGTCACGCGCGCATCGGCCAGAGCGCTGTGGGCGTGGCCCGTCGACTCTTCAAACTCGATGCCAAACCACGCCGCCGCGTCGCCCAACGAGACGCGCCCGTGGCTGCCCACGTCCATGATCGAGGTGTAAAACGCCTGCAGGTCGGCCCAGCCCGTAGGAAATGCGGAAAGGTCGATATGCTTTGCCTGGCACTCGGTCAAAAGCTGTCGACGATCCGCCCCGCTCCAGCAGACCACCTGGGCGGAGTAGTGACCGATCCAATCGCTGAGCCTTTTGATCACCACATAGAGCGGATCGGCCATCGCGGTGTCCACGGCCGATATCCCTGTGAGCTCGCGGACGGGAAACGCAACGCCTTCGGCATATTCCGTCTGCACAAACTGCGAGAACTCGCCCATAACGTTGCCGTGATAATCGAGCTTGACGGCGCCGACCTCGATAATCTCGTTGCGCAGTCCACGGCGCTGGCGCTGCTTTGGCACCGGCACAAACTCAAAGTCCAGCACGATCTGGCGCGCAAAGTTCGTCGTATCGATAGCCGAAATATCCGGCGTCTTTTTGTCTGGCACGGTCAGGGCCTTTCTCCATCAACTGCCGCTCGTTACATAGGCGGCTACATTGCCGTAAGGATAGGAACCCGTGCGGACATGAAATCGCACAGTGCAGCTTTCCGGCATCCTTGCGTAAAGCCACACTTTGAGAGAATCACGTCACTGTTATTATCGAACATATATTCGTATTTATAGCAGTACTTTGATAGAATTGCAGTTGTTGACGGCAGTTCCATGTGCCGGGCAGCGCCCTCCATGCGACGGGAGGTGATGCCCATGACCGATCTGATTGATTTCGTGAAGCTCCTGACCGCTTTGGTCTCGCTCCTCACGGCGCTTATCGGACTTACCGAGGCACTCAAGCAGCGTACGAAGCATAAAAAGAGGGGTCGACGCCGCTAAGGCGATGACCCCTTAATCCAAGCAACGGCGCTGCCCAGCTCTTCACTACTTGGGCCGCCGTCGACCTTATTTTACCCACGGGCGCCGGGTTTACCAAATGGATTTTCGGTAAAGGAAGCACGGCACGCCCGCAAAAACACTACGCCCCAAGTGCCGCCATGGGGATCACCGCCACGCCGTCGTCGCGTGTGTAGGCAATGCTCCCCTTTCCAACCACGACCGCCAAAAACGCCGGCGCGGCATTCTGGGCGGCAGGATTGGAGAGCACTTTCCTCTCCAGCGCTTTGAGATTTCTCGCTCCATCGTCTGCTTTCGCATCACTCAGCTTGACCTCGATGGCTCCCCAGCGCCCGTCGTGCTCAACGATCAGATCGATCTCAAGGCCCTTCTCATCTCGGAAATAATGGACACTGTTGTCGACACCGCCGTAGGTGGAAAGGAACACGCGCACGTCGCGCAGAACGAGGTTCTCAAAGAGCATCCCCAGCGTTTGCATATCGCCAAGCAGCCGCTCAGGGGTAGCCCCCAGCAACGCCGCCGCAAGTGACGGGTCGCAGAAGTAGCGCTTGGGGCGCACGCGAACGCGGGCCTTCGAGCGCATAGGCGGCCCCCATCCGCACAGGTCCTCGGTCAGCTTGAGCCTGTTGAAGAGGTCCAAGTACGCAGCGATGGTCCTCTCGTCGGGGCCCGCCTCACCGTACGAGGCGTCCTTTATGAGCGTCTTGTACGTGACGGCCTGGCTCTCGTTCATGGCAAGAGCTCGCAAAAGGCCGTGTGCAAGCTCGGGCGATCATGCGATATTCGAAATTACGCCATTCTCAATGCTGTTTTTACGCTACTTTCAATGTAGTTTTTACGCCATGACAGATGCAGTTTTTACGCTATTTTCATTGAAGGTTTTACGCTTGGCATCCTTAGCGCAACGCTCGCTCAACCCCTGACCACCGGATTGCCCGAATTCCGAGACGCAATTTCCGCTCCAAGCAAAGGGCCCCGGCTCGCGATGGAGCCGGGGCCAAAGGCGCAGCATATGCAGTTGATGGTGAGCGCGGACAGCCCGTCAGTAATGCCGCCCGCGCTCTACCCTACCCGCGGTGACGGGCGCGGCTGTACGGCGTATCCACCATGGGCAGATCCGGACGCAGCTTGCCGTCAAACGCGCGATAGGCGTTCTGTACGGCGGGCGCCGTGGGAATCGTGGCGATCTCGCCGAGGCCCTTGCC
>CAJJPN010000173.1:0-4165 GCA_905193635.1 Coriobacteriaceae bacterium
TATCGGCAAATCCGATACTTTTTAATGAGTCCGCTATCGCGGACAGGGGGCGAGTTTCCGACAAATCCAACAGCGCTATGAGCCTCACCCAGGGGCTCTCCGCGCCATTGAAATTGTCGAAAACTCGCCTACTTCGTCGTAACGATAGCAGCCGATGGCTCACGCTCCGCGTGACCACGCGCACCATCCACAATCCACTGGGAATGGTGTAAGAGAGAACTCAGGAAGATAAAGAGGGTCAATTCTCGGTCGGGCCGGAAATCATTTCAGAAAATCGCTATTCTCGGTAATTATACTACGGTACTATGGTATACTTTAACCACGTTAAGCACAGGGAAAGGAACTGATATGTGCAAGCCTATTTACGCTATCGACACGCCCGCTGGTCGGATCGGGATTTTCGAGGGCGATGAGAGTGAGGACTATCACGGCATCAGGATTTTCTGGATTGACGAAAACGATGCGGTGATCGACCTCATTGCCATGGTTGAGGGGGAGAGTGCAAAACACCTTGAGTGCAACTATCCCGCGTTTGTGACTTACGGGTATCGAGCAGATGCAGAAGAGCCGACTCCAGTTCCATTTTTTGTTAAATCGGCTGTTGCTAAAAGCGAGTAGGCAATCTGGCCTGTGCGCTTTAGCGCAATCGAGCAATGAATGCAGTGTAGGTGGGGCGATGTTCTATCTGTTTACAGAAGTTACCTTCGACAACTATCTTATGAAATGCGATAAGGCATTGTCGGATTGATATAAAGACCTTGAAGGGCGATCTGGAACGGTCGCCCTTTTTGATTAAACATTTTCTCATTCTCGCTAATTGTACTACGGTACTATGGTATACTAACCTTACGTTAGGCGAACGGGAGAAAGGACCTCGAATATGATTGACGTCAACGAAATCAACCTTGATGCGATCCGCTCGACAATTACGTTTCTATCTGAGAACGAGGAGTACGGGGATGATTGGTCGACGGAGATTGCAACCTTAGATAAGGTGATCGATTTCTGCCTTGAGCATGGTCACAGGGACGAATAGGCAGACATTGGATAGGGCAGCTTATCAGGATGTTCCATCTTACGGTAAGTTTCGGGTGAAAGGCTGATACATGGAAAGGGTAATCGGATATACGGAGTCGTTCTGGGTATCTGCGATGCAGTTTATTGCTGAGTGTACTGCGAAGAGAAAGGAGATTCTTGATGCCGCGAAGGACACAGCGGATGATACAGAGCTTCCCGATATAGAAGCGCTTGTAGATGATGCACTTTCCTTCGGTCCGGACGAGGATGGACTATGTTTCAATTGTTGGGGTGTGACTGATAACTATGAATCCGATCGTCCGTTTGCCTGTGTGGTGATTGATTACGGGGAGGGAATCATTTTAGACGCTGCATAGGAAAAGGGCGATCGGCAACGGTCGCCCTTTTTGGTGGAAAAATCTTATCTTATCCGTAGTACTACGGTATTGTGGTATACTAACCTTATGTTAAGCTGGCGGGAAGAAAGGAACCCGAAATGAAAAAAAGCGTGATGTATTCCGAGACGCGGACGTGGTTTTTCGATCTGGATATGGCAGAGGGAGCGGATCTGGACGAGGTAATGAGTGTCTTGAGGGGTACGGATGGGTTTTATCGCTATGTTGATGATGGCATGGCAGAAGAGATTGAGTGCGAGTGGAGTGACGTGTCGGAGGCCTGGAATGGGGACGATGATTCGGATTATACCGAGGAGTTCCGCGAGGTTGCCGAAAGGGAGCTTGATGGGAAGGAAAGGCATATGGTATTGTCTGCGCTCGTGAAAAAGGGCTGATAGTGTAACGATGGACGGCATTTCGGAAAGCGAGGTGCCGTTTTTATTTTTCAAGGCGGAGGATCGAGTGCAAGGGCTTTTCACATCAAAACTTTGGTTTCTCGGCGATAGTACTATGTCGCTGTGGTATTATAGTACTACTACATAATACCAATTCGAACACGGAGATTGCGATGGATGTCACTTGGCTGGTTGATGAATATCTCGGTAATGGCAAGGTAAGGCACGCGGCGTTCAGTTCGAAGAGACGAGGTCGCGGAAAGGAGCTGTGATCATTCGAGCAAGGTGATTCTTGTTGAATGGACGTATTGCCGTCCCCTGAGCGCCCAACAGCTATTTCCTGTTAGGACGGATCCTGTTGTGTATGAAAGTTCCTCGGTTTACGCGATTTCCTAGAGACGGAGTTACATCATGAAGGACGTAATCAAGCGCAAGACTGCAATCAACGCCAAGGGCTTTACCGGAGTTTACGGCTGTACGGATTTTGTCGGTGCGGGTCATTCCGGTCGGATTGCAGACGAGAAGCGCAAAGAAAAGCGCCGCGCTAGGCGTTCCGTGAAACAGGCACTTCATCAGGGTGTCTATGATTTTTAAGGGTTTTAGTCAGGCGGTGCTGACAGGACGATTGATTTGTTCCGTCAGCACCGTTTTTTTGTAGAAGGGTAATTCGTACTTGTAATTCTGAAGGATTTCCATCGAGTCCGCTACCGCGGACAGGGGGCGAGTTTCCGACAAATCCAACAGCGCTACGAGCCTCACCCAGGGACTCTCCGCGCCATTGAAATTGTCGAAAACTCGCCGACTTGCTCCGAAAGACCCCAGCCGGCGGCTCACGCTCCGCGTGACCACGGCGACAAACACAAATATTCGGAAGGTTGTAAAGAGGGCACGGAAGAAAGGATTGAATGGTGATCTATAGTGAGTAAGCACTATACCTGCAAACATTTATCGGCGATCGGGCTGTTGCGTACGTGATCTGTTTGGATGTTTCTTTATTTTGGTTCAATTTGATATTTACGGTCTTGGTACTACGGTATTATGGTATACTAGTAGCTGCAAGCGACCCCACAAGGGAAAGGAAATGAAATGTCTATCAACCACGTCACCGTTTCCGGCAACCTCACGCGCGATCCTGAGGTTCGCACGACCGCGAGCGGCAAGCCCGTCATGTCGCTTGGCATTGCCGTGAACGACCGCCGCCGCAACCCCGAGACGGGTGAGTGGGAGGAGTTCCCCAACTTCTTCAATTGCACCATGTTCGGCACGCGAGGTGAGCAGCTTGGCGAACTTCTTGCTAAGGGTGATAAGGTCGTGATCGAGGGAAGCCTTCGCTACAGCCAGTGGGAGACGAAGGACGGCGAGCGCCGTTCAAATATCGAAATCATCATCGAAGAGGTCGAGTTCTTGCGTATTCACGCGTTCGAGTAACGTTTGCAGTGTAGACGGAGCGAGGTTCGGAAATGGAATAAGATTTACATGGGGCGATCGGCAACGGTCGCCCTTTTTGTTTAAGCTATTTCTCATTCTCGATGGTTATACTATCGTACTATGGTATACTATAGTTACGTTAAGCGAACGGGAGAAAGGAACCCGAATATGAGCCATGCTATCAACTATGCGGTGTATGAGCGAAACGTATCGCGTAAGGCGGTTCTCGCGGAGATACAGGAGGAAGTCATGCATGAGGACTGGCAAGAGGGAGGTTGGTATCCAGACAGTCAGTTAAAGTGGCATGAGGATCATGTTTTTGAAACAAGGGAAGACGCGGAGAGGTTTTTAGAGAGATATGAGGGCGAATATGACGACCATGCTGTGCTGTTCCGCAATACGGATCGCATCACTCTAAAGAAGTCTGCGGAGGAAACCAAGCTTGAGGAACGGCTGAATCGCCTTAAGGCAGAACTATCGGCAATTGAAGGTGGGGCTGCTATCTCGAATCGCAAGTCGGCTTTTATCGGTTGTCCGTCTTGCGGAAGTAAGCTCGAAAGGGTGGGACTTTACAGGAAGTTTGGAAATGTCTGTCCGATTTGCAGTACCGACCTTCGCAGCAAGACCGACCGTAACCGGGTCGCCGCGAAGAAGAAAGGCATCCGTGAGACCGAAAAGCGCTTGGAGCAGAAACGGTATGAAATGAAGGTGAAGGCGTCTAGGAGTGCGCCGATCTGCTGGCTCGTCAAATACGAGTACCATGTCTAATTCAAAGAACGGGGTAGCCGATTATCGGTTGTCCCGTTCTTTTTTAGGAGGTTATAACCTGATTTTTCGTTGGAAATTAAGTTCATGAATGTCAGTACTACGGTACTATGATATACTTTAATAACGTTAAGCGAACGGGAGAAGGGAACTGAAATGGGTTAT
>CAJJPN010000174.1:0-4131 GCA_905193635.1 Coriobacteriaceae bacterium
AACAAATCCAAGTTAGACCATTTCAAATGGTTCGATGTCTGCCCGGATGCGACACTGAATGTGTCCATCCTCGCAGTATCCGGTTCTCAAGGTGCACGCTCGGCGGCTGATCCGGTCCGACCGGGCCGCGCGGCAAGGAGATATATTGCCAGACCGCGAAGCCTTGTGGGACGTCAATTCCGCTCTTCACAAGTCCTACACAACATATCGCTTTCTATAGGTAATAGAAAGACTGGCGCGGATCTTCCGCACATATCAGATGATGACCCTTTGGTTCAGGAATATATAGAGATCGGTCACCTGTAAGTGTTTATCTACCCGCGCTTTTAGCAATGTAAACCGCACTTCAGATAAAAAGAGGGAGCGCCGCGCACAACGCGACACTCCCCTAGCGATTCAACAGAATCTATTAGGCCTCGAGAGCCTTCTTGGCAATGGCAGCCAGCTCGTTGAAGGACTCGATGTCCTCGTAAGCCATCTGAGCCAGGACCTTGCGGTCGAGCTCGATGCCGGCAACCTTCAGGCCGTGCATGAACTGAGAGTAAGAGATGTCGTTCAGGCGAGCAGCAGCGTTGATACGGGTGATCCAGAGAGAACGGATCTCGCGCTTCTTGTTGCGGCGATCACGATACTGATACTGCAGGGAGTGCTGGACCTGCTCTTTAGCATGCTTGTAAGTACGCGAAGCGGCACCGTAGTAACCCTTCGCACGGTGCATAACGGTACGGCGCTTCTTCTTGGCGGCAACAGCGCGCTTAATACGTGCCATGTTCTATCAACTCCTAGACGGTAAAACGAAAAACGGGAACGCGAACTTAGGCGAGACGCGACTTGATGACCTTGCGGTCGGCAGCGGCGATCTCGGTCTCCTGACGGAAGCCACGCTTACGCTTGGTGGACTTCTTGCTCAGGATGTGGCTCTTGAAAGCCTTGGCGCGCATAAGCTTGCCGGTACCAGTCTTGCGGAAACGCTTCTTGGTGCCGCTGTGGGACTTCATCTTAGGCATGAAATACTCCTTAATCGGTTACAGAACACTAGTTACTTGCTATCGCTTGCCGCTTTATCCTCATCGAAGGCGCCCTTAATCGGGGCGAGCAGCATAAGCATGTTACGGCCTTCCATCTTAGGCTTGGACTCGACCGTAGCGTAAGGCTTGAGATCCTCGGCGAGACGCTCGAGAACGTTAAGGCCCTGCTCCGGGTGAGCCATCTCACGGCCGCGGAACATGATGGTGATCTTAACGCGTGCGCCCTTCTTGAGGAAACGCAGAACGTGGCCCTTCTTGGTCTCGTAGTCGCCAACGTCGATCTTGGGTCGGAACTTCATTTCCTTGACCTCGACCTTGGACTGGTTCTTACGAGCAGCCTTGGCCTTCATGGCCTGCTGGTACTTGAACTTACCGTAGTCCATGACCTTGCAGACCGGCGGCTCCGCGTTGGGAGCGATCTCGACCAGGTCGAGACCCTGATCGTCGGCGACGCGCTGGGCATCGCGGATGGCGAACAGGCCGAGCTGAGAGCCATCGACGCCAATCAAACGACACGAAGATGCAGTGATCTCGTCGTTGATGCGGGTGTCATCAGACTTAGCTATTTTCCCTACCTCCATTCATAAAAAAATAACCCGGCGCTTCTCAGCAACCAGGTCGTACACATAGACTTCCTCGATTTGAGGAAGGGAATCTAAGTTGTATGACCAGTCAGCTGCTCATTGGCGCCAAAAGGTGGGAACCCTCAGGTTCCTCTTTAGGGCATTGCGGGAACAACGCCTTGCGAATAATAACACGTACAGCGCGTTATCACATTACGTACACGAAAAAGGGACCTTGACCCCCTTGAACACTCGCTTGCATGTATGGTGCTCGAGACGAGACTCGAAGGGCCTTCGCTTCGCGAAGCCCCGGGCTTCGGGCGCGTGGCGCCCTCGCCACGCTCCGCTACAAACAGGCCACAGGCCTGTTTGCTTAACGCTTCGCGCGCTCACGCGAGTTCGGCACGAAAAAGGGGGCCGCAACCCCCTTGAACGCTCGCTTGCATGAATGGTGCCCGAGGCGAGACTCGAACTCGCACGTTGTTGCCAACGGTGGATTTTGAGTCCACTGCGTCTGCCAATTCCGCCACTCGGGCACGCAATGCGTGAGTTAGTTTATCACAGCTTTCTACCGATTAGTCCGAAAATGGAACTTCGAGCATTTCGATGAGTTCGACCGTGCGGAGCATCTCGCGCCAACGGCATCCGCGACCGTCGACCGAAGCCTCACCCATCTGGTTATCGTAAGGGTCCTCGCGCATGCCGTCGAAAGAGGGCTCAAACTCTGCCTGGAATCGATTGTTGGCCACCATACGCCACGGGTCGAGATTGCCAAAGTAGTGACGGCGGCGCCACTCCTCCCCCATCCTGCGAGCAGAAGATCCAAATGACACGTCGGCGTTGAGCCAACCGGTCTGCGGCGTATAGAACTCTGCCCAGTCGTGCGACCCCACCGAATCGGGCGCAACATACAGGCCGCTCTGCCAACGGGCAGGCACGCCCGCGATACGGCACATGGTGATAAACGTGAGCGCCATAACGCCGCAATCGCCGCGGAGCGAATGCGCGCAGTCATCGGCAATAGATCCCAAAAGCAAGTACGGCGGCTGATAGCGATAGTCGATATGCTGCGTCAGGTAATCATAGATAGCACGGGCGCGATCGAGCGGATCCTCGAGTCCGTCAACAACACTGGCCGTCAGCTGCTGCAGATACGGCGTAAATGCAATGTGCGGACGGTCCTCGGAAATATCCTCGGGCAGAGGCGCGTCCATACGCGGGTGAACCGGAAGTGTGCCACCGTAGACATCACAATAAGCAGCATCGATGTGATAACGATAGGTCACCGAAAATAAGTGCCCGCTCGAGGAAGACCACGAGGCGGTACGCGCCGAAGCATTCGCGGGAGCAACAGCGCCCTCCGGCGTCATGTCGAGAATCTCGACCCGAGACTGCTGACGGCAGGCAGCCGCGACGGGAAGCCAAGCGCAAACGGTCTCCCCTTCCAGAGCGCCGGGGACAGACACGGACGCTTTAAGCGTAATGACGCGAGCCAATCCGTTTTGCGACTCCATCTCCTTGAGCATCTCGTTGCGCAGTGCTACTCCGTCCGTAGAATCGGGCCGCATGCCGGGAACCTCTTTGGGATATACGCGAAGCGAATCGAGGAAGTTGTCGAGAACGAACAGTTCGCCATCGATAAAGCGCCAGTCAATACGCTTACGATTAATCAGGTCATCAAACTGCTCTTCGGTAAACTCTGGCCACTCCTCGCGAATCATCGCAATAGCCTGATCGCGCGACACCGAAAAATGAAGCGGCGTCTCGAGCATGCGATACCGCTCGGCACGAACACAAGCAGCCAGCGAAGGCTCGGGGTTCTGCTCCAAAAGGCGATCGCAGGCAGCAACAGCCTGCGTCAAATACCCCGCATCCTTAAGACGAAGAATCTCGGGCGGTAGCCCAATATCGAGATGGCGAAAATCATCACAGCAGACATCAACAGAGCAACCAACAGGACCTTCGTCAATAACCTTCCCATCCGAAGGCAGCACATTAATAACAGCCATACCAAAACTCCAAGTCACTAGAACGCTTGAAGCCCATTGTAGCGAGATAAAAAGAAAGCCCCAACAAGGGAGCCATCAACACCGCTGAACGGTAACCATATAACTAAAATCAGACCAGTAACCCTGTAGCAAGTTAACAAAGGAGGCCCCGTTTCCCCGGAGCTGTTTCCGTCGCGCGACTTCTGGCAAAGCCAGTAGCCATCTTAATTCAGACTCGTAACCCTGCGGCGTTAAACGAAGGAAGCCCCGTCCCCCGGAGCTGTTTCCTTGGCGCGACTTCTGGCAAAGCCAGGGGCTTTTTTATTCAGCCCAGTAACCCTGCAGCGAGTTAACGAAGGAGGCCCCGTTCGCCCGGAGCTTTTCCCATTGCGCGACTTCTGGCAAAGCCAGGTGAGCGCAAGGGAAAAGCGTAGGGCGAACGGGGCCTCCGACGGGAACGTTAAACCGCTACTTACGCCTTGTTGACGGAGCCAAACTCCTCCATGAGCTCCTTGGTGCGGGCAACGATGTTGTCGCGACCAGGCTTGAGGA
>CAJJPN010000175.1:0-4047 GCA_905193635.1 Coriobacteriaceae bacterium
GACGGGCGACCCGTGACGGTTATCGCCATCGAGCGCGGTACCACGACCAAAGAGCGCATGCGTCGCAACTTTGGTATGGCACATCCCGAGGGCTACCGCAAGGCACGTCGCCTGATGCACCAAGCCGAGAAATTTGGTCGGCCGGTTCTGTGCCTGGTTGATACTTCGGGCGCGTTTTGCGGCATCGGTGCCGAGGAGCGCGGCCAGGGCGAGGCGATTGCCCAGAATCTCATGGAGATGAGCGGCCTTAAGACGCCGATTGTCTCGGTGGTGACAGGCGAGGGCGGCTCTGGTGGCGCGCTGGCGCTGTCCGTGGCCGACCGCATCCTGATGCTCTCGAGCTCGGCCTATTCGGTCGTGAGCCCCGAGGCCTGTGCGTCGATCCTGTGGAAGGATACCGAGCGCGCGAATGAGGCCGCTGAGGCGCTTAAGCTCACGGCCCCCGATCTGTTGGCGCTCGGCATCATCGACGGCATTGTTGACGATAGGGGCCTGTCGCATGAGGAGATCGCCGGTGTCGTCATGTCCTCGGCATTTGATGCCTTCGATACGCTTGGGCAGCTCGACGACGCGACCCTCACAAACCTCCGCTACGAAAAGTACCGCGCAATCGGTCAGTACCGCACGATGTGACAAAGGGACAGTCCGCATGTCACATTGGGAAAGGCGTTCCATGTCACAAGTTTCTAACACCTCGTTTACAACGACGGTTTCATCAAACGCCATGGCCGTGGTGGACTATCTGTCCAAAAGCATGATGTCGGCGTTGCCGTTTATTGTCTGCGCGGCGCTGTTCCGCACCGTTGCCGTCATTATGGGCGAAGGCATGCTGGGCCTGTGGTCTGCCGATTCCGAAATCTATCGCCTGTTTTACAGCTGGCTGTATAACGCTGGCTATTACTTTTTGCCCATCTATCTTGGTTGGGCCGCTGCCCGCCAGCTCGGTTGCTCGGAACAGCTGGGCATGATGCTGGGCGGCGTATTGATTGTGCCCGATCTGCTTAAGCTCGTTGATGCCGCATCGACGACGGGGGCATCGATGACTTTCGTGTATGGTCTACTTCCCGCGCCGGTCAACGATTACACGACGACTGTTATTCCGGTTCTCATCTCGGTGCCCGTGCTATGGCAGGTGGAGCGTTTCTTTAAGCGCACTATCCCTCAGGCTGTGGCGTTTTCTTTTGTACCGTTTGCAACCATGCTTGTCATGGTTCCGGTGTCGCTGTGTGTTACGGCGCCGGCAGGCAGCTATCTGGGCATGCTGTTGGGACAGCTTATGTTTATGCTTGGCAATTCCGGTGGCATCGTGTCGCTGCTCACGCTCATGGGGCTTGCCGCGGGCTGGGAGTTTCTTAAGATCGCGGGTGTCAGCAACGTTGTCCTATCGCTCGCCTATGCGCAGTTTATGAGTGTGGGAACGGATTCGTGCATCCTGATCGCCGCGACGATGGCAACGTTCGCCGTTTGGGGTATGCCCTTTGGCGCGTCGCTCCGCGTTGCGGATAAGGACGAGAAGGCGCTCATGCTGGGCTATTCGATCTCGGGCGTGCTTGGCGGCGTAAGCGAGCCGGCGCTGTACGGTTGCGGCTTTAAATATGGCAGGTGCCTGACGTGCATGGCCATTGGCGGTGCCGTCGGAGGCCTTGTTGCGGCCGTGGGCCACGTTACGGCCTATACCATTGGCATGACGAATGTCCTCATGGTCATTGGCTTTGCCACGGGCGGCATCTCGAACCTGCTGTGGTGCTGTGCTGCCGGCGGTGTGGCATTTGCGGTGTCTGCGGCGCTGAGCTACTGCTTTGGCGTGGTGCCGGCGAAGGGGCAGACGACGGGGGACGGAGCTGATTCACCCGAAACCTCGAAGAGCGTGGCCGAAGCAAGCGCATAAACCTGTGCGACAAAGGGCGATTTCTTTGTCATGTTCCAAGGTCGTGGCCCGTGTGGGTTGCGGCCTTTTTGTATCTGTGGGGCAAAGTGGCTACACTACAATCCGTTTGAGCAATAGATATATAGGTAGTACCGTGGGGGCGGATATAGATGGTTGAGTGGATTGTTCGTCGTGCGCAGGGCGACCGTGCGCGCGTGGGCACGTTGACGGGCGTGGTGTGTATTCTCGCCAATGTGGCACTATGTGCTGCGAAGGGCGTAATTGGCGTGCTATCGGGATCGGTTTCGATTGTGGCGGACGCTATGAACAACCTGTCTGATGCCAGCTCGAACATCGTGAGCGTGCTTGGCTTTAAGCTGGCGGGCAAGCCGGCCGACCCCGAGCATCCTTACGGCCATGGCCGCTACGAGTATCTCTCGGGTCTGGTCGTGGCGGCGCTCGTGCTGCTGATCGGCCTTGAGCTTATCAAGTCCTCGGTTGAGCGCGTCATCCACCCCGAACCTGTCGAGTTCTCGCTTGCCCTGGTGGCAGTCCTTGCGCTTTCGATGGTCGTAAAGCTTTGGATGGCGGCCCTCAACCAAAAACTCGGCGATCGCATTGAGTCCGAGACGCTGCATGCGACCGCGCAGGATTCCAAGAACGATGTTCTAGCCACGGGCGCCGTGTTGGCGTGCGCGATTGTTTCGCAGGTGACGCATATCAATCTAGATGCATGGGTCGGCCTTGCCGTTGGCGCCTATATTGGCTGGAGCGGCTTTGAACTCATCCAGGATACGATGAGCCCGCTTTTGGGCCAGGCGCCCGATCCTAAGCTGGTCAAGCACATTCGAGACAAAATCATGAGCTACCCCGGCGTTTTGGGCGTTCACGATTTGATGGTTCACGACTACGGCCCAGGCAGAAAGTTCGCAAGCGCTCACGCCGAGATGGCAGCCGAGGCCAGCCCGCTGGAAAGTCACGACACGCTCGATAACATCGAGCAGTCGTTTAGGGTCGAAGACGGCATGATCGTCACGCTCCATTACGATCCCATCGTGACCGACGATCCAAAGGTGGCGAGCATGCGTCTGCGCATCAACGCTATGGCTCAAGAGATTGATAGCCGCCTCTCGATCCACGACCTACGCTGTGTTCCGGGCCCCACGCATACCAACGTGATCTTTGACTGCGTACGACCCTCGGATTTGACGATGAACGCCGAGGACCTAAAGCGCGCGTTGGCGAAACGTGTCGAATCCGAATATCCCAAGTCGATTGCCAAGATCACGATCGACGAAGACTATGTCGGCCATACCCACGAGTAGGGCTGTGCCAGCAAAGCAAGTTATACAGAAGGGGAGAGCATGAAGCGTCTATATCTACTCCGCCACGGTCAGACAGAATTCAACGTTAAAAAGCTCGTCCAGGGCCGCTGCGATTCTCCGTTGACCGACCTGGGTCGTCAGCAAGCCGGGATGGCAGCCGCGTGGCTCAAAGCCCACAACGTCGTTCCCGACAAAGTGGTCTCTTCGCCCTTAGGCCGAGCCATGGACACGGCAAGTCTCGTCGCAACCGAACTCCTCGGTCCGGACGCAGCAGTCGAGCCCTGCGAAGGCATCATCGAGCGCAGCTACGGCACCTTCGAAGAAGGCCCCCACGACGCCCTACCAACCGACGTCTGGGATCCAGGCGAGGACTTGGTCCCCTTCGGAGGAGAAGGAAGCCGCGCGCTGCAAGAGCGCATGGTAGGCACCCTCACCAATCTCATGGGCTCTGAGGGCATCGAAACCCTTCTAGCAGTAAGCCACGGCAGCGCCAGCCGCCAATTCATCAAGGCTGCAGCCCCAGGGGGCTTCGAGCTCCCAACAAAACTCCCCAACTGCGCCATCATGATCTTCGATTTCGATGGGGAAAAGCTACAAGCAGAAGGCGAGCCAATGCAATGTAAGTTCACCCTCCAGCAAATAGTGGACCCCCAACAAAGTAATTAGCTGAGCGAGCAGAGTTAAGCAGACATCAACGTGTCGTCTCCCGAGCACGGCGGAGGGCCGGAGAAATATATTAAGGTCATCGCGAGTTCCGCACGCAAAGGAGAGCACTTAATGTGCTCTCCGTCTTGCGCAGGACTGTAGAGCAGGGACCTTAATATATTTCTCCGGCCCTCCGCCGTGCTCGGGAGC
>CAJJPN010000176.1:0-4046 GCA_905193635.1 Coriobacteriaceae bacterium
CGACCATGCCAAGGTTGACGCCTGGCGCCGTAAGAATGCCATCGAGCGCACCTGCCGCTGGCGTCCCGACCTGATCGAGACGGCGCGGCTTACGCCCCAGGAGCGCGCATACGCGCAGGAGATTCTGGACGCTTCGTATTCGCAGAGCGAGGAGTGAGAATGGTTCCATCGCAGCATTCCGCGTTGAGGGGCGCCTTTGAGTGGATCGCGGTCATCGCAATCGCGCTCGTGGCCACCTTCCTGATCCGCACCTTTGTGGTCGAGCCCTTTGTGGTGCCCACCGGCTCCATGGAGTCCACGATCGAGATTGGCGACCAGATCTTGGCGCAAAAGGTGAGCCTTGAGCTCGGCCAGCCCGTCAAGCAGGGCGATATCGTGGTGTTCCACAACCCCGATGGCACCTCCGAGCACGATGTTCTTGTCAAGCGCGTTATCGCCACGGCCGGCCAGACGGTCGATTTGCAGGACGGTCGCGTGGTCGTTGACGGCCAGGCGCTTGATGAGGACTATACGACCGGCATGAGCTGGCCGCTTTCGGTCCAAGCGCCTGGCGCCCAGGTGAGTTATCCCTACACCGTTCCCGACGGGTACGTGTGGGTGATGGGCGACAACCGCGAAAACTCTGCCGACTCGCGCTACTTTGGTCCCGTCGATCGCTCTGATTTGATCGCTGTGGCGCTTGTGCGCTACTGGCCGCTCAACCGCATCGGCGCTATCGACTAAAAACCGCTATAGTACAGTACCTAACCGTGTAATCGTTTCGACGAGGGGATATTAGAGGCATGAACGCTTCATCGCTTTCCTTCCAAGACATCATCCTGCGCCTCCAGCAGTACTGGGGTGAGCAGGGCTGCGTCATTATGCAGCCCTATGACTCCGAGGTCGGTGCCGGTACCTTCCATACCGCGACCACGCTGCGCTCGCTCGGTCCCGCCGAGTGGCGCACCTGCTATGCGCAGCCCTGCCGCCGTCCCGCCGACGGCCGCTACGGCGAGAACCCTAACCGCATGCAGCACTACTATCAGTTCCAGGTGCTCATCAAGCCCTCGCCGGTCAACGCCCAGGAGCTCTACCTGGGTTCGCTGGCCGCCATTGGCCTGGACCCCAACGACCATGACGTCCGCTTTGTCGAGGATGACTGGGAGAGTCCGACCCTGGGCGCCTGGGGCCTTGGCTGGGAGGTTTGGCTCAACGGTATGGAGGTCACGCAGTTTACGTACTTCCAGCAGGTGGGCGGCATCGAGGTCGACCCCGTGCCCGTTGAGATCACCTATGGCCTGGAGCGTATCGCCATGTATGCCCAGGGCGTCAACTCCGTTTACGACCTGGTGTGGAGCTACCTGCCCGACGGTACGCCCATGACCTATGGCGACGTGTTCCTCGAGAACGAGCGCGAGTTCAGTGCCTATAACTTTGAGGTCGCCAACGTCGAGATGATGCGTCAGAAGTTTGACGACTACGAGGCCGAGTGCCATTCTTGCCTGGAGCGCAAGCTGCCGCTGCCAGCGTATGACTGTGTCATGAAGTGCAGCCACGCTTTCAACCTGCTCGATGCCCGCGGCGCCCTGTCCGCGGTCGAGCGTGCCAACTACATCCTGCGCGTTCGCGCCGTCGCCAAGGCGTGCTGCGAGGCCTATATGGCCGAGGTCGCCGGAGTCAACGAGAATGCCGACCAGGAAGGCGAGGTGGCGTAAGCCATGGCAGACGCTAAGGATTTCCTGTTTGAGATCGGTACGGAGGAAATGCCCTCCGCACCGCTGAACAATGCTGTCAAGCAGCTTGGTACCATGATCGCCAAGGGCCTCGACGAGGCCGGTCTGGCCCATGGCGAGGTCCGCGTGATCTCGAGTCCGCGTCGTCTGGCTGCGCTCGTGGCCAACGTCGCCACTGCGACCGATGAGGTTCACGAGGTCAAGCGTGGCCCTGCGGCCAACATCGCCTTCGACGCTGACGGTAACGCCACCAAGGCCGCCCAGGGCTTCGCCCGCAAGTGCGGTGTGGCTGCCGAGGATCTGGTCCGTCGCGAGGACACCGACGGCCGTGAGTACGTCTTTGCCGAGAAGAACATTCCTTCCGCTCCGGCTACTCCGATCCTGACGGCCCTGTGCGAGAAGACCATCGCCGGCCTGCAGTGGCCCAACTACCGTAGTCAGCGCTGGGGCCACGAGCACGCCACCTTCGTGCGCCCGGTCCGCTGGATCTGCTGCCTTCTGGGCGAGGATGTTGTGCCCGTGTCGTTTGCCGACGTGACGAGCGGCAACACTACGCGCGGCCATCGCGTGCTTGGCCCCGGTGACCACGTTGTCGCTAGCCCCGCCGCCTACGAGCAGGTGCTCGAGGACGCCGGCGTGCTTTCTGCCGAGCGCCGTCGCGAGGCGATTCTAGCCGGTATCGCCGAGGTCGAGGCTGCCCGTCCCGGCTGCCATGTCGATACGCCCAAGAAGGTCTTTGAGGAGGTTATCAACCTCTGCGAGTGGCCGACGGTGCTCGTCGGTACCTTCGATGAGGAGTTCCTCAAGGTCCCGCACGAGATCATCTGCGAGTCCATGCTCACCAACCAGCGCTACTTCCCGATCTATGACGGCGAGGGCAAGCTTACGCGTGAGTTCGTGGTCGTCTCCAACAGCAAGCCCGAGAATGCCGAGCGCGTGATCGACGGCAACGAGCGCGTCGTGCGCGCACGCCTGGATGACGCCAAGTTCTTCTACGAGGAGGATCTGAAGATCTCTCTCGACGAGTTTCGTGAGCGCCTGGCCAAGGTCGCTTTCCAGGAGAAGCTCGGCAGCGTGCTCGCCAAGTCCGAGCGTATTGAGCAGCTCGCGCTCGCTATTGCCCGTGAGGCGCACCTGGGTGCTCACCTGGCAGCCGACGCCGGCCGTGCCGCGCACCTGTGCAAGGCCGACCTGGTGTCCAACGCCGTCGTCGAGTTCACGAGCCAGCAGGGCGTGATGGGCGGTTACTACGCGACCGCGATGGGGGAGAACGACGAGGTCGCCCACGCCATTCGCGATCATTATCGTCCCCGCTTTGCCGGTGACGAGCTGCCCGAGGGCACCGCTGGCTGCATCGTGGCCTGCGCCGACAAGCTCGATACCATCGCCGGTATCTTTGCCATCGGCGAGCCTCCGACCGGCTCCTCCGACCCCTACGCGCTGCGTCGTGCCGCTATCGGCATCATCAACATCCTGCGCGACCGTCTGCCGATCGACCCCACGTCGCTGATTGACTTTGCTCTGCAGCTTTACAGCGAGCAGGGCATTGAGTTCGACGCCGCCGAGGTCGCCCAGCAGGTTCGTGACTTCTTCCATGGCCGCCTGGTGAGCATGGCCCGCGACGAAAAGATTCCGGCCGATACCGTTGCCGCCGTCTCCGCGGTGCACATCATCGCCCCGTCCGTCTTCTTCGCCCGCTGCGCCGCCCTCGACGAGGCCCGCAAGAATGATGCCGAGACCTTTGACAACCTGGCTACCGCCTATGCCCGTGCCGCGCACATCTCCAAGCCCGAGCTGGGTGCGGAGTATGACCGCAGCCTGATGGGCGAGGTCGAGCTCGCGCTCGCCGACGCCTCCGAGGCTGCTCAGACCGCTGTCGATGCCGCCCTTGCTGCCGAGGACTACCCGGCCGCATTTGCCGCCCTCGCCGCCCTGCGCGCGCCCATCGACCGTTTCTTCGATGAGGTCATGGTCATGGACAAGGACGAGCAGCTTCGCGATAATCGCCTTAAGCTGCTCAACCGCTTCGAGGCCGTTTTCTCCGGCATCGCCAACATCGGTGAGCTTGCCCGCAAAAAGTAAGCCAGCCTGCGCATAAGCGCAAAAGGAGCCCCGCATGGATTGCCCGGTCACCGCTCGTCCCACCGTTATCGTTATCTCCGACTCGCTCGGTGATACCGCTTGTGAGGTGGTGCTTGCGGCGTCCGGGCAATTTGATGAAGGGGCTTTTCGCGTTTTGCGCCTGCCCAAGGTGACCTCCGTGGAGCAGGTCAAGTCATTTGTGGGGCCGCGCGTCGATGCCGACCATCGCGATATCGCCGTGTTCCACACCAT
>CAJJPN010000177.1:0-3991 GCA_905193635.1 Coriobacteriaceae bacterium
GCGCCTGGCGGGACCCGCGGTGTATTTCGGCAAGCTCGTTGAGAAACCGACGATAGGAGACGCGTCCCGCGAAATCGAGTGGGGCGACATCGCCCGGGCGACAAGGCTCATGCTCGCTGCGTCCGTATGCGCGCTCGTCGTCTTCGGCGCCGCGCGCTCGGCGGTCGTGCTCGCCGTGGGGGCGATGGCATGAGGGAAGACCACGCCGCGCCCCGGGCTGCCGGGGGAATCCTGCGCGCCCGTACGCATGGGGGCAGCGCGCAATCGCTCGGCATCGCTTGCGAAGGGGGCGCCTCCGACCTCATTGACTTCTCGGTGAACGTGAATCCGGCAGGCCCCTCGCCGCGCGCCGTCGCCGCAGCTTGCAAGGCGCTTTCTCGAATCGACGCCTACCCCGATAGGGAAAGCCTCGCCCTCGTTCGCGCCCTAGCGCGCGCCCAGGGCATTCCCGAAGATACTATCGTCTGCGGCGCGGGCGCGTCCGACATCATCTGGCGGCTCGCCGCGGCGGTGCGCCCGAAACGCCTCGTCGTGTGCGCGCCGACGTTCTCTGAATATGCGGAGGCGGCATCGTACTACGGCGCATGCGTGCAGGAGTTCCCGCTCTCCGAAGCGGACGACTTCGACGTGCCTGCCTCCTTCGCCCGCGCGATCGAGGGGCCGAGAGACGTGGCGTACCTCTGCAATCCGAACAACCCGACGGGGCGCCTCGTCGACCCCCGTGTGATCGATGCCGCGGCTTGTCGCTGCGAGCAGGTGGGCGCGCTGCTCGTCGTGGACGAGTGCTTTCTCGGATTTGCGCCCGACGCCCGCGAAAGGAGCGTGGCCGCACGCGCCGCGTGTTCGCGCCATGTGGCCGTGCTCTCCGCGTTCACCAAGCTCTACGGAATGGCGGGGTTGCGGTTGGGATATCTGATCAGCGGAAACACCCAACTCATCGAGGGGATTCGCCGGGCGGGGCAGGCGTGGCCCGTCTCCTCGGTCGCCGAGGCCGCGGGCATCGCCGCCCTGGAGGACGTTGAATACGTCTCGCGCACGCGCGATGTATTGGCGGGCGAGCGAGCGTGGCTTTCCCACGAGCTCTCCTCGCTCGGGCTTTCCGTCGTGCCGTCGGATGCGAACTTCCTTTTAGTCCGCACGCCGGCGAAAGACATCCCCGAGCGCCTGTATAAACAGGGGGTTTTGGTCCGCACGTGCGACTCGTTTTCGGTACTGTCCCGTTTCTGGTGCCGCGTCGCGGTGCGCACGCGCAAGGAGAATGCCCGGCTTGCGATGGCGTTCGGCCGTGCGCTTCGGGCGGAAGGCGCATCGGGCGAAGGCGAACCCGACGAACGGGGCGGCGCTTCTTTCAGCGGCGCTATGGCGGGCGCGGATGGCCGAGGCTCGGCGAAGGAGGTCGATACCCGTGGGTAGGGCGAAGCCCATCATGATCCAGGGCACCATGTCGAACGCGGGGAAGAGCCTGCTTGCGGCTGGGCTGTGCCGCGTGCTTTCGCAGGACGGCCTGCGCGTGGCTCCCTTCAAGAGCCAGAACATGGCACTCAACAGCGGTGTCACGGCCGACGGGCTCGAGATGGGGCGCGCCCAGATCATGCAGGCCGAGGCGTGCGGCATCGCGCCCGACGTGCGCATGAACCCCATCCTGCTCAAGCCCGAAAGCGGCCACCGAAGCCAGCTCATCGTGGCCGGCAAGGCGCAGGGAGCCTTCGCTGCGAGGGACTACTTCGCGCGAAAGAAGGCGCTCATGCCGCAGATTTTGGAGGCGTTCGATTCGCTCGCGGAGGAAAACGACGTCATCGTCATCGAGGGCGCCGGCAGCCCCGCCGAAATCAACCTTGCCGAAAATGACATCGTCAACATGGGGCTCGCGCGCGCCGTGTCCTCCCCCGTGCTGCTTGCGGGCGACATCGACCCGGGCGGGGTATTTGCCCAGCTCTACGGCACGGTCGCGCTCCTTGCGCCCGAGGACCGCGCGCTTTTGCGGGGGCTTGTGGTGAACAAGTTCCGCGGCGATGTGGAAATCCTGCGCCCGGGTTTGGCCCCGCTCGAGAAGATGTGCGGGGTTCCCGTCGTGGGGGTCGTGCCGTATCTTACGCTTGACCTGGACGACGAGGACTCGCTCGCGCCGCGCCTATCTGCCCGCGAGGCGCGCGGCGTCATCGACGTCGCCGTCGTGCGCCTTCCGCATCTGTCGAACTTCACCGACTTCGACCCGCTTTCGCGCGTGCCCGGCATGGGCGTGCGCTACGTTTCCTCGACGACCGATCTGGGCCGACCCGACCTGGTGGTGCTTCCCGGCTCGAAGACCACGCTCGACGACGCGCGCTGGCTTGCGGCTAGCGGCATCGGAGCCTGTGTACGCGCGCTTTCGGGCGCGGGCACGCCGGTGCTCGGCATATGCGGAGGCTACCAGCTTTTGGGAGACGAGCTTTCCGACCCGCACGGCAGGGAAGGCGCTGGCACCGCGCGCGGGCTCGGGCTCATCCCTGCAAGTACGGTGTTCAAGGAGGAAAAGCGCCTCGCCCAGTCTGAGCTGCGCATCACGGGCGCCCAAGGCGCGTTCTCGGCGTGGAACGGCATGACGGCGCGCGGGTACGAGATTCACGACGGCGAAACGACCGTCTCCTGCGCTCCTGCGGGCACGATTGGCGGCAAACCAGAAGGCGCGGCCTGCGGAAACGTGTTCGGAACCTATCTCCACGGCCTGTTCGACGAACCGGGGGTGGCGCTCGCCCTCGCGCGCTCGCTCGCGCGCATGCGCGGCCTGCCCGAGAACGTCGTGGGTGCTGCGGGCGCGGCGTCCGCGGCCGATCACCGTGCGCGCGAGTTCGACCGCCTGGCCGACGTCGTGCGCGGGGCGCTCGACATGGAGTATGTCTACCGCATTATCGAGGAGGGCGTATGATCCACGTGTATCATGGCGACGGCAAAGGCAA
Source organism: Coriobacteriaceae bacterium (assembly GCA_905193635.1). GTDB lineage: Bacteria > Actinomycetota > Coriobacteriia > Coriobacteriales > Coriobacteriaceae > Collinsella. Next base: position 2,937 of record CAJJPN010000177.1, read on the forward strand.
GACCACGGCGGCGATGGGCCTCGTCCTTCGCATGCTCGCTGCAGGCCGCCGCGTCGTCGTCGTGCAGTTCCTGAAAGACGGCGAAAGCGGGGAGGTGCGCCTGCTCGCCGAGCATTTCGGCGTGCCCGTGTTCGCGGGGAAGGCGTCGGACAAGTTTACCTGGTCGATGACGTCGGAAGAACTTGCCGCGACGTGCGAGCTGCACGATGGGAACCTCGCTTCCGCGCTCGCCGAGCTCGAGGGCGCGCAAGAGGGGCTGCTCGTGCTCGACGAGGCGCTCGACGCGCTTTCGAAGGGGCTTGTCGACGAGGCGCTCGTGGACCGCGCGCTCGATATGTCCGCGCGCGGCGTCGAAGTAGCGCTCACCGGGCGCGCGCCTTCCCGCAAGATCGTGGAGAAGGCCGACTACATAACCGAGATGCGGTGCGAGAAACATCCCTACGAGCAGGGGATATGTGCAAGGGAAGGAGTGGAGTACTAGATGGATTCCAAGGAGATGGCGCCCGGCGACATCGAGCGGCGCAGCTTCGAGATCATCACCGAAGAGCTCGGCGGCCGCACGTTCCCGCCGCTCGAAGAGCCCGTCGTGAAGCGCGTCATCCACACCACTGCCGACTTCTCGTACGCCGATTCCCTCGTGTTCACCCATGACGCCGCACACTGTGCGCTCGACGCACTGCGCGCAGGGGCCACGGTGCTCACCGACACGAACATGGCGCTCGCAGGCATAAGCAAGCCCGCGCTCGCGAAGCTCGGCTGCAAGGCCGTGTGCTACATGGCCGACCCTGATGTCGCTGCGGCTGCGCGCGCCGCGGGCACGACTCGCGCCGTTGCGAGCATGGACAAAGCTAGCGGCATCGAGGGTCCGCTCATCGTGGCCGTCGGCAACGCTCCCACAGCACTTCTGCGCCTCGCCGAGCTCATGGACGCGGGGAAGATCGCGCCCGCGCTCGTCGTTGGGGTGCCGGTCGGGTTTGTGAACGTGGTCGAGGCGAAAGAGGAGTTACTCGCGCGACGCGTGCCGGCCATCGTCGCGAGGGGTCGCAAGGGCGGCT
>CAJJPN010000178.1:0-3987 GCA_905193635.1 Coriobacteriaceae bacterium
TGCTGCCGGATGGAACGTGGGCATTACCACAAAATGCCCCATCTGGTGGAACCTGCCGCGCAGCTTAGTAATGCCAATCTCGGTCTTTAGCACAAAGTGCGTCGCGGGGTTGCCGAGCGTCACAATAATATCGGGCCAGATGCTTCGAATCTGCTCACGCAAAAATGGCGAGCAAGCCAGCACTTCCTCGGGACGCGGATTGCGGTTTCCCGGCGGGCGGCACTTAAGCACGTTGGCAATGTAGACGTCTTCGCGTTTGAGCCCCGCCAGCGACAAAATGCCGTTGAGGTCCTCGCCTGCCGCCCCCACAAAGGGCTCGCCCTGCAAATCCTCATTGCGGCCCGGCGCCTCGCCAATAAACATCACGCGAGCGTGGGGGTTTCCCACGCCAAACACGATGCTATGGCGCGACTGGTAAAGCTGGCAAAGGTGACAATCGCCCAGAACGGCCTCGATCTCCTCGAGTGCGACCTCACGCGGCGCCTGATGGCTATGGCCGGGGATGTGCATGACGCCCATAGCGACTCCTACACGTAGACCTTGTCGAGACGCATACCAAAGCCGCAAGCGACCTCGTAGTTAATCGTGCCGCGTAGGCGCGCCATCTCGTCCATGGTAATCTCGGCATCTCCATCGCAGCCGACAATGATCATCTCGTCACCATACTCGGCCTCGGGAATCTCATGCGCCGGGTTGGACTGAATGGCGACCATAAACTGATCCATGCAGATATTGCCAACCTGATGCACGCGCTCGCCGCGATACAGCACATCCATACGATTGGAAAGCGTACGCGATAGGCCGTCGGCATAACCGATCGGCAGCGTGCAGATCTGAACGCGCGTACGCGGTACGCGGTAGGTAAAACCGTAGCCCACGCCCTCGCCCATCGCAGGGTGTGCCACGCGCGTCACGCGCGCATGGACGCTCATAACGGGATCAAGCTGCATCACGCGACCACTCAGCTCACATGGCTGCAGACCATACAAACCGATGCCGGCACGAATCATGTCAAAGTGCATTGAAGAATCGAGCATCGAGGACGGCGTGTTGGCGCAGTGCACGATACCGCACTCAAAGCCCGCATCCTTAATGGCCTGAACGGCCTCAGTAAAGCGCTGACACTGCAGTTTGTAGTCCCAGCCCGAAGGTTCATCGGCCGTGGCGAAGTGCGTAAATACGCCGTCGCACTGAATACCGCGATGGAAATTAATACCGCGGACAAAGTCGAGCACCTGCGTGTAATGTACGCCAATGCGGTTCATGCCCGTCTCGATGGCGAGATGATACTTGCCCACCTTGCCCGCCGCGACGGCACATTCGCCATACGCAAGAGCAAAGTCAGACGTATAGACCGAGGGCATGATATCAAACTCGAGCAACGTCGGAATGGCCTCGATAGGCGGCTCGCTTAGGATGAGGATGGGTTTCGTAATCCCGCCCTGTCGGAGCTCAACGCCCTCGTTAACCGTCGCCACGGCAAACATGTCGGCACCGGCCGAATACATGATCTTGGCGCACTCAACAGCTCCATGACCATAAGCATCGGCCTTGACCACGCAGCACAGGCGCTGACGCGGATTCAACAAGTTCTTATAGGCCCTCGTGTTGCGACGGAGCGCCCCGCGGTCGATCTCGACCCAGGACCAGCGCGTCAAATCGGCTTTATTCATGATTAGTCATCCGACCCTTCGTCCATGATTCCCAGATCTTCGAGCGCATCCTTTGCCGCCAGCTCCATGGCAGGACCGATCAAGTCGATAAGATCGGTCGCGATGACGCTCTTCTCACCATACTCCGTCGCCGCGGCAAAACCGGCGTAGCTGTGAAGTGCGACGGCGTACGAATACAGCAACTCCCAACGATCCATCTCGTCGCGCATGGTGGCAAGCGTGCCGGCCAAAATACCCGCGAGAACATCACCCGAACCGGCAGTTGCCAGAGAAGCCGGACCCGAGAGCGGCAGCAGCACACGCTCAACGCCACAGATAGCCGTCGTCGGCCCCTTGGCAATGACCACCAGATTGTCGGAGCCTGCAGCCCAGACAACCTTCTGCGCGGCCGCAATCGCGGTACCAAGGTCGTTCACCTCGTCACCGGCAACCAGGCGCGAAAGCTCACGATAGTGCGGCGTCATAACCAACGGCTGCTCGCGGCGATACATCTCGGGGTTACTATCAATACCGTCAATGGCAATCTTAGCAAGGCAGTTGAGTGCATCGGCGTCCAAAATTAGCGGTACATCAAGCTCGAGCAAGCCCGAAACCACCTGCATAGCGCCGGCAGACGTCGTCATACCGGGACCGCACAGCACGCAGCTGTACTTCTTTGCGATCTCGCACACCGTCATGCGCGCAGCGGCGCCAAAGGAGCCGCGGGAATCAGACGGAATAGCAAAGACCGGAATCGAAGGAAGTGCCATGCGAATGAGATTGGCGCAGGCGTCAGGAGCCGCGACTGCCACGTAACCAGCACCCGCGCGAGCTGCAGACTTGGCCGCCATAATGGCAGCACCAGGATATTGCGCAGATCCGGCGACAATAAGCACGGAGCCACGGGAATACTTATCGATATTCGATGGTAGCGGAGCAAAGTAATCAACTAAGTCACCGGGCTCGACAATCTCGGCGGCGTGGTCGACATCATCGATGACCTCGTCAAGACGGTCGTAAAGATTGCCGCAGATCAAATCGCCAGCATACTCAGGACCATCAGCGCTATACAGACCAATCTTGGGCGCAATCATCGTCACCGTGCGCTCGGCACGAATGCAGTCGTCATCAACAACGCCCGTCTCTGCATTCAGGCCCGAGGGGACATCAATGGATACGACACAATCGGCGCATTCATTGACCGTAGGAATCCAAATGGAGAACGGCGCACGCAGATTCCCGTGGAAACCGGTACCAAAAATGGCATCGACAACAACATCGGCCTTATCGATCAAAACCTCGAGTTCATCACGCGAGGGGCCGACGCAAACGTGCACATCGCGGCCGGCAGTACGACGAGCAACATGACGTGCCAGAGCAGCAGGAATCTCATCCGGTTCAACCGGAGAAACGATATCCACGTCCACACCCTTATGGCTCAGGATATCGGCGGCAACCCAACCGTCGCCGCCATTATTACCAAAACCGACCAAAACGAGAACCCGATCGGGATTGAGCTTCAAGACCTCGTTAGCGGCAAACTCACCCGCTAGCTCCATAAGCTCGGCCTTCGAAGTCCCTTCGCGTTCGATGATGTCCTCGAGACGAACGACTTCTTCGGTACTCAAAACCGGTTTCATCTATGCTCCTAGCGTATCTTGCGAAGCATCGCCCAGGTGCTCCGTCAATGCTGAATTCTGCAGCTGCTCAAGCTCATCTAAAACAGAGCGAGCCTCTTTAAATGTCTGCGCAACGCGTTTCTTGGTACTCACCTTTTCCTCTTTTGGCTTAGGCCGAGCATCTTCGGTAATCGCGATGGCATTCGCAACGGCCAAGTCTCCCGTAAGCGTAATGGAAAGAGCGACCTCAACAACACCCAGTTCTTGAGCGATCTCGAGAGCACGGCCCGAAAGCAGCGCCTTCGGTTTGCCGAGTTTATCACGCGTTACCGAAACATCCTTGCGACCCACGCCTTGACTAAAACCCGTGCCGAGAGCTTTAAGCACCGCCTCGCGCGAAGCAAAGCGGCTCGCATAGTGAGCAGCGGGACGCGATGATGCATCGCAATACGCACGCTCTTCTTCGGTAAACACACGCCGAGCAAACGACGGCGTCTTTTCAAGAATTGATTTCATGCGGGAAATCTCGACGATATCAACGCCGATACCAGCTTCAGCCATGTTCACCTCCATATCGCACAGACTAAGTTATTGTAGCCCGTTCACAGAAGATGCAACAAACGAGGGTTATAAAACACAGCTACTATGTGAGACAAATTGCCCGAGATACAAAAAAGGGGGAGGCCGCGAGGCCTCCCCCTTCTTCAAGTCATCCG
>CAJJPN010000179.1:0-3875 GCA_905193635.1 Coriobacteriaceae bacterium
CCTTGACGGCGAGCTTGTCGAATGGCGCCAGGGCGGCGAGCTCGTCAACGGCGTCAAGTTCTTCAGCCAAGAGCTGCTGTATTTCAGCAACGGACGCAGCGCGTCAATCACGGAGCGTGCCTGCAAGATCAGCCAATTCATCAAGAATGCCAATCCGGAGCTGCCCGATGAGATCATTGCCGGCTGGATGGGTCTGCCTCCGACCGTCCTTGAGACCATGAAACGTGACCAATTGCGCAACGATCAGGTCAGCGAGCAAGACGACTAGGCACGCCTCTCCCTTTGAAGAGTGCTACAATGTTTCTACGTTCCTTCCCTATCCAGAACGTTTTGCAGCACAGGGAATAGGCGGCTTGCGCGGTTTCGCGTAGGCCGCCTATTCCTTTCTGTATGATCTTTGAATTTCTGGTTGACTTTCTTTTCTAATACCAAAGTGCTATAATATAAGTGTATAGAACTAGACTTAATTGTATTGGAGGAATTCAAATGGAATGGCTTTTACTTTTTATACTCGGTCCGCCGATTCTCACTCTGATCTTAAGGATCTTGATCTTCATCGTTCGGTACGGTCCGGGCTTCGTCGGTGCGATCTTCGATTTGATCTGCTGTGTGCTCGGGCTCGTCGGCTGCATCATCATGCTCATCATCCGTGGGATCATGGCAGTCTTCCACGGCCTCAAGGTGCTTTTCTTCGGGCACTCCTCACCGCCGCGGAACGTTCATGTCGATTCGTCTGTCTCACCTGATGACATCGAAAAGTTCATCAAGGCGTTCGAAAACAAGATGTAATCAGAAGACCAGGATTAAAGGAATGGTGTCTAATGGTTGAATCCAAGACCGTTTTTCAGAAACTACAGGCCGCATGCATCGGCGGAGTGAAAGTTCCACATCTGATGTCGCTGCCTGTTGTTTCGCATCTGAACGGTAAATACGATCTGTCAATCACCTGTATCAAGAACAAACTTGATCCGATTCTTGCTGAAAAACTTTAAGGCTTGTTTTCGTGTACCTATTGGGTTGTGTGGCTGACAAAAAGTCCATCCGGATAACGCATATCGTATACAGCCTGAACCTGATCCATCAATTCATCTCTCGTGCAGCAATTCGCCTGGCAGCTTTCAACGATTTGGTAGCGCAACCACCGGCGCTCTGTACTCGCGTCACCACCATGCCGTTCAATTAGCTTGATCTTGACCATCAATTTCAACAGACAATCGAGATCACTTTCCTTTACGCTCGCCACCGTTCTCCCCTCTCTAAATTCGCAAGCGCTTGCGAATCACCCTGCCGATACCCCTAAAAGTACACAATTTAAAAAAGAGCCACGGCAATTCTTTGCATATCTCTTATCCAGATCGTGTTTGTTTGTGAGATCGGTAAATTTCTTCTCTTTTTCATTCCGATCTGTAATGGGTCTGGCATTCTGTACAGACATTTTTTCACCGCTGCGGAATTTGGTTTATCGCAAATACCCCCTCACATTACATGATGTAACCCGCGCAGCGGCATCCTTTGACAAAGCCCCGGTTGTCTACCGGGGCTTCTTTCTGTCTATTACGATTGCTCTTTCCTCTTGTACGCCGCCAGCTCGCGCTCGACCTGCCTGTCGCCGGTCTCGTTGACCCACCACGGCCATTTCACCCGGCCGCACGGCTCGTCGACTCCGGCGAACCATTTCCTCAGCTCGTCGAGGCTCACCGGGGAGTGCCCGTTGGCATCGCAACCGACGTCGTAGCGCAGAAGGCCCTGCTTGCGGTTGAACTCGTTGTACGCGCCGCCGCTGCTGTGGATGTGTCCGTGGAGGTGCCACGATCCATGGCTCATGCCCTGCCAGTCGGCCATGGGGTAATGGCACAGGACGATCTTCTGCCCGTCGATCTTGAGCACGCAGATCGGCGGCTCCACGGTGAAGGCGCCAGCGACCGCCGGCTGGGTCCAGTCCTTGTCGTGGTTTCCCGGGACGAGGTGGATGCGTCTGCAGGCGATCCGCTTGCGCAGGGCATAGGCGTCCTGAGCGGTCATCTTGAATGAGAAATCCCCCAGGATGTAGAGTTCGTCGTCCACGGCAACCCTGCCGTTGATGTTGTCGACGATGGCGTCGTTCATCTGCCAAATCGTCTCCCACGGGCGGTCGGTGAACTTCAGCACGTTCTCATGCCCGAAATGGGTATCGCTAGTAAACCAGATCATATTTCCCTACCTCCCTTTTGCATTATGTATGATTGACAAAATCAATCATACCACGGTACTACCATATAATGCAATCAAACCCAGATCTCATTTCAGCCTGTATAGACAATACCGGGAAGTACTTACAATCTTCTCGCTTCCCCTAACTTCTTTTTCAAATAGTCGCTGCTCATCCTTTCGAATGATAGCCACATCCCAATATCCATCATTAAGCGTCTTGAAGCTTTTTGCATTCACGACATCGACATAGCGCTTGTAATCATCATGGGTACGCTCGCCGGCAATTGCCTTAGCCCAGATTTCGGGGCGCATATCGTAGCTTACCTTTATGTCTTCCCACTCAAAATAATTCATCAAGGTATCGTCGCTGGAGAAAATGCGTGCATCCGTACCCTTTAGTGCATCGACAATCGGTGCCATTTCTTGATCGAATGCCGACCACCCAGACGCCGTCGTGCCAACCGAAGAACAGGCCTCTTTCGAGGCATTTAAAACCGAGGTCGCCAACAGCACTCCGATAAACAGGACGGGCATCAGCCGTATCGCGATGTCCTCTTCTTCGCGTTCGATGCCGGTTCTGTCGATGCCGCATAGATAGGCGCAAACGGCGAACGAAACCGTCCAGGCAATCCAAAAACACCGGATTTTCAGAACGCCCATCACCACCGCCGCAATCCAAAATGCAAGCACGCCGGTGTTCGGAACCTTTCCTTTAATGATTGCGATGGCAACGGGAATGACGATACACACCATCGTGCAGACGATGCCATAGGAATCATTCGGAGTTGAGATAAATGGACGCATCTCGCTAATGACATTGCCGTAGGACGCGGCTCCCATAGAGAGCACTGTGTAGATCGCCCCGCCGAATCCGTAGGGATTGAAAAGTGAGGCGATGCACATCAAGAGACAAGCCCTCAATAGAGGAATTCGATAGGTGTACCAGGCGACCATGTCGGTCTTAAACGTCTTGATATGCAGTTCCCCTATTTCCGGTAAAAGGAAAGACAGGCACGCCGCCAAACATAGGGGCCACATCGCCGCCTGAAGATTCACCTGAAGCAAGGTGACTGCCGGAAGAAGCCAAAGTGCCCGAACGTTACCGTCCTCGTGCCATGCAAAGAGGATATTCAACGTCACGAACAGGCAACCGGCAGACCACAAGGTAGGCCGTATCGAGATGTAGGTAAACATCTGAAAGAAACCGACCGCATACAGCAACCAGGTAATCCCTTGGTGTCGGCAACCTCTCGTCAGCCTTTCAATTAAAAAATAATAGGCAATGGCCGCTATCGCCAGCGGAACCACCACCGATGTGGCGACGCCGGTATAGCCCGCAAGGGAATACCAGCCATAAAGCCATACATCGTGCAGCCATTGCTGGACAATAATGCCCTGCCCGGAATCCAGCGACCACGGGTTCTCGAAGGGAATCCCGTTGTGCACGATCTCACGTCCCGTTGCCAACAGGAACCAGCCGTCCGTGTCCAACGTCCCGTCTATACGGATATATCCCGTAAACCACGCAACGAAAATCGATACCATTGCCGCAGTGATGTACGAAAGCATGCGCAATGGGCGTTTGCTATCCCCGCTGTCCGATTTCTCGGTATGCGCTCGGTTCAACACCATATACCTAATCCACCTCTCGCCAAGCAAAACGGGCTCCTTGAAAGAAGCCCGTC
>CAJJPN010000180.1:0-3872 GCA_905193635.1 Coriobacteriaceae bacterium
AAAATCGCGCAGTCTTCTGATGAGGACGCTGTGAGTGTGCAGTACATCGGCTCGAACATGGACGCGGACAACTCCAAGCAGTCCATCGTGAGCTTTGTGCGTCAGGGCGAGGACGTCGATGACGACCTGGTAATCCTGATCAACTTTGACCCGGCGAGCTACGAGAGCTTCCGTGTGGGCGTGCCGCGCGAGGGCGACTGGGAGGTCATCTTCGATTCCGACCGTCCCGAGTTTGGCGGCAGCGGATACGCCGGCGAGGAACCCTACACCTGCTCGAGCGAGCCCTATCCCTGGAATGGACAGATGGACTCCATCGAGATTAAGGTGCCCGGCCTGGCAGGCGTGGTGCTTAAGCGCCGCGGCCCCAGCAGCTATAAGCCGCCCGTGGTCGAGGCTCCCAAGGCTGCGCCCAAGAAGCGCACGTCCTCGGTGAAGCCCAAGCCTGCGGCTGCTAAGAAGGCTCCTGCCAAGGCGAAGGCTACGACGGCCAAGACCAAGGCCAAAACTAAGGCTGCCGCAAAGCCCGCTGCTAAGGCTACCGCGACTAAGAAGTCGGCTGCCAAAAAGGGCGCTACCAAGGCCAAGTCTTCTTCTGTTAAGCCGTCTGTCAAGGATGCGTAACAAAGGCGTTACAGCTGTAATTACCCGCCCCGCAGGGGCGTAGGATACATGTCATAACCGTTCCGGGAGAAACATCCCCGGGGGAAAGGAACGTATGAATAAGATCTTCGACAACAAGCAGGAGTTTACCGAGCTCTATCGCGAAGCCGTCATGAGCATCAGCGGCAAGAGCGTCGAGGCCGCCAGCGACCTGGACCGCTTTAACGCCCTGGCCAAGCTCGTGGCCGAGAAGGCACGCACCGTTGCCACCACCAGCGACGCCCGCGTGGCCGCCGAGGGCAAGAAGCGCGTGTACTACTTCTCGATCGAGTTTTTGATTGGCCGCCTGCTCGACAACTACCTGCTCAACTTTGGCGTGCGCGACATGGTCGCCGAGGCGCTCGACGACATGGGCTTTGACCTGTCCGTCATCGAGAACCAGGAGCCCGATCCGGCACTGGGCAACGGTGGCCTTGGCCGTCTGGCCGCATGCTTCCTGGATTCCATGGCAGCCGAGGGCATTGCCGGCTACGGCAACGGCATGCGCTACCGCTACGGTCTGTTTAAGCAGGAGATCGTCAACGGCAGCCAGGTGGAGGCCACCGACGAGTGGCTCACCCACGGCTATCCCTGGGAGGTCCGCCGTCAGGACAAGGCCGTGACCATTAAGTTTGGTGGCCATGTTGAGGGCTTTGAGGAGAACGGCCGCACGTTCTACCGCACGGTGGACACGCAGGACATCCTGGCCGTTCCTTACGACATCCCCGTGGTGGGCTATGCCGGCGAGACCGTAAACAAGCTGCGCGTCTGGGCCGCCGAGCCGGTCGAGGAGCACTTTGACCTTGAGGCCTTCAACCGCGGCGACTACGCCCTGGCCGATGCCGAGCGTGCCGAGGCCGAGGCCATCAGCGCCATCCTCTACCCCAACGACGCCGGCGAGCACGGTCGTCTGCTGCGCCTGAAGCAGGAGTACCTGTTTGTTTCGGCCGGCATCTACAGCCTGCTCGACACCTTTGAGAAGGAGCACGGCGAGAACTGGGAGCTGCTGCCGCAGTTTGTGGCCATCCACACCAACGACACGCACCCCGCCATGTGCGGCCCCGAGCTCATGCGCATCCTCATCGACGAGAAGAAGCTCGAGTGGGATGACGCCTGGAACATCGTGACGCAGGTCGTGAGCTACACCAACCACACCATCCTGCCCGAGGCCTTGGAGAAGTGGCCCATCGGCACGTTCTCCAAGCTCCTCCCCCGCGTGTACCAGATCATCGACGAGATCAGCCGCCGCTGGCATGAGTCGTTCGACACCACCCAGGAGGGCTGGCAGGAGCGTCTGCGCCAGACCGCCATCCTGTGGGACGGCGAGATTCGCATGGCCAACCTGTCCGTGATCTGCAGCCACAGCGTCAACGGCGTGGCCAAGATCCACTCTGACATCATCAAGAACATCGTGCTCAAGGACTTCTATGCCCTGACGCCCGAGAAATTCAACAACAAGACCAACGGCATCTCGCACCGTCGCTTCTTTGCCGAGGCCAACCCTACCTACGCCAAGCTCGTGACCGAGGCCATTGGCGATGGCTGGCTGAAGGACGCCTTTGAGCTGGAGAAGCTCAAGGAGTTTAAGGACGACACCGAGTTCCTGAAGGCCGTGGGTGCCTCCAAGCGCGCCAACAAGGAGCGCCTGGCCGCCTATGTTAAGGCCGAGACCGGTCTGGTCATCGACCCCAACACCGTCTTCGATGTTCAGGTGAAGCGCTTCCACGCCTACAAGCGCCAGCTCATGAACATCATGAAGGTGATGGACATCTACAACCGTCGCATCGCCGACCCCAACTTCCACGTGACGCCGACGACCTTCATCTTTAGCGGCAAGGCTGCCTCGAGCTACACCTTCGCCAAGGAGACTATCCGCCTCATTAACTCCGTGGCCGACGTCATCAACAACGACCCGCGCGTCAACGAGGTCATGAAGGTCTGCTTTATCCCCAACTTTCGCGTGAGCAACGCCCAGCTCATCTACCCCGCCGCCGAGATCTCGGAGCAGATCTCCACGGCCGGCAAGGAGGCCTCGGGCACGTCCAACATGAAGCTCATGATGAACGGCGCCATTACGCTGGGCACCCTCGACGGCGCCAACATCGAGATTGCCGATCTGGCCGGTCGCGAGAACGAGGCCATCTTTGGTCTGACCGCCCCCGAGGTCGAGCAACTCTGGGCATCCAACAGCTACTTTGCGTGGGATACCCTCAACAGCGACCGCGAGCGTCTGGGCCGCGTGATGGACGAGCTCAAGGACAACACCTTTGCGCGTCTTTCGGGCAACTTCGAGAGCATCTACAACGAGCTCATGAACAACAACGACCCCGACCTGGTCATGGCAGACTTCCGCAGCTACGTGGATGCGTGGGAGAAGCTCACCGGCAGCTATGGCGAGACCTGGAACCGTAAGGCCCTGCTCAACACTGCCTCCTCCGGCTGGTTCTCGAGCGACCGCACCATTCGCGAGTACCGCGACGAGATCTGGCACGCGTAAAGGCGCGCGAGCTCCCTTATGCCAGCACGGCATTACTCGACGGGCGCGACCGAGCGCCGCGCCCGTCGCTAATGGGTTTAGGAACATCGATGACAGAAGGAGAAATCGATGAGTAAGAAAGAATGCATCGCGATGCTCCTCGCAGGAGGACAGGGCAGCCGATTGGGGGCACTCACCCAAAAGATCGCTAAGCCGGCGGTTAGCTTTGGTGGCAAGTTCCGCATTATCGACTTTTCGCTCTCTAACTGCTCCAACTCGGGCATCGACACGGTGGGCGTTCTGACGCAGTACCGCCCCTACCTGCTGCATGCCTACGTGGGATCCGGCGAGGCTTGGGATCTGGACAGCCGCGATGGCGGCGTGTCGATCCTGCCGCCGTACGAGACGCAGACCGGTGGCGCCTGGTATGCGGGCACGGCCGACGCCATTACGCAGAACCTCGACTACATCAAGGCTAACGACCCCAAGTACGTCCTGATTCTTTCGGGCGATCACCTGTATCGCATGGACTACCGCAAGATGCTCAAGACGCACATTGAGAACAACGCCGACCTCACGGTGAGCGTTATGCCCGTGCCGTGGGAGGAGGCCAGCCGCTTTGGCATCCTGACCACCGATCCCGAGGACGGCCGCATCACCAAGTTCACCGAGAAGCCCGATAAGCCCGATTCGAACCTCGCGTCCATGGGCATCTACATCTTCAACTGGGATGTGCTGAAGAAGTACCTGGAAGAGG
>CAJJPN010000181.1:0-3842 GCA_905193635.1 Coriobacteriaceae bacterium
CCTACCGGGAGTAGCCCCGACGGTTGACAAAACTATAGGAACACCCAATGACTATGTCACGGATGCGTCAGCGTTTGGTATGCCTGCAATGTGCAGCGCATAAATTCGATGCCGCAGGGCGATGCTGATGCTATAGTTACTGCGGTTAATGAGGGTCAAGAGAAAGGTTACAGGTGAAATCCAAACCTCGACCATACAGTCGATGACCCCATGCAGGTGCTTTTTGCGCATGCACGGGGTGTAAGCGTCGAGCGGCGTGCCGCCCGCGCATGCGTATACATATCCAGAAGCCCCCGGACGCCGCACGCGCGGCCGCGTCCGGAGGAATAATGATGGGGAGCACCATTGAATTATCTGAGTGAGATGCTCAAATTGCCAGTCTTGGACGTCGACGGCGAAAAGCTCGGCGTGGTCAACGATTTTGGCATTGCAACCGGCGAAGTTTTTCCGCACGTGACGTCGCTCGCGTTCCGCGGCCCCGGCAAGACGCCGTTTATGATCAGCTGGCGCAAATGGGTCGACCGTATCGACGAGACGGGCGTGTATCTCAACACGTCTGCCACCAATATTCGCTTCTCGTACCTGCAGCCGACCGAGCTCCTGCTGGCGCGCGACGTGCTCAATAAGCAGATCGTCGACACGCAGGGCATGAAGGTCGTGCGCGTCAACGACATCAAGTTTTCCATGTCGGGCGAAAACCAGCTGCGCCTGTTGGGTGCCGAGGTTGGCGCCCGCGGCTTGCTGCGCGCGATCAGCCCCGCACTCGAGCACGTCGTCGAGGGCTTTATGAAGCACCTGGGCAAGCCGCTCAGCGAGGACATCATCGCTTGGTCCTACATGGACCTGCTCGACCGCTCGACTAAAAACATCCAACTCTCGGTGTCGCACAAGACGCTCGGCGAGCTGCACCCTGCCGACATCGCCGACATTATCGAGCAGCTCGACCCGCGCCTACGCGCGCAGGTGTTTGCGCAGCTCGATACCGCACAGGCTGCCGAGGCCATCTCGGAGTTCGATGACGACGAGCTCATGACCGAGATGCTCGAGGGCCTGTCCGACACGGACGCATCGTCGATGCTGGCCATGATGGACCCGGACGATGCAGCCGACCTGATCGACGAGCTCGATTATGAGAAGGCCGAGAAGCTCCTGCGCCTGATGGGCGTCAAGGAGGAGAAGGCGATTCGTAACCTGCTAGGGTATGAGGACAACACCGCCGGCCGCATCATGACCTCGGAGTTTGTCTCCCTGCCCGCCACGGCAACGGTCGGTGACGCCATCGAGGCGATTCGCGAGCTCGACGAGGACTTCGAGAGCGTCTACTACGTCTATACCGAGGATCCGAGCGGCATGCTGACCGGCGTGCTTTCGCTGCGCACGCTGATCGTAGCCGACCGCGACGCCACGCTGGGTCAGCTGGCCTATCGCGACCTGGTCTATGTGTCGCCCGACGAGGACCAGGAAGACGTAACGGACGAGATGACCAAGTACGACCTGGTTGCCATCCCTGTCTGCGACGAGAACCGTCATATCCTGGGTATCGTAACCTTCGACGACGCCATGGACGTTATTGCCGAGGAGCATCAGGAGGACCTGCAGATCGCCGGTGTCGGCTCGGGCGATAGCGCGTCGGACGACTCGACGAACGTGCTCAGCTGGTTCGTGCATCGCCAGTACTGGGTTGTTGTATGGGGCATCGCGTCGTGCATCATGGCGACCGTGCTGGGAACGGCGCTCGGCTCCGCGCATCTGGTGGTGTTCCCCATGTGCGCCATGCCGCTCGTGCTGCTGGCGGCCTCGCGCATGGTGTCGTTCGTCAAGAACTACTTCCTGGAGTATGACGGTCACGACGATGAGCCCAAGCCGTATCTGGGGTTCTTCTTCCAGAGCACGGGCATGGGCCTGATTCTGTCACTCGTGACCTACCTGTGCGCCCAGCTGGTGCGCACCGCTGCGTTCCCCGATGCGTCCATGTTTGAGGAGCAACTCTTTACCGGGTGCTTTAACATCGCGGCCATCGTCTGTCTGATTGGCAACATGAGCGCCGTGATTTACCTGATGGTGCTGTTCTGGCGTGACGAGCATGACCTCAACACGTCGGGCACCGCCATGAACGTTATTGCCGTCATGATCTCGTGCGTAGCGTACTGCGTCGCTGCGGTGCTGCTCACCATGTCGGTCATGGGTTAGGTGGTCGCGTGCAAAATACCAAGCAAAAGTCGGGCACCAAGCAAAAGTTGACCATCGCGGCCATCTTTGGCGCTATGGGTCCCGGTCTGCTGGCGGCGCTTTCGGGCAATGACGCCGGCGGCATTGCAACGTATTCCAGCGCGGGCGCCAGCTATGGCTATAAGATGCTCTGGATGCTTCCCGTCATGACTGTGCTGCTCATCGTGACGCAGGAGACCGCGGCGCGCTGCGGCTGCGTCACGGGCAAGGGCCTGGCATCGCTCATTCGCGAGCGCTTTGGCGTGCGCAAGAGCGTGTTGGCCATGGCGGCGCTGTTGATCGCCAACACGGCTGTGACCATTTCGGAATTTGCGGGCATCGCGAGTGGTCTTGCCCTGTTTGGCGTTCCGGCGAGCATCTCGGTGCCGCTCGTGGCGCTGCTGGTGTGGATGCTTACCATGTCGGGTAGTTTCCAGCGCATCGAGAAGATTCTGCTGCTGGTGAGCTGCGTGTTCGTGACCTACATCGTCGCCGCGTTTATGGCCGGCCCCAACTGGGGTGAGGTCGCGGTCGACTTGGTCGTCCCCAATATTCAAAACGACCCCAGCTACGTGTCGCTCGTGGTCGCAACGATCGGTACCACCATCGCACCGTGGATGATTTTCTTGGCGCAGAACAACGTGGTCGATAAGAACGCGGGCGAGGACGATATCGTGCTGCAGCGCATTGATACCGTGAGCGGCTCGATCGCTGCTGATATCATTGCGGGCTTTATTATCATCACGACCGGTACGGTGCTGTTCCCGGCGGGTATTCAGATTAGCGATGCTGCCGATGCCGCCCGCGCGCTGGAGCCTATTGCGGGTCAGTGGTCTACGGTACTGTTTGCCTCGGGCCTGGTCGCGGCGAGTTTCTTGGCTGCCTGCGTGCTGCCGGGCGTTACGTCGAGCGCTATCTGCGAGGCATTTGGCTGGGAGCGCGGTGCCGATCGCAGCTGGGACGAGGCCCCGGTCTATCGCGGCATCATTACGGCCATCATCGGCATCTCTGCCGTGCTGGTGCTTATGCCCGGCGTCGATCTGTTCCAGATTATGATGACCTCGCAGGTCATCAATGGCGTGCTGCTGCCCGTGGTTCTGGTGTTCCAGGTGGTTATTGCCGCTGACCGTCACATTATGGGCACTAACCGCAACGGCCGCGTGTGGAATGTGCTCACTTGGGCGACTATCGGTGTGATTACGGTGCTGACGGTCGTCATGTTTGTTCTGCAGGCGATGGGTTACAGCGCTTAGCGCCTCTTTTGGACTCCAAACAGGCCGCTGCCATGGGTTGCGGCCTGTATTTTGCCTGTTATAGGGGGTTAGTAATATGCGAGTGGACAAAAAATGCCAAATATGAGTACTGTTGCCTGGCCGATAGCATTTACGACCAAGAAAATAATGAACATAGCTAAGAATCTGTTCATTAAAAGCGGGTCTCCAAGTCCTAAGCCGGCTATTCTGGTCAACTGAAAGGGTCGCGCGCTACCGCATGAGCGCCATTTTGGGTGGTTTTGCCTGCTACTAAAATGGCAACAGTACTCATATTTGCCCCTTTTTGTCCACGACCTCTTGGAGCCGGGTGGCGCGCGCAGACGTGGTGTAAGAGCGTCCCGAGGTCCGTCGCTGCAAGTC
>CAJJPN010000182.1:0-3837 GCA_905193635.1 Coriobacteriaceae bacterium
CTCCGTTGTCACCGGGACGGCGCGGACGGTCGCTGCGCTCGGAGCGCTCGCGACGCGGACGCTCACGACGCTGGAAGTGCTCGCCGTCGCCCTCGGAGGCACCCTCGGCGCGAGCCGGGGCCTCAGGCTTGTCAAGACGATCGAGCGAGATCTTGCCACGGTCGTCGACCTCGATGACGACGACCTTGACCTCGTCGCCCACGTTGAGGACGTCCTCGACCTTCTCCACGCGGCCCTTGGCGACGCGGGAGATGTGGAGCAGGCCGTCCTTACCGGGCAGAAGGTTCACGAAGGCACCGAAGGGCTGGATGGAGACAACGCGACCGGTGTACTCCTCGCCCGGCTCGGGAACCTTGATGATGAGCTTGATGCGCTCGACAGCCTGGTCGACGGACTCGCCGGTGCCGCCGACAAAGACGGTGCCGTCCTCCTGGATGTCGACCGAGGCACCGGTCTCGTCCTGGATGCCGCGGATGACCTTACCACCAGAACCGATAACGTCGCGGATCTTGTCGGTCGGAACCTGGATGGAGACGATGCGCGGAGCGGTGCTGCGCGTGGTGTGGCGCGGCTCGGGGATCACATCGAGCATCTTCTGCAGGATGAAGGCGCGACCCTCCTTGGCCTGCTGCAGGGCGCGGGCCAAGATGTCGAAGGTAAGACCGGTGGCCTTGTTGTCCATCTGCAGGGCGGTGATGCCCTCGGTGGTG
The DNA here is from genome assembly GCA_905193635.1 of Coriobacteriaceae bacterium. Taxonomy (GTDB): domain Bacteria; phylum Actinomycetota; class Coriobacteriia; order Coriobacteriales; family Coriobacteriaceae; genus Collinsella. Next base: position 711 of record CAJJPN010000182.1, read on the forward strand.
CCGGTGACCTTAAAGTCCATGTCGCCCAGGAAGTCCTCGAGACCCTGGATATCGGACAGGACCACGGTCTTGCCCTCCTCCTGGATCAGGCCCATGGCGATACCGGAGACCGGGCGCTTAATAGGCACGCCGCCGTCCATAAGGGCGAGCGTGGAGCCGCAGGTCGAAGCCATCGAAGAGGAGCCGTTGGACTCCATGACCTCGGAGACCACGCGAATAGCGTAGGGGAACTCGTTCTCGTCGGGGAGCACCGGGAGCAGGGCGCGCTCGGCCAGGTTGCCGTGGCCGATCTCGCGGCGCTTGGGGCTGCCCATGCGGCCAGTCTCGCCGGTGCAGAACGGCGGGAAGTTGTAGTGGTGCATATAGCGCTTGCCCTCGGTGGGCTCGATGGTATCCAGACGCTGACCCTCGTTGAGCATACCGAGCGACAGGACGGAAAGCACCTGGGTCTGGCCACGCTGGAACAGACCGGAGCCGTGAACGAGCGGCAGGTAGTTATCCTTCACCATGATGGGGCGAATCTCATCGGCGGCACGGCCGTCGACGCGCTCGCCGGTCTCGACGACCATGGTGCGCATAGCCTTCTTCTCGAGCTTCTTGAGCGCCACGGGGATCTCGCGCTCCCAAGCGGCCTGCTCCTCCTCGGTGAACTCGGCACGGATGGACTCCTTCAGAGCCTCGACCTTACCGATACGGGAGAGCTTGTCGGCATCGCGAAGGGCGGCGGCCATCTCGTCGTAGTGGGCGAAGATGCGCTCCTGGACCCCCTCGACGGGCTGGTCGAGCGGGTACTCCTTCTTGACGATGGCGCCATTGACCTGCTCCCACTCGGCAACGAACTCGTCTTGGGCCTGGCAGAAGGCAGCGAGGGCCTCCTGGCCAAACTTCATAGCGGCGAGCATGTCGTCCTCGGAGATCTCCTCGGCGCCGGCCTCGACCATCGAGATGAAGTCGGCGGATCCGCCCAGCTCCAGGTCCAGATCGGAGTTCTCGCGCTCCTCATAGGTGGGGTTGACGATAAACTCGCCGGTCTCCACGTTGCGGCCGATGCGCACGCAGGCAAGCGGGCCCTCGAAGGGCACGCCGCCGAGCGTCATGGCCAGGGATGCACCCATGACGTTGATGACATCGAAGGGGTTGACCTGGTCGGCGACGAGCGAGGTGGCGACGATGTGTACCTCGTTACGGAAGCCGTCCGGGAAGCTCGGGCGAATCGGACGGTCGATCATGCGGGCCGTGAGCGTGGCCTTCTCGCTGGGACGGCCCTCACGCTTGAGGTAGCCACCCGGGATGCGGCCTGCGGCGTACATCTTCTCGTTGAAGTCGACGGTCAGCGGGAAGAAGTCGTAGTTCTTGCGCTCCTTGGAGACGACCACGGTGTCGAGCATCGTGGTGTCGCCCTGCTTGACAAGACAGGCGCCGGTGGCCTGCTTGGCAAGCTCGCCCGACTCGAAGGTGTAGGTCTTGCCGTACAGCTCAAAGGTCTTGGATACGAGTGTCATTGTTCTCCTTTACCCCACAGGCCCCTTGCCTGCGGGCTTCTCATGTGACGCGGGCCCCCTGCCCCCGCCACGCTTCAGAGCGTGATTGTTCACGCCCTTACACAAAAAGAGCGCCCCGCTGCGCAGGACGCTCTTAGCATGTACAAATCCTTACTGGATGTTGTCGCGGATGCCCAGAGCCTTGATGAGCTCACGGTACTCGACGATGTCGTTCTTCTTGATGTAGGAGAGAAGACGACGGCGGCGGCCAACGAGCATAAGCAGGCCACGACGGGTGTGGAAGTCCTTCTGGTGGGACTTCATGTGCTCGGTCAGCTCCTTGATGCGCTCGGACAGGATGGCGACCTGAACCTTGGGGTTACCGGTATCGACCGGGGAGTTACCGAACTGGGCGGTCAGCTCCGCCTTGCGCTCTTTGGAAACAGGCATTGTTTCACCTTTCGTTTCGCGTCGCCTGTGGGCGACTCCATTCGCCTCGGACTGGGAAGCCGCCGGTGGAGCGAACATCCAAGGTCGAGGTACCAACAGGTCGGTATGTTACCACAAGCAGCCCGTGCCTGCGCATCATCACCGACCCAACATGAATTCCATCGCACGGAGGCGCTGATCGGTGTGCGTCGCAGCCCACACATGCGAAAGCCCGAGCAAGAACGCCGCCGTATGCGTGTCGATCCTCTCGGCCATAAGCGCATCGAAGGTCATGGACATCAGAGCGCGCAGCCATGCGACCTCGCCGACCGATACCAACTCGGCGCCAGGCACGCTCGAGGCGCACGACCCGCACAGAAGCCCGCCGGCCTGGGCCGAGAAATGCGAGAGCATGGGATCGCCGCACGAGACGCATGCCGAGAAATCGGGGCGGTAACCAACGTGCGACAGCAGTTTAAAGACAAAGGCCGCCACGAGCAGGTCCATATGTGCCGAGTCGAGCCCGCAGCCGACAAGCGTGAGCGCCCGCTGCGTGATGGCAAAGGTAAATGGATCCTCGGCATCCTCGAACGAGCACACGCGCGCAACCTCGGCAATCGCGCTGGCGGCACAGATCGTCTCGTAGTCAGGAGCGGCACCGAGTGGCGCCTCCATAAGCTCCGCCTGAGAAACCACGTCGAGCGAGCGACCACGCGCGAGCAGCATATCGACGGTACAGAAAAGCTCGCAGCGGGCCGCAAGGCAACCGCCGGGCTTACGCGCGCCCTTAGCCACGGCACGCACCTGCCGTCCCCGTTCGTCGAGCATGGTCAAGATCAGGTCGGTTTCCTTGAGCTTCGTCTTGTCGAGGACGAGCACCTTTGTGCGATATGTGCGAGAGCCTGCCATGAACGCCGAGGCTTAATCTTCGGCATTGTAGCCAAAGCGGCGGATCTGTGCCTCGTCATCGCGCCAGCCGGCCTTGACCTTCACGTCGAGCTCCAAAAAGACCTGCGTGCCAAAGATACGCTCAAGGTCGCGACGGGCATCGATGCCGATATGCTTAATCATCTCGCCGCCCTTGCCGATGATGATGCCCTTCTGCCCCTCGCGCTCGACGTAAATCGTGGCGTGCACGCGCAGCACCTTCTTAGTCTGCTCGAGCGCGTCACAGATGACGCCCACGGAGTGGGGGATCTCGTCGCGGGTGCGACGCA
>CAJJPN010000183.1:0-3820 GCA_905193635.1 Coriobacteriaceae bacterium
TTTTTGACCTGCGACGCCTTTGGCGTGCTGCCGCCCATCTCGCGCCTGACGGCCGACGTCGCCATGTATCACTTTGTGACGGGCTTTACGGCCAAGATCCCCGGCACCGAGGTCGGCGTCACCGAGCCCACGCCCACGTTCTCTTCGCTGTTTGGCGAGCCGTTTATGCCGCTCGACCCCATGGTCTATGCCAAGATGCTCGGTGAGCGCATCGCCGACGGCCGCACGCGTGTGTACCTGGTCAACACCGGCTGGATTGGCGGCGGCTACGGCGTGGGCCATCGCATCGAGCTTGCCTACACGCGCGCCCTGGTGGCCCGCGCCCTCGACGGTACCATCGAGGACAGCGAATTCGTGCATGACGATATCTTTAACGTTGACATTCCCACCACGTGCCACGGCGTGCCCGACGGCATCCTGGTGCCGCGCCAGTACTGGCAGAGCACCGCGCGCTACGACGAGGCGGCGCACAACTTGGCCGTGATGTTCGAGGAGAACTTCGAGAAGAAGTACTCGCACCTGCCCGAGTCCGTGAAGGCCGCCGGTCCGCACGCTCAGGTGCACGCCGACGCCCGTCATCGCGGCCGCGGCCTGCTGGGACTCCGACACTAGCGTCGCCGCGAGTCCATATCCGCCACAAAGGGGACAGGCACCTTTGTGGCGGTTTTGCTTGGGCGAATGACTCGGGTTACAATACGCCTGACATATCGCCCCCTTCTCCGGATGGGGGCAGCGTAAGCGCTCTTGTGGCGGCACCGTAGGACTTTGAAGGTGGCCGTCGTAAGGGCGCTTTTTGTTTAGGCACCCGGGCTCGGGCGCATTCTATGAAGGGAGAGCACATGAAGAGTTTCGTTGCCGAGGATTCGTTTTGGGAGCTATTTCCGCAGGCGGCTGTCGGTGTTGTGGTCGTAAAGGGCATGAAGCCCGCGGCTCAGATTCCTCAAGAGGACGTTGATGCGATTGCCGCGTTGCTCGACCGCGCCAATATCGATGCGGAGCGTCACCTGACGAGTGATACCATCAGCGAGAATGCGCCGGTTAAGGCATGGCGCGAGGCATATCGCCTATTCAAGACCAAGAAGGGCGCGCGTTGCTCAATTGAGAACCTGCTCAAGCGCGTGCTCAAAGGAAAGCCGGTGGGCCACATTACGCCCGCGGTGGACATCTACAACACGGTGTCGCTGTCCTACGCGCTGCCCGTAGGCGGCGAGGATTTGCACGCGATTGAGGGAGACCTTTGCCTGAAGGTGACCGACGGTGGCGATTCATTTCTGCCGCTTGGCGAGGAGACAGATGACCCGACGCTGCCCGGCGAGCTCGCCTACATCGATGATGCGGGCGCCGTATGCCGCTGCTGGAACTGGCGCGATGGCGTTCGAACGGCGTTGTCCGATGATTCGGCCGATGCTTTCCTGGCGATTGAGTGCGTGGAGCCCGAGCGGATGGGGGATTGCCAGGCCGCGATCGATCGCTTAGCCGAGCTGCTCGAGCGCTATCTGGGAGCGACGGTTGTCGTTAAGACGCTTGTGACCCGCGACAATCCCTGCGTGGAACTGTAACGACGCCTGCGGATCATGTTCGCCGGTCAAAACCACTACAAAGGTGCCTGTCCCCTTTGTGGTGGTTTTTATGTTGATGGGTTAACAAATGGGATATTTGGGTATGGGTGTTGCCTTGTGCGGCTAAGATGTTTACCCGTTAGCATCATGCAAGCGAAAGGCGGTCGTCTCCCATGCAGCAGAACGACGAGACACGTTTCGAGGACTTTGTCGGACTGATCAGCGGGCTCTACAAGGAGATCCAGCGCATTAAGACATCCGAGGGCGCAAGGCTGGGCCTCAAGGGCTCCGACGTTATGTGCCTGTACTATCTTGAGCGCAGCAAGGACGGCCTGACTGGCGCTGACCTGGCTCGCATGGCAGGCGTGACCCGTGCCGCCGTCTCGCGCACGCTCGCGCATCTGGAGGAGGGCGGCTACGTCGAGGTCGACGACTCGGGTGATGCGGCCGTTAAGTATCGTGCCCCGGTGCGCCTGACCGCTCTGGGCGGCGAGAGCATGAGCGAGGCGGACCGCATCATTCGCGAGGTGCTTGACACCACCGGTAAGGCTATGGGTGTGGAGCAGCGCGAGCAGATGTATGCATCGCTGCGCACGATCCTCAACACCCTGCGTGAGATCTAAGGCCGCCAAGGCATTTGCTTCCCATTAAAAACTGCATAGTCCCGTTTGAGCGCGTATGCCGTGCCGGGGCATTGCTGTCAAAATTCCCCGCGCGGGACCTGCGCAAGAAAGGATTCGTTATGTCCGTCCGCATTATTACCGATTCCGCAAGCGATATGTCGCCGGCGGAGCACCCCGCTCTGCGTGTTCTGCCGCTGTCCGTCACCTTTGGCACCGATGTGTATATGGATGGCGTCGACATCGATCACCAGCGCTTTTACGAGATGCTTGTGGAGCGCGATGAACTGCCCAAGACCGGTCAGGTCAACCCGTACGCCTTTTCGCAGGCGATTGCCGAAGCGCGTGAGGCCGGCGATGAGGCCGTGATTATTACCGTGGGTGCCAAGCTCTCGGGCACCAACCAGAGTGCTCGTACGGCACTTGCCGAGGCGCCGGGCGGCGACATGTTCGTCGTGGACAGCAATAACGTTACCCTGGGCGAGCGCGTGCTGGTCGAGTATGCGCTGCGCCTGGTGGACGAGGGCCAGAGCGCGGCTCAGGTTGCGGCGGCTGTCGAGGCCGTGCGCGACCGCGTGGTCGTCATCGGCCTGCTCGAGACGTTGGAGTACCTGGTGCGCGGCGGTCGCCTGTCTGCTGCGGCCGGTGCCGTGGGTACGCTGCTCAACGTAAAGCCCGTGGTGGCTGCCGAGGACGGTCTGATCGTGCAGCTGGGCAAGGCGCGCGGTTCCAAGAACGGACGTAACCTGCTCAACCAGAAGGTCGAAAAGGCGGGCGGCATCGACTTTTCCATGCCGCTGGCGCTCGGCTATACGGGCCTTTCGGATGCGGTGCTCAAGAAGTATATCGAGGACAGCGCGGCACTGTGGGCTGGCCACACCGAGGGCGAACTGCCTGTCCACACCATTGGCGCCACCATCGGCACCCACGTAGGTCCCGGCGCCGTAGCCGTAGCCTTCTTCCAGCCCGTCAACTAACCGACTTGCTATAAACCACCACAAAGGGGACAGGCACCTTTGTGGTGGTTTAGGCTATTCCGGGTGGAAGGGAGCGAGCAATGGCGTCTGAGGGCTTTTTTGAGCGGGTGTACGAGGTGGTCGAGCAGATTCCCGAGGGGATGGTCGCCACCTACGGTCAGGTGGCGCTGCTCGCCGGTCGTCCGCGGAGTGCGCGGTACGTGGGGTATGCCCTGCATAGCAATCCGCGCCCTGGTCAGATTCCCTGCCATCGTGTGGTGTTTGCCGATGGCCGCATTTGCGAGGGCTTTGCGTTTGGCGGCCCCGATGCTCAACGTGAGCTTTTGCTAGGGGAGGGTGTGGCGTTTAAGGATGACATGCACGTCGACTTGGCCGTCTGTCGCTGGCCAGTGGGGCTCTAGCGGCTCTGCCGTGGCGAAAACCACCACAAAGGTGCCTGTCCCCTTTGTGGTGGTTTAGTTTACTGGGGCTAACTTATGGAGAAGCTATGGCGTGCGATATTGATGCAGCAAAGTAAACCACGGTGAACTATATTGGTTTCAGCAACGGAGCAGGCAATAGGCGATGAAAAAGCCTGCCCTGTTGAGTTTGATTCGCATTCCTCCCCTCTGTGCGATTCAACGGTGTACTTCGGGAACAGGCCCGCTGGCAACTAACTGCCAGC
>CAJJPN010000184.1:0-3801 GCA_905193635.1 Coriobacteriaceae bacterium
CTGGAGGGTGCCGAGAACTCGCTTACGCGTATCGCCGGTACGGTCGAGAACCTGCGCTGGGCCGCGAACCATGCGGCGGCCGATGCCGATGAGGCAGCATCTGAGGCGTTTGCCGCCAAGGCCGCCGAGACCCGTGCCGCCTTTAAGGAGTGCATGGACGACGACTTTAACACTGCCGGTGCCATGGGTGCTGTCTTTGGCTTTGTGACCGAGTGCAACCAGTACCTGGAGCAGGCGGGCGATGCTGCCGACAAGGCCGCTGCGCTTGCTGCTGCCGATACGCTGGTCGAGCTGCTCGATACGTTTGGCGTCGAGCTCCCCGAGCCCAAGGTCGAGCTGCCGCTGGGCCTGCTGGGCGTTGCCGCCGGCCTGGTCGCCTACACGGGCGACGACGTGGACGAGGCCGCTGCCAAGATTCTCGAGGCCCGTGCCGAGGCCCGTGCCGCCAAGAACTGGGATCTGGCCGACGCCATCCGCGACCAGCTCAAGGACCTGGGCCTGACGATTGAAGATACGGCCGCGGGTACTCGTATTAAGAGTCTCTAGTATTTGTCGACCGTTCGAGGTGCGGCAGATTGCCTTGAAAGAGGAGGGCATAGACCTGGTGGTCATGCCCGACGATTGAAAGGCAAGGTGCCGTGGCTCGGACGGTCGATTCTTGTTCGTTTTCTATTTAAGGAGGCCGTCTTATGGCCGACAATCGCAAGCGTGCGCCTCGTGGTGGCAAACAGGCTGCTTCTGGCTCGCGTCCGATTCGCCGCAACGACCGCGCTGCCACTCCCAAGGGCCAGCGCGAGCGCACCCAGGCCGCACGTCCGCAGCGCGATCGCAACCGCGACAACATTCAGGTCCCCAAGGGCGAGTTTATCGAAGGCCGTCGTGCTGCCGCCGAGGCACTGCGTACCGGCTTTCCCGTCAAGTGCGCGCTCATCGCCGAGGGCGGGGAGCGCGATGCTGCCTTGTCGCGCCTGGTCGACGATCTCAACGCCGCGGACGTCCGCATTAAGTATGTGCCGCGCGCGCAGCTCGATGCGCTGTCGAGCCATGGCGCTCATCAGGGCATTGCGCTCGAGGTGGGTAATTTCCCCTATGCGGACGTCGCCGATATCCTTGACCGCGCGGGTGACGGCCCGGCGCTCGTCGTCGTACTCGACCATGTGACCGACGACGGTAACTTTGGTGCCATCGTGCGCTCTGCCGAGGTCGTGGGCGCGGCGGGCGTCATCATTGCCAACAAGCGCGCCGCCGGTGTGACCGTGGGCAGCTACAAAACCTCTGCTGGTGCCGTTATGCATCTGCCCATCGCACAGGTTCCCAACATCGCTCGAGCGCTCGACGACCTCAAGGCTGCTGGCTTTTGGGTGGGCGGTGCTTCCGAGCACGCCGAGGGCAGCTGCTGGGATGCTCCCTTTGAGGGCCGCGTTGCGCTCGTCATGGGCTCCGAGGGCGACGGCATCTCGCGCCTGGTGCTCGAGAAATGCGACTTTTTGACCAAGCTTCCCCAGCGCGGCATGACCGAGAGTCTCAATGTGGCCCAGGCGACCACCGCGCTGTGCTTTGAGTGGCTGCGCCGCAATGCCGGCGAGCTCATGGGGGAGGAGTAGCGCATGTCCAAGAAGAACCGCGCCAAGTCCAAGGCCAAGCGCTTTGGCGAGGGCTCGGCCAAGCCGATTGTTTCGGCCGCGACCTACGGCGTGGGCGGCAATGCGTTTGCGCAGGCTATCGCCGACCCAGTCTCGACGGTGCACTCCAACAAGCCCGAGCTGCTGGTGGTCGACGGTTACAACGTGATCCACTGCACGCCGCGCTACGAAAAGCTCGTCTACGACCATTCCGACGATCCATATTCCAGCGACGTCCACGATATGGCGCGCACCGCGCTCATCAACGATGTTGCGGCGTTTGCCCAGGGCCGTTACGAGGCCGTGATCGTGTTCGACGGCGCGGGCAACATCTCCAACGAGCGCCCCAACCTACCGGCCCGCGGCGTGCGCATCGAGTTCTCGCCGACGGGCGTCTCTGCCGATACCGTGGTGCAGAAGCTCTGCATCGAGGCACGCGAGGAAGGCCGCGCGTGCTCCGTGGTATCGAGCGACGGTACGATTCAGGCCGTCGTCATGGGCAAGGGCGTCACGCGCATCTCGAGCCGCATGCTGGTGGACGAGATCAAACAGATCGATAACGACGTTCACGAGGCAGAGGAAGCCCCGCAGATCAAGATGACTCTGGGCAGTCGCCTGAGCCCCGATGCCCTGGCCAAGCTCAAGGCCCTTCGTGGCCGGTAGGGGAGTATCTGTAGAGACCAGCTACTCGGCTGGTCAATTCACTGGCTTGTAGTTATTGGATTGTGGACTTGCCATCGCCAAAACGAATAGTTTTTTGTTTTGGCGAACAGACGAAACTATTCGTTCTGGCGAATAGTTTTGAGATGTGGTCGGTCGAAGGGCCTGTTGCGCCCCATCCTCAATTCCTTTATCCTTAACAGGCTTCGCGCGAAAGCGCCAAGTGTGCCAGTGTGGCGCAACGGTAGCGCAACTGATTTGTAATCAGTGGGTTGCGGGTTCGATTCCTGTCACTGGCTCCATGAGAGTTTCGGGCTCTGTTCCCTTGTGGGACAGGGCCCGTTTCTATTTATGTTGACATGTCAGCGGGTTTGACTCCCACCAAGCTTCAGGTTTGTCTCGATCTATAACACGGGCGGGCTGAAAACCCTCCTTATAGTTACAGATCGAGACATTGCCAAGGGACGGCCGATAACATCTCGATCTGTAACACGAAGAAGCTGAAAACCGTTCTTACTGTTACAGAATGAGACGTAAGCGGAGGTCTCTGCGTAATATCTCGACCTGTAACAGATAGGGGAGAAAATGTTCTCTATATGTTACAGATCGAGACAAAAGCCGTGTCGAGCTCGGCTGCCCCCCCCTGAGCGTGGATTATCGAACGTACGAGCGTGGAAAATCTCCCGCTTAGTGAATGATCGTGGATAATCTGCCACTTTGGCCTTGGGGGCACGCCAATAGTGGGAGATTGTCTACGCTCGATTTCAAACGGAAGAAAATCCACGCTCGAATCTGCCGCGGAAGCCCGATCTCGACCTATATATAGGTGCAAATAGGCTGTTATCGAAGTTCGATCCTGAAGGTGTACTCCACTACACCAAAGTGTTACCTTGGGAAACGTCACCGCTGTATCCAAAACCACCGTCCTTCACATCCAAACTCAACAAAACCGCAGGTCACGGCTATATAGATACGCCCGGAACCGTGTATCTAGAGGTTTTCGTTGACAGCCCCCAAGGTTGCATCGTATTATCTTTTTTGTTCGCGGGGGCGGCGGTCCAAAAGACCAAAGGACCTGCGGATACTTGAACGATTGGGAGTTTGCCCGAGTGGTTAATGGGGACGGGCTGTAAACCCGTTGGCTCTGCCTACATAGGTTCGAATCCTATAGCTCCCACCCGTCAAGTGCCTGTATAGCTCAGTCGGTAGAGCACTTCGTTGGTAACGAAGAGGTCACCAGTTCAAGTCTGGTTGCAGGCTCCATCCGGCGGTGTAGCTCAGTTGGTTAGAGCACACGGTTCATACCCGTGGCGTCACTGGTTCGAATCCAGTCACCGCTACCATAGGTAACACGGTGGCTTCTCAATAGTATGTTGAGAGGCCACTATGGTATAAAGGCAAAGTCCCGTCCGGGGACGACCTGTTAAGAGGAGGGCTTTATGGCCAAAGAGAAGTTTGAGCGCACTAAGCCGCATGTTAACATCGGCACCATCGGTCACGTTGACCACGGCAAGACCAC
>CAJJPN010000185.1:0-3789 GCA_905193635.1 Coriobacteriaceae bacterium
CATGCGGTCGAGCATGGTGGCGCACATCGAAGACGTGGTGGTCTTGCCATGCGTGCCGGCAACAGCGACGGTGGTGTAGCCGTGGCCCAAAGCAGAGAGCATCTTGGCACGGGGCCACACGGGAATACCCAGCTCGCGAGCGCGCACGAGTTCAGGGTTGGACTCCGGAATAGCGGTGGACACAACAACCACGTCGGGCTTGACCTCGTCGATCGTGGCGGCCTCATGGCCCACATGCACCTTCACACCAGCGCGGGTAAGCTGGCGGATATAACGTGACGTCTTAAGGTCGGAGCCGGTAACGGCATAACCGCGCTCGTGCAGAACGAGGGCGATGCCGCTCATGCCGGCGCCGCCGATACCGATAAAGTGGGCGCTCTTAAACTCGGGCGCGGAGGTTGCAGTCTGGGAATCAGCCATGTGCTCGTGTACTCCTTGCGTAAACACTGCCTGTAACCCGTTAACTGTACCGCACCTACCGCATCAGCGCGAGGGCGACCGACGATATCCCGTCTAACTAACGCAAACCCTCTACCGCATCCGCCAGAAGAGCGGCGGCCCTATCCTGAGCCAGACCACGCGCCGCCTGACGCATGGCGTCGCGTGCCGCCGCGTCATCGACCAGGTGCAGCAGCTCATCGGCAAAGGCAGAACCGTCGATATCGGCATCGGCACAGAGCACGCCGGCCCCGGCGTCGACCAGATAACGGGCATTGGTGGTTTGGTGGTCGGCCGTCGCATGCGGGTACGGCACGAGCACCGAGGGCACGGCGAGCGCAGCGATCTCGGCCACGCTCGATGCGCCCGAACGCGATAGCACCAAATCGGCAGCAGCCAGCATGTCGCCCATGTTGTCGATGTAAGGCTGGACGCGGTAACGCTTCGCCTCCTCGGGCGTCAGCGCCAAAGCGCGCTCGGTCTCCTCAAAGCCGTCGGCACCCGTCGAATGCAACACATAGAGGTTCTTGCGCGAAAGCAGCTCGTTTTTGAGCGAAGCCACGCGCTCGTTGAGGTGCTGGGCGCCAAGTGAACCGCCAAAGACGAGCAGCAGCGTAGCGTCCTCGGGAACGCCAAGTGCCTTGCGGCCGCGAGCGCGATCGCCCTCGATCACCGAGCGACGTACGGGGTTGCCGGTCATGAGCACGTGGTCAGGGTCACCTTCGCGCTCAAAGACCGAACGCGCTGCCGGCACCGAGATGCACACGCGAGCGGCGTGGGAGTTCATCATCTTGTTGGCCAGGCCCGGAACAGAGTTCTGCTCATGCAGCAGATACGGAACGCCTGCGCCCTTGCACCACCCCAGCAACGGAACCTCGACATAGGCACCAAAACCGATGGCGGCATCGGGCTTGCCGACCTTTGAGAAATGACTGGCGAGCGCACGCTTGGCCTTGTTGACACGCCACAGCGAGGTCAGCGCCGTCCAAGGACGGGAGCGGTCGAAGCCCGTAACCGTAATGGGCACAAAATCAAACCCAGCCTCGGGGACCAGACGACCCTCGAGCTTGCGCGACTGGCCCACGAACACAACGTGGTGGCCACGGTCACGCAGCTCTTCGGCCAAGGCGAGCGCGGGGTTGATATGCCCTGCCGTGCCGCCGGCTGCAATAGCAACGGTCATCTTATCGGTCATGGTAGTCCCTTCGTACACGCGGTCCCTGGTCGTCGGTGCGCAAACGCGCCGACGGGTCCGAGTTCAAATCGATTCGATTATATCCGCCGCCCGCATTGCGAGGAGTTGGGCGCTGCGGACGACCTTGCGGCGCCGTTCGCTGACGCGGACGGGCTGCCGGCTCGGTCGCAGAGCCATCCAGAACGGTAAAGCCGTTACGCGAAGACCGCTCGCCGCGCACGTGGGGCACGCCGGCGGTACTCTCATCCATAACGGCAAAGCTCTCGCGGCGACGGTCGTACTCATCGCGACGGGCGCTCTCGTACGAAACGCGTAGGATCAGACCGGCAAGCATAAGCGACACAATAATCGACGAACCGCCATAGCTAATAAACGGCAACGGTTTGCCCGTCATGGGAAACACGTTGAGGATGCCCAGCGCATTGATCAAAAACTGCACCGCGAGAATGACCGCAGAGCCAGACGCCATGAGCGCGCCCCGACGATCGGTCGCCTGCTCGGCAATGCGAAACGCCGAGTAGATCAGCATCGCAAACACCAAGAAGAACAGGACGGTTCCGACAAAACCGACTTCCTCGCCAATGATGGCCAGGATGTAGTCATTGTGCGCCTCGGGCAGATACGAGTACTTCATGGTTGAGTTGCCGATGCCACGGCCGAACAGACCGCCCGAGGCAAAGGCCATGATGGCAAGCGTGGCCTGATAGCCGTCACCATACTCGTCGGCCCAAGGGTTCAAGGCAACCTGAATACGCACCATACGGTATGGCTCTGCGACAAGCGCAATCACGATCACGAGAATGCCGAAGATTAGCACGCCGATGATAAATCTGGGGTCGAGACCCGCAAACAACGCCATGCACATGAGGGTCAACAGGATGATCAGGACGGTACCGAAATCGGGCTGGATAAAGATCAGAAAGAGCGAAATGCCCAGGTAGATGCCCATCTTGCGAAGGAATTCGTTGATGTTGCCACCGGGCGAAAAGAAGCGATCGAGCATGATGGCCGAATACGCAATGGCAAATGGCTTTAAAAACTCGGAAGGCTGGAACTGAATGCCGGCGATGTTGAGCCAGCGCGTGGCGCCACGGCTGCCGCTGCCCACCAAGAACACCAGAAACAGTAGCCCTATCATGCCTATGAGGAAGATCCTGAGCACATCCTCCCCAAACCAGCTGTCCGGCAAAACGCGCACGATGGCAATCAGCGCCAGAACACCGACCACGGCAAACGCAGCCTGTCGACCCAGAAAAAACGTCGCTGAGCCATTCTCGTGCAGCGCCTCGACCGAAGACGCCGAGTACACCATCAGCAGGCCAAAACACACCAAGATAAACAGACAGGCCATGAATATCAGACGGGGGCGCATGATGCGGGCGGGAACGCCGGCAATATAGCGTTCGCTAAACGACCGCCCGCCGCGACCGGAACGCGGTGTGCTACGCCGCGAGGAAGCACGGTCCGAGTCGGGCCTCCTCATACCTTGTCGGGGGCTCTCCTCTCTCACCGGCAACCCCTATTCCATTTGCGATTTCGCTGCAGCGGCAAGCTGGGCCACATAGTCCTTAAACACGCGGCCGCGCTCCTCATAGCCCGAGAACTCATCGAACGAAGAGCAGGCAGGAGAAAGTAAGATCACGTCGCCACGGCTCGACAGCGAACGGGCAACGTCCACGGCATCGCGTAGGTCATCCGCCTGGGCGATATCCACATCGCCATCGACATCGGCCTCGTCCATAGCGGCGGTGAAGCGCTCGCGCGCATCGCCAAAGCAGACGACCGAGCGCACGTTATCCATAACAACGCGCGCGAAGTCCGTGAGCGGCGTGCCCTTATCGTGGCCGCCGAGCAGCAAGATCACGTCGTCATCGGGAAATGCCGTCAGTGCCTTCTCGACCGCGTCGGTGTTGGTCGCCTTGGAATCGTTGACGTAGCGCACACCGTCAATCTCGCCGCACGGCTCCACGCGATGCTCGAGCGGCTGGAACGAGGCCAGACCGCGGCGGACACCATCGACATCGGCACCGACGGCCAGAGCAGCCGTGGCGGCACATAAGGCATTGATGACATTGTGATGGCCCGAGATCTTGAGCTCGGACGTGGCGACAAGCTGGGTCTCGACGCCCTTCAGGCGCACGACCATTTTGCCGTCG
>CAJJPN010000186.1:0-3780 GCA_905193635.1 Coriobacteriaceae bacterium
CCCGCCGTATCCTTAAGGAGCGCGAGGAGCTTATGGCTTCCGCCGCCGCTCAGGCCGATTCCATCATCGCCGACGCTCAGCAGCAGGCCCTCACCATTGCCGGTGAGCAGGAGATCGTCCGCTTGGCACAGCAGCAGGCCGACGACATCCGCGATCGTGCCCAGCAGTACGAGCGCGAGACGCGTTATGCTGCCGAGGACTACGCAGAGCAGGTCTGGAGGAGAACCTCAAGAGCCTGACCGGCACTGTTACCCGTTGCCGTCAGCAGCTCAACGAGGGTGCCGCCCAACAGAATGGTCAGTGGTAATGGCTGAGTTCCCGAGCGTTACCGTCGATCTTTCCGAACAGCTCGAGTTTCCTGGTGATTCGTATCCGCTGACCGGCAAGGTCGATGTTGCCACCTACACGGTGGGCGAGAAGGAGTACCAGCTACAGGACGGCATCGACTACGACGTTGTCTTTACCAATGCCGGTACCGGTGTCTTGCTCACGGGCATGGTCCGCGCGCACGCCACCGGCGAGTGCGACCGTTGCCTGGAGCCTGCCTCGTTTGATATCGCCGGCGAGATCGAGGAGTTCTACCTCTTCGAGGAGCCCGAGGATCCCGAGGCCTACGAGGACGGCTACGAGCTCCTGGGTGAGGACCGCATCGTCGATCTGGGTGAGCCCATCAACGACGCGGTCGTCATGGACACGCCGTTTGTCGTTCTGTGCAAGCCCGATTGCCGCGGCCTGTGCCCCACTTGCGGTTGCAATCTCAACGTCGAGCAATGCGATTGCGCCGCCCAGGCAGAGGCAGAATGGGCCGCTGCCACGGAAAATCCATTTGCAGCATTGAAGAATCTCAAGCTCGACGAGTAAAACTGTGGTAGTATCGCTACTTGCGCGTAATCGCCACACTGGATAGTTCATAAGGAAGGTCACTATGCCCGTACCTAAACAAAAGCAGGGTCGTATCCGCACTCACACCCGTCGTTCCGCCAACATGAAGATCTCGGCTGCGGCTCAGTCCACGTGCCCCCGTTGCGGCGCTGTCAAGCTTCCGCACCACGTGTGCCCCAGCTGCGGTTTCTACAAGGACCGCGAGGTTATCGTTACCGAGTAACGGTATACTCTGGATGCGATGCCGTTCCAAATGGAACCACAATGGCCGGCTCAATGAGTCGGCCATTTTTGTATAAGGAGTATGTATATGAGTAACGTTCGCGTTTGTGTAGACGTTGTGGGCGGAGACGAGAAACCTCAGGTTGTTCTCGATGGTATCGAGGCTGCGCTTGCCGCCGATCCCGATATCGAGGTCCTGGCAGTCGGTCCCGCCGAAATCGTCAATCCCTTTGCCGCGGCCCATGCGCGTGTGGAGGCTCTGGAAGCCCCTGACATTATCGCCATGGATGACGATCCCATTCGCGCCGTGATGACCAAGCGCAAGTCCTCGATCGTGCTTGCCTGCCGCGCCATCAAAAAGGGCAACGCGGACGCGTTTTTCTCCGCCGGCTCCACCGGCGCCATGACCGCTGCCGCGACCGCCTACGTCACGCCGTTTAGGTATCAAGCAGAAGGCAAGAAGCAGCCGGTGCGCCCCTGTCTGACCAATGCGCTGCCCAATCGCGCCGGCGGTCTGACGGTGCTGTGCGATATGGGCGCCAACCCCGATGTCGGGGTCGACGACATGGTGCGTTTTGCCCAGATGGGTAGCGCCTATGCCCGCGTTGTCCTGGGCATCGAGCATCCTCGCGTGGGCTTGCTTGCCAATGGCACCGAGGACGAGAAGGGCTCCAACTTTACCAAGGCCTGCTTCCCAGCCATGAAAGCCGCGGTTCCCGGCTTTGTGGGTAACTGCGAAGGCACCGATCTTACGTCGGGCAATTTTGACGTCGTGGTCGCCGACGGCATGTCGGGCAACATTGCGCTCAAGGCCACCGAGGGCGCTGCCAAGTTTTTGTTGCAGGAGCTCAAGGGCGTCTTTATGTCTTCGCTTGGCACCAAGATCGCCGCGCTGCTCATTAAAAAGCAGATGCGTGAGATAAAGGCCAAGCTCTCTGGCGACGCCAAGGGCGGCGCGATTCTTTTGGGCCTGCGCGGCGTGGTTCTGATCGGCCATGGCGCCACCTCGGTCGAAGCTGTTAAAAACGGTACGCTTGCGGCGGCCGAAGCCGTGCGCGCCGGGCTGGTCGAGAATGTCGCCAACTCCATGGACGGCATCGTTTTGTAAGAGCGAGTTAGAGCGCTGTTATGTGCCTCGCGGCCTGCTTCGTGGGGTAGAATCAGAACCGTGTCTTGGTACCGCCCGGGCGGTACCATTCTTTTGGTATTCATGCACTATGAGAGGAAGCGCTATGGACCGCTCCGAAATCTTCGACAAGATCGCCGAGGTCGCTGCTGACGTTCTGGGCGTCGATGTTGCCGAAATTAGCGATGAGACCACCTTTGACGATCTCGATGCCAACTCGCTCGAGCGCCTGCAGCTGGTTACGGCTATCGAGGACGAGTTCAACCTCGAGATCGATGACGAGACTCTGCTCTCGCTCAACTCTGTCGCCGACGCCGTCGACGCGATTGAAAACGCCAGGGAGGCCTAGGTCTTGGCTTTGTCTGAACGACTTACGCGTGCCCAGGAAATTCTGGGCCACGAGTTCAATAATAAGGTGCTTCTGCGCGCGGCGCTTACGCATCCCTCGGCAGTCGAGGGCCAGCCGGTTTCTGCCAGCTATGAGCGCCTTGAGTTCTTGGGCGATTCCATTTTGGGCGCCGTCGTCGCCCGTTCGCTCTTTGAGTCCTATCCCGAGTTTGACGAGGGCAAGCTCACGCGCCTGAAGGTGTCGCTTGTCTCGGGCGCTACGCTATCCGAGGTGTCGCATGAGCTGGGCATCGACGACATCATCATCTTTGGTGCCTCCGAGACCGGTACCGGCGCGCGCGGCCTGCACTCGGCGCTCGAGAACGTCTACGAGTCGCTCGTGGGTGCGCTGTACCTGGATGCCGGCTGGGATGTTGCGGCGGACTTTATCCATCGTACGCTCAAACCGCACCTGGCCTCCGAGCGTGCCGAGCACCCCGCGAACCCCAAATCGTTCTTGCAGGAGTGCGTCCAAGCCGACGGTCACGAACCCCCGGCGTATAAGCTCGTTGGCTCCGAGGGCCCGGCGCATGCGCCCACCTTTACCGCCGTGGTGTTGATCGATGGTATTCGCCAGGGTCGCGGCTCCGGCTCCTCAAAGAAGGAAGCCGAGGGAGCCGCTGCACTTGAGGCACTTGACCGCATGGGCTACACCACCAACGGCGTGATTCTCAACAAGAAGCCTGTTTAAGCGAGGAACCGTGTATCTCAAGTCCCTCACGCTCAAAGGGTTCAAGTCGTTTGCCGACCGCGCCCATATGACGTTTGAGCCGGGCCTGACCGTCATCGTCGGTCCCAACGGCTCGGGAAAATCGAACATCTCTGACTCGATTCTGTGGGTCCTGGGCGAGCAGAGCGCCAAGCAGCTGCGCGGCCAGGCCATGGAGGATGTCATCTTCTCGGGCTCGTCAGCGCGCAAGCCGGTGGGTGTCGCCGAGGTCACGCTGGTGCTCGATAACTCGGACCATATGCTGCCCGTCGACTTTGACGAGGTCGCCATCACCCGTCGTATGTATCGCTCGGGCGAAAGCGAGTACCTCATCAACTCGAGTCCGTGCCGCCTGATGGACATTCAGGACATCCTGCACGATTCGGGCTTGGGCAAGGATACGCATTCCATCATCAGCCAGGGCAAGCTCGACGCCATTTTGCAGAGCCGCCCC
>CAJJPN010000187.1:0-3762 GCA_905193635.1 Coriobacteriaceae bacterium
TACCGAGCTTTTGCGCGCGCTCGACCGCACGCGCGTGGCGGCCTTTGTGCAGGCCAACGGCGGGCTCGACATGGTGATTAACGAGGGTGGCACCAACCTTTCGGGCGGCCAGCGCCAGCGCGTGTGCATGGCCCGCGCCCTGCTGCACGACTCGCCAATCTATGTGTTTGACGAGGCTACGAGCAACGTCGATGCCGCAAGCGAGGCCGCAATCGGCGAGGTCATTGCATCGCTCGCCGGCGAGCACACCGTGATCGTGGTGGCGCATCGCCTGTCGACGATCGTGGACGCCGACCAGATTCTGGTGCAGGAGCGTGGCCGCATTGCCGAGCGCGGGACTCACGGCGAGCTCTTGGCCACCGCGGGCGCCTATGCGCGCATGTGGAACAGCCAGGAGCAGCTCTCGGCATATGCGTATGCGGAGGGTGATGCCGAGGATGCCGGCGCAATTGAGGCTGTTGACGGCAGCGCCGCCTGTACCGATGGCCTCAACGGTGCTGGCCCGTCTTCCGCTGCCATGGCGCCTGACTCCGGCCGCGCCCGTCGCTCGGCGCCGTCCATCATGTGGCGCATGATGGGGCTCGTCCGACCGCTTGCCGGCTGGCTTGTGCTAGCCGTCGCGCTGGGCAGCATTGGCATGCTCACCGCCGCGTTCGTGCCGGCCTTTGGCGCCCTCGGCCTTATGGCCGCGCTGGGCCGCAACGCCTTGGGGCTTGGTCTTACCGCAGCATGCGCGGCCTGCGCCGCCTGCGGCGTCGCACGCGGACCGCTCCATTACGGAGAGCAGCTCTGCAATCACTACATCGCGTTCCGCCTACTCGCATACATTCGCGACCTGGTGTTTGGCGCCCTGCGCCAGCTCGCCCCCGCCAAGCTCGAGGGCCGCGGCAAGGGCGAGCTCGTGAGCCTGGTCACCTCGGATGTCGAGCTACTCGAGGTCTTCTACGCGCACACCATCTCGCCCATTGCCATCGCTCTGGTCTGCACCGTTGTGTTTGAGGGCTTTTTGCTGGCTGTGAGCCCCGAGCTCGCGGGCATCGCGCTCGTGGCCTACGCGGTCCTGGGCGTGCTGCTGCCCCTGGCCTCGGCCAAGGCATGCGGCACCACCGGCCGCCAGAGCCGCGAGGGCGCCGGTAAGCTGGGCGCCTTTGTGCTCGACAGTTTACGCGGCGCGTCCGAGACTATCCAGTTTGCCGGTGGTGCCGATCGCAGCCGTGCCCTGGGCAAGCTGACCGAGCAAGTCGGCGCCGTGGACGCGCGCCTCAAGCGCCGCCAGGCGGCCAGCGAGGCCGTAGCCGATGCGCTTATTCTTGCGGCCAATCTGGTGATGCTCGGGCGTGCGCTGCAGCTGGTGTCTGCGGGAACGATTGACTTTGCCGCAGCGTTTGTCGCCGTCTTTACCTTTGTGTCGTCGTTTGGCTCGGTGATGGCCGTGAGCCGCCTGGGCGCCTCACTGCAGGAGACGCTCGCCTCGGGCGCACGTGTGCTCGATTTGCTCGACGAGCGGCCCCAGTGCGCCGAGGTCACCGATGGACAGGACGTTGAGTTTGCCGGTGCCGCAGCCGAGCATGTCAGCTTTAGCTATGTGAGCGGCGTGGACGCGGTCGGTGCGGACGCCACAGAGCAGGTCGCGAACGACACCGCTGCGAGTCTCATCCTCGACGACGTGACCTGCACCTTTGCGCCCGGCACCATGACCTGTATCATGGGGCGCTCGGGCTCGGGCAAGTCGACGCTGCTTAAGCTGCTCATGCGCTTTTGGGACCCCGCAGCCGGCACCATCACGGTGAGCGGCGTCGATGCCCGCCACATCAACACGGCGAGCCTGCGCAGCCACGAGGCCTATATGACCCAGGACACACATCTGTTCTGCGGCACCGTGCGCGAGAACCTGCTGGTCGCGCACGCCAACGCCACCGATGCCGAGCTGCTCGACGCTTGCCGCTCTGCCTCACTCACCACGCTCATCGACCGTCTGCCGCAGGGACTCGACACGCCCGTTGCCGAGCTGGGCGACTCGCTTTCGGGCGGCGAGCGCCAGCGCATCGGCCTTGCGCGCATCTTCCTCAACGACGCACCCTTCATCTTGCTCGACGAACCCACGAGCGCGCTCGATGCCCTCAACGAGGCATCCGTGATGCAGGCGATCGACGAGCTCAAGCGCCGCGGCAAGACCATTGTGCTCGTAAGCCACCGTGCCAGCACCTGCGCCTTTGCCGATTTCTCGCTTTCGGTCGAGCACGGGAGGCTGAGCTAATGGCGCGCCCGGTCGACACACCGGAGCTGGCACGCAAACGTGAACGCGAGGCCCAAATGGTGTCGCAGATGATTGCGCTGTGGTGTCGTGGGCATCATGGTGGCAGGCATGCGGTCGAGCAGGCTGGCGACGATGAGTCCGTGCGCGTGAAGCTCGGCCTTCGGACCATTACGCTCTGCCCCGAATGCACCGAGCTGCAGAAATACGCCATCGCGCGCATTGAGCACTGCCCGCACATGGGCACCAAGACATTTTGCTCGGCCTGTCCTTCGCATTGTTACCGGCCTGCCATGCGCGAGAAGATCCGCGAGGTCATGCGTTGGTCGGGACCGCGTATGATTCGCTATTGCCCCATCACCGCCGTGAGACACGCGATGGTAACAGTGCAGGCCAAACGTGCGGCGGCACGAAGCAAGTAGTCGCCGGCGCCGGCACGCGCCGCCCCGCCTTTCCACTCGATTTCGGCACCCGGCGTGCGCGGCGTGTTGAGAGCTGCACCATTACAATGGAGCGGATTCACCAAATGCAAAGGAGTCGCCATGCCCGCCTGCCCGCTGGTCGATTGCCATACTCATACCTCGTTCTCGGACGGGCACGCCTCGTTCGAGGACAACGTCCGTGCCGCTGCTGCCGCCGGCTGCCGCGTCATGGTCTCGACCGACCACCTTACCCTGCCCGCCAGTATGGATGCTAACTGCGAGGTGCAGGTCGTCGAGGGCGACTTGCCGGCACATCGTTTGGCCTTTGAGGACGCCCGCAAACTCGCCGCGCAGATTGCGCCGGAGCTCACCTTTATCTACGGTTTTGAATGCGATTGGTACGAGGGCTGCGAGCCCTTGGTAGAGCACTGGTCCCAGGGCGCCGTCGTACGTCTGGGCAGCGTGCACTGGATTGGCAACCCGGGCGATATTGCGGCAGGCGCCGCGGGCACGGCAGGGACAGAGGACGTCGCGCGCCCCGATACACCCGATTCCCTTTGCGGTTGGATCGACGACGATACCAACTTGCATGTTTGGGAAAACTTAGGCGTGCGCGGCGTGTGGGAGTGCTACGTCGACGACTGGTGCCGTGCTTGCGAAAGCTCACTCAACTTTGACGCGATGGCCCATCCCGACCTGGTCATGCGCTTTTCGAAGGACGGCTTTGCACCCGACTTTGACCCCGCGCCGTTTTGGGAGCAGATGGCCGAATGCGCCCACGATACGGGTCGCCGCGTTGAGGTCTCGACCGCCGCACCGCGCAAGGGGCTCGACGATTACTACCCCGCGACCGGGCTGTTGCGCCGCTTCGCCCATGCCGAGGTGCCCATCACCTTTGGCTCGGACGCGCACCGCGCCTGCGACATCTGCTGGAACATCCGCGAGGCCCAGGCCCACGCCTACGACTGCGGCTACCGGGCCTTCGATATCCCCCACCCCACCGGCGAATGGGAATCCACGCCCCTCGCCTAACTAGTCGTTTAAGAACGTCCATTACAGTCGAAATTGTCAGCCCGGGCCCGTCTC
>CAJJPN010000188.1:0-3737 GCA_905193635.1 Coriobacteriaceae bacterium
TTCCGGGCATGGAAACTTGACCGTTCGCGTCGGTGGTGAACGTGTCAACCTTGGCGTTCACGTCATACGGGTCGTCAAACGATACGACCTTGCCGTCAGCATCGAGGATCTGGAACTTGAAGCCGGAGAGCAGAACCGTGTTGCCCGTCTCCGCGTCGCATTTAACGATCTGGAGTCGGCTCGTCAACGTCTTGTCGATCACGGAGTAGTACTTCGTGCTCTGGTTGACCTCTTCATCTGCCGAGATAGTCCAGTCATCGACATGGTCGTAACCCTCGGGCACCGTGGAATCCACCTCGTGGATCGTGTAGCCCTTCTGATCGATCGGCAGCGCGCCGTCGATGCCGGCATTACGCTTGCCCTCGCCGAACCACGGTCGGGTTGCATCATCCGTCTTGTCCTCGGAGATGGAGGTCTCGTCACAGGTATCGGAATCCTTGGTGGAGGCGAATCCGCTCTCGTTGGTGGTCAGCGTGCCGACGACCTTGCCGGTGGAGTTCGAGATGATCTGGAACTGCACGCCGACGGCGGGCTTGCCATGGCCGTTGTCGGACTCCCAGCTGTCGTCCTCGCCGCCTTTGGTCTTGGCGATCTCGACATCGAACGCCTGCGGGTTCTCGGCGAAATCGTCTACCGGCTCAAGCTCGATGGCTCCACCGTCAACCTTGGTGGCATCAAGCCATTCTCCAGCAGAGATAGTATAGGTATGAACAGTCGTATCCAGCTTATAGCCAGCAGGCGCCTTAGTTTCGACAATCTGGACCTTGCCCAAAGGTACGGCGGTAAAGTACAGAATGCCCTTGGCATTTGTCTTTCCGGTCGCTTCCCAGCCAGGAGTTGAAAGCGAAGTGATCTTGTACTCGGCGCCTTCAAGCGAAAGGCTTGTCTGGGCGGTACCGCTTGTCGCGGAATCCTTCTTTGCGACGGTAATCTTCACGACACCAGGGTCGTCCTTGAGCTGCTGTTCCCCGGCGCTGTTACCGGTCGAGAAATCGATATGTCCCTCGTGCTTCTGGAAACCCTGCGGGGCCTTGGTCTCGACGGCGTAATAGTTCTCGTTCGGGTCGAGCTGGTAGCTGGCATGGCCGTTACCGTCCATGGTGATATGGGCGACCAGCGCGTTGTCGCGGGTGCGGTAGATATCGAACTCGGCGCCCGCATAGGAGTACTCGCTGTTGCCGTTCGTCACCTTGGCATCGGCGGAAATCTTACTGAAGGTCACGTTGACCTTGTTGAGCTGCCAGTTGACCTTGAAGAAGCCGGCACCTGCCTGCGTGAAGGTGGTCGGGACGGTGACGCCCACGACGGCCTCGTTGCCGTACACGGCGGCGACACGGACGGTCTGGCCGTAATCGTCATCGGTGTACTTCGGCTGGTTGTAGCCGTTCTGGAGCTGGCCGGACGGATTGACGCCGACATGGCCGCAAGTCAGGTTGAGGTTTGCGGCGTTGGGGATCTCCACGCCGGAGGACGTGGTCTGCGCGTTGATTGTGCAGGTGCGCTCGATGGAGTAGTTGCCGGACTGCAGGGCGGAGACATCCACGCCCTGGGTGCCGAGCGCCTGGTAGATGGTCTTCGCCTCGTAGCGGCCGCCGGACGGGTTCTCGACTGCCGGCATGGTATGGCCGCCGGCCGCGGTACCGGTGTACTTGTTGTGGCCGGCGGTGTGGAAGGTCATGCCGACATATGGTGCCGTATTGAACTTCCAGGTGCCGATGTTGTTCACGTTACCGGCGAATGCCTTGGTGGCGATAGAGGTGAGGAAGTTGCCGACAGTCTTGCCGGTATCGTTCGTCAGCTTGACCTTGACGGTGCGAACACCGGCCGGAGCGAGTTTGAGATCGAGCGTACCGGTGCCCTCATCGTAGGACCACATGTCCATATCGCGGGTGTACTCGATGCCGTTCGCGATGACGGAATCGATCGAGCTGTCTTTCAGCGACTCGCGGGCAGTTTTGTCCTTGGCGAGAACGATCTTCGTGTCGGTGGCGAGGATATCGACCTTGGCGGTTCCGTTCTCGGCGACATCCCCGTCCACACCGTCCTCGGAGATCTTGACGCTGATGCTGTTCTCTGCACCCTTGTCCGCAGTTGCATAGAGCAGCTGGATACGGGAGGAAGCGACCTTGAGCTCGCCCTTCTTGTTTTTCTCGGTATACTTCTTCGGCACATAGATGAGACCGGTGGCATCGTCGAACACGAAGCCGTCGCGCATCTTGGCGTCGGCGTTGTTCTCGGACGCACCCCAATCGGCAAGGGTGGCACCGGAGATGCGGGAGCCGGCGTAGCCGACATAGTAGTCGGAATCCTCGTTGAGGTCATAGAGAATCGCATGGCTGACTGCATTTGCTCGCAGCGCGTCTGCATGGTCCGACATGCCATCGCCGTCATCGTCGGCCCAGAGGTTATCGAGAGAGGCGTTCGGGAGAATGTTGGAGTCGACGACCGTGGTGGTCACGGTGAGTACATCCTTCTTCTCCAGCTTGTCGCCGAGCCCGACGTACTTGGAATCGGCGTTCTCCTTGATATAGGTCTTCTCGTCGATAGCCTTGTTGGCCTTACCCTCCTTGACCTTCACGGCCTTGAGGATGGAGGAACCGTTAGAACCGTTCTCATAGAACATGGTGGAAACGGTGGCGCTGCCGGTCACCTTGAAGGTGCCGATCCCGTCCTTGAGCGAGACGGCGGAGGCATCGTTATCGGAGTTATTGAAGACGGAGAGGCTGTCGGCGAAATACCCGTCAGCGGGAGAGGCCTTGATTGCGACCGTCTCGCCGTCATTCACCGTAATGGTCTTGGTGTCGTCGTCCCTGCCGACAAACGACAGGCTGCCGTTCTCGGTATCGGCAAGGGTGACGGTTGCCGTCTTAGTTGAAGTTTCCGCGTAGGCCGTACTCGGCGCGAATGCGGCACCGAAGCTGCCCAGGCATTGCGACAAAACGAGCACGGTACCGGCGGCAACGGTCGCAGCGCGGCGACTGACGGCCTTGATCTTGTTGAACATGCCTCCTCCTTTCTTTTGCTTGTTGTCTGTTTCGTTCATGTCTTGCATCATTCCTTTCCTTTTCCGGCTGCAAGTCTTGCAGCGTATTCAAGAGGATCGATTTGATATTTTACCAATTTCCGCATTGCGGTGCCTTTGCAAATAGCCAGCTTCACGTGCCGTTTCAACAATCGCATACCTCTTGTCAAACAACCACGTTTCAACCTGGGGAGTTGCAAACAGGAAAGCCCGGTCTTTTATGGTGGGACTGAATGTAAGGATAGATTTAAGCCAGTGGTATGGCTTGTCCATATCGTTCATCTGAAACAATTTCGACCATAGATTCCGCGGTTTTAAGACCTTCTCGTTTGTTAGGCAATCATATTGCCGTAGGCCGAGAGAAAGGAATCGAAAAGGCTGACAGGCAATTTGCCGTATACTCCGTAGACGATGAATCACTTACCTTTTATCGTTATGGGCACATTCCTATGGTGGGAACAGAATTTGCTGGAAAGCATGTAACGAAGGTCTTCGAAAATTTTAGCGATCATTGCTGGACAACTGACGCGATCGCTGATCGCGTTACCAGAGTTTCCGTTGCGGACGGCGGGATAAAGCCGAAGAAACTCTGCCATTGGTTCAACCGGTTTGAAACCCTTCGTGCAGCCGATCTGGAGAAACTGGATACGACATACACGACTGCAGCTCAAGGTCTTTTCGAAAGCTGCGGTAACCTTGAGCAGGTCAGGATGCC
>CAJJPN010000189.1:0-3736 GCA_905193635.1 Coriobacteriaceae bacterium
TAGGAGCGCGCAACCTTGCCGGACTTGAGGCAGGTGGAGCAAACGTTCATCTTGCGACGGTGACCATCGACGACGACGTAGACGCGCTGGATGTTGGGGCGGAACTTACGGTTGGTGACGCGGTGAGAGTGGCTGATGGAGCGACCGGCAACGGGGTGCTTACCGCAAACTTCGCAAACTTTGGACATAACTGACCCTCCTTGGGCGACAAACGAACATGTCGCGTTAACAAACAAGCCTGAACTATAGCACAGAAGTCGCTCCCTGTGCGCAATCTACACAGAGATATTCCTCTTTTGGCGATAGTGCTCACGCTACGGCCCTGGACGTAGATCCGATTTGCGTGCAGCAGAGGGGATTATGCCAGCTCGTGCGTGCGTTTTCAAGCTCGTCCCACAAATATATATAGGTTTATGGAGCGCCTGCGCCCGTTTACGGATTGCTCTGTATTTATGCTCGCAATTAAGCTCGAGGTTGGCTACACTATCCCTTGACCATTAAAGGGGTACGAGATACCCACATGGAATTACATTGCTGCCAAAGAGCAGCCCTTCCTGTGGGTGTCTGGTCCGCTTTAAGCGGTCGGGCATCTATTTTTTTGACTGTGTCAGCAGTCAAGACATGTGAGGAAGGAGATCGATGGGCACGACTTCCCCCAAGGCGGTCATCATGGACGAGACCGCCGTCAACCGAGCGATGACCCGCATCGCGCACGAGATCCTCGAGCGCAACGAGGGCTGTGAAGACCTCGCTCTGGTCGGTATCGTCACGCGCGGCGACCTTCTGGCAAAGAAGCTCGCCGAGGAGATCAAGGAGATCGAGGGCGTCGACGTTCCGCTCGGCAGCCTCGACATCAGCTTCTACCGCGATGACTATGCGACCAATTTCGCTCCCGCGATCCACGCTACCAACATTCCCTTCAGCGTCGACGGCAAGCGCGTTGTGCTGGTGGACGACATCCTGTATACGGGCCGTACTATCCGCGCCGCTCTGGATGCCGTCATGGACCTGGGCCGTCCGAGCCGCATCGAGCTGGCAGTTCTCGTTGACCGCGGTCACCGTGAGCTCCCCATCTCGCCGGACTTTGTCGGCAAGAACGTTCCCTCGTCGCATGAGGAGAACGTGCACCTATATATGAAGGAAGTAGACGGCCGCACCGCTGTCGAGATTAACGACGTCGCGCCGGGTTCCCATGTGGGCTCCGCGCCGCTGGGAGGTGAGTAGTACCGTGGCGTTCAACCATAAGCACCTGATCGACATTACCGAGTACTCCGAAGAGGACATCAAGCTCATCCTCGAGACCGCCAAGGCGTTCTCCGAGGTCAACGAGCGTGCGATCAAGAAGGTCCCCACGCTCAAGGGCAAGACCATCGTCAACATGTTCAACGAGCCCTCGACGCGCACCCGCAGCTCCTTCGAGCTCGCCGAGAAGCGCCTTTCGGCCGACAGCCTCAACTTTGGCGGCTCCTCGACTTCCACGGTCAAGGGCGAGAGCCTCGTCGACACCGTCGAGACCCTCAACGCCTACAAGATTGATTGCATCGTCGTTCGCGATAAGCACGCCGGTGCTCCCTACATCGTCACGCAGAACTCGCCCGCGAGCGTTATCTGCGCCGGCGACGGCAAGCACAACCATCCTACGCAGGCCCTGCTCGACCTGTACACCATCTGGGAGCACAAGGGTGACTTCCACGGTCTGAAGGTCGCTGTCGTCGGCGATATCGCGCACTCCCGTGTCTGCGGCTCGCTGATCCCCGCCCTTAAGATCATGGGCTGCGAGACCTACGCTGTCGCCCCCGGCACGCTGCTGCCGCCGGCGCCCGAGGTTCTGGGTTGCGACCACGTGACGAGCGACCTCGATTCCGTCCTGCCCGAGCTGGACGTCGTCTACATGCTGCGCGTGCAGCAGGAGCGCCTTGAGGGCGCTCCGTTCCCCACGATTCGCGAGTATCACAAGCTCTTCGGCCTGACCAAGGACCGCGAGAAGCTCATGAAGCCCGATGCGATCATCTGCCACCCGGGCCCCATCAACCGCGGCGTCGAGTTCGACTCCTATATGGCCGACCACCCGCAACGCTCCGTCATCCTGGAGCAGGTCTACGCCGGCATCTGCGTGCGTATGGCTATCCTGTATCTGCTGCTTGGAGGTGCCGATAATGGCCTTGCTTCTTAAGAATGCCCACGTCGTCGACCCGTCCGTCGAGCTTGACGGTGTCGTTGACGTCCTGATTGACGGCGACAAGATCGCCGAGGTCGGCGAGAATCTCGCCGTCGAGGGAGCCGAGGTCCGCGACCTTTCCGGCAAGTACCTCGTCCCCGGCCTGGTGGATATGCACGTTCACCTTCGCGAGCCCGGCTACGAGGTCAAAGAGGACATCGAGAGCGGCACCCGTGCAGCTGCCAAGGGCGGCTTTACCGGCGTGTGCGCCATGCCCAACACCGATCCCGTCACCGATAACGGCACCGTCGTGGAGTTCGTCAAGTCCCGCGCTGCCGAGGTCGGTCACTGCCGCGTCTATCCGTCGGGCGCCATGACCCGCGGTCTTAAGGGCGAGGCCATGTCCGAGATGGGCGATATGGTCGCCCACGGCGCCGTCGCCTTCACTGACGACGGTCGTGGCGTGCAGGGCGCGGGCATGCTCCGTCGCTGCATGGACTACGGCAAGATGTTCGGCAAGGTCTTTATGAGCCACTGCCAGGACGAGGATCTGGTCGGCCACGGCCAGATCAACGAGGGCAAGGTCTCGACCCGTCTGGCCCTCGAGGGTTGGCCGGCCGCCGGCGAGGAGCTTCAGATTGCCCGCGACATCGAGATTGCCAAGCTGACCGGTGCCAAGCTGCACATCCAGCACATCTCCACCGCCCATGGCCTGGAGATCGTGCGTGCCGGTAAGGCCGCTGGCGTTCAGGTTACCTGCGAGGCTACCCCGCACCACATGTTCCTGACCGAGAACGACCTGGACGAGACCTACAACACCTCGCTCAAGGTCAATCCGCCGCTGCGTACCGAGGAGGATGCCGAGGCTATCCGTCAGGGCGTCATCGACGGTACCGTCGACGTTATCGTCACCGATCACGCTCCTCACACCCCGTGGGAGAAGGCCCGCGAGTTCGAGCTTGCGCCCTTTGGTATGATCGGCCTCGAGACCTCGCTGTCGCTCGTGCTCACCGAGCTGGTCAACACGGGCAAGATGAGCATGGGCCGCATGGTCGAGCTCATGGCCATCAAGCCGCGTGAGATCCTGGGTCTCGACCAGGTTCAGGTCAAGGCGGGTTCCGTCGCCGACCTGACCGTCTTCGACGCGTCCGCCACCTGGACGGTCGGCGAGGATGGCTACGAGTCGCGTGCCGAGAACTCCGGTTTTGCCGGCCGCATGCTCACCGGTCGTGCCACCGATGTGTTTGTCGGCGGCAAGCAGACGCTCGCCGACGGCTGCATCTGCTAGCATAGCCTTATCGCTTTTGTGCGCGGCGCCCTTGCGGTGCCGCGCTTTCTGTTCGTTTAGACCATGCAACCGCATGGGGGATTGGAGCGTCTATGCCCACACCTTCCACTGCACGCATGCACGACTTCGAGGTCGTCTCGAACCGGGAGATCGCCGACGGCATCTTCTCGCTCGTAATCTCGGCCCCCAAGCTTGCAAGTGCGCTCAAGCCCGGTCAGTTTGTGAACATTGCCGTGCCCGGCGATGCCTCCTCGCTGCTTCGCGTGCCCCTGAGCTTCTATCGCGCCGAC
>CAJJPN010000190.1:0-3709 GCA_905193635.1 Coriobacteriaceae bacterium
GAAACATATGATGCTGTTCTAAATTCAGGATCAGCTTATTATTGCAATATGTTGATTTGTTCTAAGCAACTATTTGACTCGTACTGCGAATGGTTATTTAAGATTCTCTTTGAATTCGAGAATATTGTTGATCTTAGTGACTATTCAAAGTCGCAAAAACGTATTTTTGGTTATGTCTCAGAGATTTTATTGAATGTCTGGCTAATTAAAAACCAGAATACCGTCAAAACGTTTCCTATGATCAATTCAGAGGAACCAAGCGCTTTAAAAGTATTGAGGCATATTAAGCAGGGGAAATATAATATGCCCTATACACCTGATTGGTTAAAAACTAAATAACAGCTCTATTTTTGAATCGTTATGAATCTATTTCAGAGCCTGTTACTGATATTAAGATAAAGGTCCCTATGAGCCCAAGATTACCACGCAGGTTGTGTCTCCATACTCTTGCCTTATTCAAATTAATTGGTACTTGAATGGTGCTGCAGCTTTTTAATTGAATGTAGCTATTGAGATGAGTTATTTGTTTTTTACTTAACATGGAGCCATAAACTTCTTTGAAAGACTCAGCCTGCTCAATAGTTTTAATCGTATCGGCTTTTAGCTTTTCTATCTGATGTATAGAATTCCATAAAGATTTTTCTTGTGCACCAAGAGTATTGTTTTCGTGTTGACGATAACAAATTGTTTGATTGTCTATGAAGCCGATACGTCCAAATGCCGATGCGATTAACGAGCACCACCAATCATGCATGCAAATGTAGCGATCATCATTCGTTAATTTGATCAGGTCTCTTAGACTGTCATTAATTAGCATAGTGCATCCAGTAACATTTGCCGTTGCAATATGAAATTCGAAGGTTGAGGTGTTTGGATTAATACCTGAATACTTATAGAAAGAATCGGCAATGCGATTTAATTTACTGTCAACTACTCTTAAATCAGTATGAATGAGGATCGGGGTGTCAGGGGACATCGCCTCTTCTTGTATCATAGCGCTGAGGCAAGTGGTTATTTTATCTGAATCCCACACGTCATCTTGATCGGAACACATGACGTATTTGCTGGTAGTTATCTTTAATAGCGATAAGAAATGTGTGCCCGCATTACCGAAGGCTGAATCTTTTAATACAACCTTGATTCTATTATCTTTAGCAGCGTAGCGATTGATGATCTCTACGCTGTCATCATTTGAATTATCGTCCGAAATGAGTAGTTGCCAGTTTTTATAATCCTG
This sequence comes from Coriobacteriaceae bacterium, assembly GCA_905193635.1. GTDB lineage: Bacteria > Actinomycetota > Coriobacteriia > Coriobacteriales > Coriobacteriaceae > Collinsella. The sequence continues at coordinate 1,238 of CAJJPN010000190.1, forward strand.
GTTGATAATCGATTCTATTTGTTCTTTCAAATAGAGAGATCCGTTATAAACGGCCATTACGATTTGAACTTGGGGGGGATTTTGTATTTGCAACTTAAATTTTTCCAATCAAAAATAGGAACCTGAGGCAAAATTCACTTATATAAGTTGGTCTTAGTCGATGTGGGAACAGCGCTTTTTTGAGCTGGCTTGGTATGCCTTTTGCTTCAGTGAACAGGTTTAGTGCTTCCAATTCATCGTTATTTAATTTATCGTTAAAACAATTCTTAAAATGTGAAAGCTTTTCTGCTTCAATTTGTGCCCTTGTGCCAAACAACTCCTCTTTAATAAAATACTTGAATAAATCAATCATGTGGTTATCAGAAGCGGTTACGGCTGCGTCATGCCTGATATGCTTTGCTGTAGGTCTTTTATCGTAAACCAGCTGGCCTAGTGCGCAGGCACAGCGTATTATCCATCTGTCGTGCATTTCGTCGCCTGGATTAACATTTTTAATAAACTGGTTAAATGCTTCACGGTTAAATGCGATAGTGAAACCAAGTCCTAGTGTGTAAAACAAGCTGTGATAAAAATCGCAGTTCTTAGTTTGGTCGGAAGAATAGCGGATGTGATTTAAATTGGAGTCGCAATACTCAAAAGAAGAGAAGTACACCTTAGGAATATCATTGTGCTGATCATTTAATAACTTGATGGCATACTCTATTTTTTGTTTCTCCCAGTAATCGTCCTGATCAGCATAGAAATAATAGCCATAAGTAGACGGAATCCTCCGCAAAATCTCATAGAAGCTGCCGGGGACTCCAAGATTTTGATTGTCGCTATCTAGTAATGTAAAGTTATCTTTGTCTTTAATAAAAGACTTAATCATTTCAACGGTGCTATCCGTGGAGCCGTCATCTCTGATGAATACATCTATATTGTTGTAGGACTGATTGTTAATCGAGACTAGAGTCTCATTGATAAACTTAGCCCCGTTATAGGTTGGCAAAATGACGCACGCCTTGTTCTTATCGGGATTCATCTTGCCTCCTTTTCTTTGCTCGAACTTTCATGAATAAAGGAATAAGCGAGGTGATGGCTTTGTATCTCGCGGAAGGAAAGGGCGAAGTAATTGTATTGAACAAACCCCATGCCTTGTAGTACTGCTCCCAGCCATATTCGATTGGAGCTTCAGACCAAGGGGTTTGTCTAAGATAATAGAAATAGTCTGAAGAGAACCTATGGGTGTTTCCAGCTCGCCAAGGTCGATCTTCTCCGAGAAAATGAACTATAGCCGGATTTGCTCTTGCATGTTCGAATGCTATTTTGCTGCAGAAGTTTGGCATAAGTTTATTTAAATATTCAAATGGATAGTAATCGAATATATTTGAATAATTATAAGAAATTGACATTACTTTGATGTCGTCCTTGAGATAGACGTTTAAGGCATCCTGATCGTTTGCGAACAACTTCTCTTTATTCTGTTTGCAGAAATTTAGTATTCCTTTCTCCATGTCGTTATCCCTCCATTTTTTCAAATTAAAGAGAACGACACCGGCATTGCAATATGGATAGGAGCCAATGCCGAGGCTTGTTCTTCTATTTCTGTCTGCTGTGGGTTCCGGTGCCATGGCAATAGTCTTTCCATCTAGGTCAGCTTGCCAGAGTCCCCTTAAAGATGACCTGCAAATTGTGTCAGCGTCTAAGTAAATGACCCTTTCAATTTTATTCGGAAGATAATTGTCTAGCAGGAGTCGTGCAAGGACAATCTCATTCCATCCCGTTGTGTCGAATTCAAATGCAATCCTGTCTTTAAAATCGCTGATGTCAATGATGATTACATCGCATAGCTCATCAGAGAAAAAGTCTGTTAAGTTGTTAACATTTGCTTTACTTAAACCCATCGATAATATATAGAAATTCAAATGGATATTAGGGTTGTTTTGTTTTACTGATTGAATATTCGCGGCCAATTGAGGAACAAAATTGTTATCAATCGTATAAACGAGATTCATCAAGTTATCTCCAATAACACTTGTATAGTTGTTCTAGAATATTTTACAGTTGTTAGACTTTCAGGGAGCGGAATTGTATAGCAAATACAATCATACCTTTGTTGTTTGCGCGTATGGAAAATCGCCTTATTTGATTGACTGCGTTGAATCACTTTTAAATCAATCCATACAATCTAATGTCATTATCTCGACAAGCACTCCTAACGATCTAATCGCTTCGGTTGCTGATCGTTACGGTTTGCCTTTATTTATCAATGAAGGTGCTGCGGGTATAGCTCATGACTGGAATTGCGCTGTCAATCATTGTTCAACTGAGCTAATTACTATTGCGCATCAAGACGATGTCTACTCTTGCTCATATGTCGAAAGTATGCTCGAGCGAGTGAATCAGAGCCGCAAACCTTTGATTTTCTTTACGGATTATGAGGAGCTTCGCGATGGCTCGGTTTGCTCGTCGAGTTTGCTTCTAAACATAAAA
>CAJJPN010000191.1:0-3598 GCA_905193635.1 Coriobacteriaceae bacterium
GGTGCCGTTGCCGATGATAAGGGTGACGTTGTGGCCCAGGTCCTGGAACTGGCGCATCTTGCGCAGCGGCACGGCATGGCCCAGGTGCAGGTCGGGGCTGGTGGGGTCGACGCCGAGCTTGATGTTGAGGGGCTCGCCCTTCTCAAGCTTCTTACGAAGGTCGGCCTCGGGGACGATCTTCGCAGCGCCCGAGGTGATGATACGCATTTGCTCGTCAACAGACAGCATTGGGTATCCTCCTTTTGCTATAGCACCCTCACCGGATACGGCGGTGCTGGAAGTCCATAAACTCTCATATGATAACAAACTGACGCGACGCGGCACCTACGACAGGAAAATCCTCGTCCTGCCGCACGCGTCAACGGCGACCGGCAGACGTGTACCGTCACGCTCGACCAGATAGCGTACCTGCCGACGACGCAAGCAGTCGCGGCAACGGACCTGTCCCGTCGCATCGGTAGCGCAGACGCCCTCGGCGGTCAGCAGGCAGTGCTCGCACACCATAAGCTCGGGACGATCGGCGTCGACCGGACCCCAGACGCCGGGTTCAGCAGCCAGTTCGGCAATACGCTCCGCATCATTGCCGAGCAACTCGGCCGGCAAGTACACCCGCCCCGCACCGAGTTCGCGCAGCCAGGCAAGCGTGGCCCGATTCGCGCAGAACACCGGCGCCGCCACGTCAAACGTCACGCCCAGCTCGCGAGCGATCACCACCTGTCCTAGGTTGCGGCAGACGACGCGCCCGGCACGCTGTGTCAGTGAGCGGGTCCGGTCAGCGTCACCCGTGCGGCACACCTCGTCAAGCACCACAGCGGCGTCGGACAAATCGAGTTCTCCGCGCGGGTCGGCATCCATCAGCTGCCAAGCAAAAACCATGCGAGCGGGAGCCGTGCACTCCACCAACTCCGTCGACGCACCGCCATCCACCGCAACGTCCTCAAAGGGCAGTACCTCAACGGCACGTGCAACGGGCGCAATCGCATCTGCCTCGGCCCGCATGCGCTCCAACACCGTTGCCGTTTGCCCCAGCACGCCGGCACTGCGAATCAGGTACACCTCGCAGCCCGCGTCCACCTTACGCTTGCAATGCACGACGACGCGCTTCCCCGCTGCGGCATCCACCGGGCAGGGCACCTGCGGCCAGCGCTTGGGCACATCGGGACGCGCGTCGGCACCCGGATAGAACCGAATCTCGAGCGTGTCACCCGCCGCCACGGCGGCATCGAGCTCGACGGTCACTTCCTCGTGGCCAACGGCCACCAGGCGTCCCACGCGCACACCTTGGTTGATCGCACGCTCAAAGCTCATAAGCTCGGCGCCCGAACGCCCCCGCAGATACGCGTCGGTAAACCCGCGGTTGAACGACCGGCCCAGCTCGCGTTCAAGCTCTTCCACGGCGCCGGGGTCCCACGCGCCGTCGCACAGCATATCGAGCGCCCGGCGCCACACCCGCACCACGTTAAAGACGTAGTCGGGATTCTTCATGCGCCCCTCGATCTTGAGCGACGCCACGCCGGCATCTACAAGCTCGGGCAGATGCGCAATACCCAGATAGTCGCGCGGGCACAGCAGGCGATCTCCCTCGACGGCGACAACGCTCTGTCCCGCCTCGTCCACCAGGTCGTACGCCAGACGGCACGGCTGTGTGCATTCCCCGCGCATCGCCGAGCGCCCGCGTCTCAGGGCTGAGAACTCACAAGCACCCGAGTAGCCAATGCAGATGGCCCCGTGGCAGAACACCTCGATAGGCACGCCCGTACCGCACAAGGAGGCAATCTCGTCGACCGTCAGCTCGCGTGCCGTCGTCACGCGTTCGACCCCCAGCTCATCGGCGGCAAGCCGCACGGCGCCTTCGCTATGAGCGCCCGCCTGCGTGGACAGGTGAATCTCGACCCCGGGAATCGCCGCGCGCAGCGCGCAGGCCAACCCGGCATCGGCGACAATCAGAGCATCGGCGCCCAGCTCTAGTGCATGAGCTCCCAACGCCACCGCGTCGGACAACTCATCGTCAAATACGAACACGTTGAGCGTTACGTACACACGCACGCCATGGGCATGCGCCACGGCGCAGCCGCGTGCAAACTCGTCGTCGGTAAAACCGTGCGCACTCACACGGGCGTTAAAGCCGCCCAACCCCGCATAGATGGCATCGGCACCCGCGGCGATGGCCGCAAGCATCTGGTCGAGCCCGCCCGCCGGCGCCAGCAGCTCGGGCAGCGCCGCACCGGCAGCATCCAATCCAGTCTCGTATTGTCCGCTCGGCCCCATCGTCCGAATCGCCATCGACAAACTCCTTACCAAGGTATGCATTCACTCTGAAAAATGCCGTCTTCCAGCATACACGAGGCCTCGCGCGCCCCGTTTGGTTTATCGTGTAATAACTTATGTCCATCCTGCCCCGACGGCACATCCACCGTCCGGCACGACATACCTGGAGGTCAATATATGGGTCCTCGCCAACGACAGGGACGCAGCCGTTCAAAGACGCATGCTCTGCCCATAATCCTGCTCTCGTTTTTGGGCTTTTTGCTTATCGCGGGCGTGGCATTTGGCATCGGCATGGTCGGCAACGTCAACCGCTGGCTGTCCGATCTGCCCGACTACACCGACGCCAACGCGTATCTGGTGAGCGAGCCCACCGAGATCGTCGACTGCAACGGCAACAAGATTGCGAGCTTCTACACGCAAAACCGCAAGTCTATCACCAAGGACGAGGTCTCCCCCTACGTGCTGCAGGGCACCGTTGACGTCGAGGACGAGCGCTTCTACGAGCACGGCGGTATCGACCTGTGGGGTATCGCGCGCGCTGCGGTGGCAACCCTCGGCGGCGGTCACGAAGGCGCCTCGACTATCACCCAGCAGCTGGTGCGCAACACCATCCTGCAGGAGGAGCAGTTCGACTCGACCATCGAGCGTAAGGTGCGCGAGGCTTACATCGCCGTCAAGATGGAGGATATGTACTCCAAAGACGAGATCCTCATGATGTACCTCAACACCATCTATTACGGCCACGGCGCCTACGGTATCGAGGCCGCCGCCGAGACCTACCTATCCAAGAGCGCCGCCGACCTCACCCTGAGCGAAGCCGCGCTGTTGATCGGCCTTCCCAACTCGCCCTCGCAGTACGACCCCACGGTCAACCCCGACCTGGCGCTGTCCCGTCGCAACAAGGTCCTCGACAACATGTTGCGCCTGGGCCACATCACGCAGGAGGAGCACGATGCCGCACAGGCCGAGCCCATCACCCTCAACGTGACCGAGATTTCGGGCAGCGGCGTCGACGTATACTCGCAGCCCTACTTTGTCGCCTATGTTAAGCAGCTGCTGGAGCAGGAGTTCTCGACCGACGTGCTCTTTAAGGGCGGTCTGACCGTCAAGACCACCATCGATCCCACGATGCAGCAGGTGGCAGAGAATGCCGTTCGCGAGCAGCTCGACACGCTCTCGCTCGACGGCCTGGACATGGGCATGGTCGTCGTCGACCCCAAGACCGGCTACATCAAGTGCATGGTGGGCGGCTACGACTACAACGCCGACGAGAACCACGTAAACCATGCCACGGCCAAGCGTCCCGTCGGCTCCACCTTTAAGGCCTTTA
>CAJJPN010000192.1:0-3546 GCA_905193635.1 Coriobacteriaceae bacterium
GCGCGGATCGACCGGACATTCGCGGAGACCTTCGTCCTGAGATCCGAGCTCCTAGTCGCGAGTTGCAGCGACGGCATCGTCGGCTGTTGCACCTTGTCGGCCGAGGATCCCGAGTTCTGGCCCGACGCCCTCAAGGGGGAGGCCGCATATCTGCACAAGCTCGCGGTGCGACGGACACATGCGGGCCGGGGTGTCAGCTCCGCGCTGATCGAGGCTTGCCGCCATGCCGCGCGAACGCAGGGGTGCGCCAAGCTGCGGCTCGACTGCCACCCGAACCTGCGTGGCCTATACGAGCGGCTCGGATTCACCCACGTCGACACTTTCAATCCCGGCTGGGATCCAACCTTCATCGCAGAACGCCTAGAACTCGAAATCTAACGTCCGTTCGGGCATCGAGGTCCATGTCGGGGTGGGACGGGCCCGTGGCTTCAAGATCACTTGCAGTCCGACCGCGATGTCTTGGTTGCGCGAGAGGTTGTCGATATCCTCCACTTCCATCATCAACCCTGGATAATGCCGCCGCCGTCATCGCCGCCGACGCCCGTGCCGGGCTTTTCGGGCCTGTCAGGCTTGCTCGGCCTTCAGCCTGCCTGGGCGAGATCTCCGGCGGACGGATTAACGGCGGAGCTTCGCCGCCTTTCGTGCGTGTGAAGGCCGAAGATAGTTCTCTCAAAAACATCCGTTTATGAGAGATACCAAATGTCATTTTCAGAAGACGACTGCACCAGTTGATTGGGCGTAATGGCTGTTGTGCAGCCAGCTCCTGACAGTTCAATATCAGAAGTGATCTGCACCAATCTCGACTATGCTCAATACTCGTGTGGGCTCTGTTGCAAAAATCGTGAAGCTTGAGCATGCTTGGCGGAGATTGGACGGACGGAACGATGACGGATTTCAAGTGGCGCCATTTCCAGGGTGATGTGATCCTGTGGGCGGTGCGCTGGTATTGTCGCTATCCGATCAGCTATCGCGACCTTGGGGTCGCCTCAGAAAACGGAAAATAAAGCACGCTAAGCCGGTTGCAACGGTCGTAGCGGCCTGAACTTGCCCGCGCCGATCTTGGCGCTGCTGCGCCAGAGGTAATCGCCGGTCAGGTTGATGTGTTCCCAGCCGAGCGGCGACAGGTATTGCAATAGCGCGTCATCGACAGCATGCCCGTTGCCACGCAACGCATGTGCTGCGCGCTCCAGATAGACCGTGTTCCACAACACGACGGCCGCCGTCACCAGGTTGAGGCCGCTGGCCCGGTAGCGCTGCTGCTCGAAGCTGCGGTCGCGGATTTCGCCCAGACGGTTGAAGAATACGGCGCGGGCCAGCGCGTTGCGCGCTTCGCCCTTGTTCAGTCCAGCGTGGACGCGGCGGCGCAGCTCCACGCTTTGCAACCAGTCCAGGATGAACAGCGTGCGTTCGATGCGCCCCAGCTCGCGCAGGGCGATGGCTAAGCCGTTCTGGCGCGGATAGCTGCCGAGTTTCCGAAGCATCAGCGAGGCTGTCACCGTGCCCTGCTTGATCGAGGTCGCCAGCCGCAGAATTTCATCCCAGTGGGCACGAATAGCCTTGATGTTCAGCCTGTCGCTGCTAATCATCGGTTTGAGCGCGTCATAGGCGGTATCCCCCTTGGGGATGAACAGCTTGGTGTCGCCCAGGTCACGGATGCGCGGCGCAAAGCGGAAGCCCAGGAGATGCATCAGGGCAAAGACGTGATCGGTGAAGCCTGCCGTGTCGGTGTAGTGTTCCTCGATGCGCAGGTCGGACTCGTGGTACAGCAGGCCGTCAAGTACATAGGTCGAGTCGCGCACGCCGACATTGACCACCTTGGTGTGGAACGGCGCGTACTGGTCGGATATATGGGTGTAGAAGGTTCGCCCAGGGCTGCTGCCATATTTCGGGTTGATGTGACCGGTACTCTCGGCCTTGCTCCCGGTTCGGAAGTTCTGGCCGTCCGACGATGACGTGGTGCCGTCGCCCCAGTGTTCGGCGAAGGGATGCCGGAATTGGGCGTTCACCAACTCGGCCAGCGCTGTCGAATAGGTTTCGTCGCGGGTATGCCAGGCTTGTAGCCAGGCGAGCTTGGCGTAGGTCGTGCCGGGGCAGGACTCGGCCATCTTGGTCAGGCCCAGGTTGATCGCGTCGGCCAGGATGGTGGTCAACAGCAGATTTTTGTCCTTGGCCAGATCGCCCGATTTCAGGTGCGTGAAGTGGCGGGTGAAGCCCGTCCACTCATCGACTTCGAGCAGCAGTTCGGTGATCTTGACGTGTGGCAGGATCATGGCTGTCTGGTCGATCAGCGCCTGCGCGGTGTCGGGTACCGCCGCATCCAGCGGCGTGATCTTCAGGCCCGACTCGGTGATGATCGCATTCGGCAGGTCGTTGGCCGCTGCCATGCGGTTGACCGTGGCAAGCTGCGCTTCAAGCAGCGTCAGGCGGTCGTGCAGGTACTGGTCGCAGTCGGTGGCCACGGCCAGCGGCAATGCGCTGGACTGCTTGAGGCTGGCGAACTTCGCGGGCGGCACCAGGTAGTCCTCGAAGTCCTTGAACTGGCGCGATCCCTGCACCCAGATGTCGCCCGAGCGCAGCGAGTTCTTCAGCTCGGACAGCGCGCACAGCTCGTAGTAGCGCCGGTCGATACCCGCGTCAGTCATCACCAGCTTCTGCCAGCGCGGCTTGATGAAGTCGGTCGGGGCATCGGCAGGCACTTTGCGGGCGTTGTCGGTGTTCATGCCACGCAGTAACGGGGATCGCCACGCCTCGGTCAACACCCATGGTGTGCTCTTCCAGATATTCTCTGGTCGCCCCTTGCAGAAAAGCTAAGTGCTCTTCATTGGTACTTAGTTTGCGATCAGGCTGTCCTTGCTCATAGCAGAATGACACATAATAGTGGCCGCGCTCTTTTCTCACATAAAGCGAGTTTGGGATCTCAAATTTGCCATGTGCCTTAAAGGACAGATAACCGATATTGTTGGTCTTTGTCCCAATAAACAGGCGCACGTTGCCGTCATCGCAATGGTCGAAACGGAACACTTCACGGGTAAGATAAATGCTTCCTTTGTCCGTTTTAGGTTTTCGCTTTGGCCTGCCGCATTTCCCGCTCATGAATTTCTGATAAGTTTGATACCAGTTAACCGCGCTATTACGCAAGATTTGACTAGGGCATTCACTTAGCCACGGAGAAAGCTCTTTGGATTTGAATTGTGAAGTGGTCTGGTCGATGGGCGCGTAAGTTCCGATGGTGCAATATTTACGGGCATAGGTTCGGTAATAACGCTCTTCTTCTACCTTGGCATTCCAGATACTACGAGCGCACCCCATCCACTGACTCAAGATCAGTTTTTGGTGAGATGTCGGGTTAGCGCGTAGCTTGATGCCAGTTAACATGATGTCCGTTTATTTGCTATTTACACCTGAAATTATTACACTTACTTAAACTTTGTCAATCTAGCATGTGGTTATAATGTACGATTGGAGAACAGGTAGAAGCTGCATTTTTAAAAAGGCTATGTCACAACAAACAGTTGATAAATAGCCATTTTTATAGGGGAGTATCAG
>CAJJPN010000193.1:0-3528 GCA_905193635.1 Coriobacteriaceae bacterium
CGCGATTCCCAGGTCGATAATCACCAGCGACGAGAAGGTCATGCCAGCATCGGCCGCATACCTCACGCCCGATACGATGATGTTCGAGGGTTTAAGGTCGCGGTGGATTACCGGTACCCCCGACTCCCCCGCAGCTGCAAAACCAGCATGCAGCTCGCCCACCGCTTCACACAAAACGGGATACAGCCCGCGGGCATAATCGGGCGTCGCCCCCAAGCGTCCCACCAACGCCTCGAGTGTCTCGCCTTCGACATACTCCATCACCACGTCGAGCTCGTCGCCCACACGGCGGCAATCGACGATTCGGGGCAAGTGCTCAAAACGACGACCGGCGCGCTGGGCCACAAACAGGCGCTCATATGCTCCGCCAATCTGCACCGAAGCATCGATGCGCTTGCGGACAAAGGGGCCGAGAGACCCGCCACCAGAGCCCTCAAAATAGACGAGTTCGGTCGTCTCGACATCCGAGAGCTTGAGCACGCGCTCCACACGATAGCTGTCATCGCGGTCGAGCGACGCCAAATGCTCGACAAGCGAAGCAGTCAGCTCATCATCGGAATATGTTGGGCTCTGAGTATCCATAGCGTCCATCATAACGCAGGGTGCGGACACCTCATGCTGTCCGCACCCCGTTCGTTTGCATGGTTGTTCTGGTGACACCGCCGGCTCAGCCATCGGCCACTAACTCACCGTTTCCTCGCCAAAGCGATACAGCTCTTTATTGACCTTTTGGAGGCTACAGCCACGGTCGATGCAAAAGATAATGATTGCATCGCGACGGTCCTTGCAGTTGAGGACGCTTACCCCGGCAGCTGTCAGAGCGCGGTTGGTCTCCTTGAGCGTCAACGCCATCGCAAAGGCAATCTGCAGCACCTTATTACGGCTCGGATTGCGCGAACCGGTAAAGATCTGATAGCCAAAAGTCTCGTTGAGGTCGGCCATACGCACCACGCGCGAACGCTCGAGCCCCTTCTCTTGCAGCAACTGCTTTAAGTAATCCGAAAGCGACGGGGCGGCAAAGTCGTGTTCCTTGATATAGCCATCGATACTTGGCGCATCAAGAAGCTCGTTGAGCAACTCGTCCGTCAGCTTTTTATCGGGCACGCGGCCTCACCTCCAAACGACCCAACGGCATCAACACGCTAAGCAAGCACCCAGCTAGCAGTCACGGTCTTTTCGAGCATGTTGGCAAAATACAGGGCCTTCTTGATGTCGCCGTCAAAGTAAATATTGCCCGCAACGGAGCCGCCGGCGGCAAGGGTGCCAGACTGCAGCTCGTCAGAGCCTTCGCTGTAATAGCCTTGGTTCTGCTGGGCGCCGTTGGCGTCCTCGCCCTTCCAGTCGTAGACATTGTAATCCGCGCCCTCATCGCCATTGTTGACGTACGTGACGTGAATGCCCGTCATGGTCGAACCGTCAAAATTGGTAAGCCCGGTCTGCACGGAATCGACAGTAACGGAAAGACCGGCAGCCGTGGTAACAGACGTGCCGACGGCCAGGTCGGTCGTAGGCTGCTCTTCCTTTTTCGACTCCTCCTTCTTATCTGCGTCGCCGGCGTCCTCGGTGACGGTCGTCTTATCGCTACCGCAACCGGCAAGAAGACTGGCAGTCCCCAAGGCAACAGTGGCGAATGCGCCAAGTGCAGCGCGACGGCTCAGCAGCACTTCGTTTTCGAGCTTTTTCATCATGCATCCTTCCATCTATCCGGCTACCGTGCCGGCACACAGCACATCGTAGGAAGGATTAAACTTGAATTCATTAGCTGAGAGCTAAAGTTGCGGTAAACGGCCAATGCGGTTATCCGAACGCCGAGCAAACGCACTTTGCGCAACCGTCTGCTGGCAGTGCATCAACCCAACGTGACGGATTCCCCGGTAAAGGTACTCACAAGCAACAGGATAAAGAAAACTAAATAGCTGATGCTCAATAGGTAGGCGACGACTAAAAAGATGGTCCATCCAACATCGGTTTTACCATCGGCACGGCGTTGCTCGCGAGAGCGGCACAGCCAGACCGTCACGCCGATGGCCACAATCAGCAACACGAGTGCCGCTGCGGCCAGCCCGGCAAGCGCAAACATCACGCCAATGCTCACAGCGATGACCGGAAGCAGCAGCAAACCGCACCCGCATCCACCCGGACTATATACGGCTGATTGCCGACGTCGCCTCATCGTCACTCCATCACAAGCAGTCGTTTGTAGACATCGAGGCCTTTGAGCAGGATTTCCTCGTCAAAAAGCATGGTATCGGTATGCAGGGCGCTTGTAGCATAGGCGGGGCAGCCATCCGAATCACTCGGGTTGTCTTGGTCCTCTGGCACGCCCGTGCCCAGCAAGAAGAACACGCCCGGCAGATGGCGCTGATAGAACGCGAAATCCTCGGCGATTAGCAGCGGCTCATCCACGAGCTGCAATTCGGGCAGAGCGGGCGCGATTCGGGCAAACAACTCAGGGTCGTTATCGACCGGTGGATAGCCCTCGGCAAAGTCGAGATCATACGTGCAGCCCGTAGCGGCGCACGCCTCATCGAGCACGCGGCGCACGCCCTCTCGCGCGCGGTCGAACATGTCGTCCGTAAACACACGCAAGCTGCCGGCCACATGGGCCTCCCCCGCCACCGCGTTGCAGACGGTACCGGCCTGCAGCAGGCCAAACTTGCCGATACAGGGCTCGTCGGTGCCCAGTTCGTCCATCAGCTCGCGCTCGGTAACCAAAAACTTCGCTGCCGCCAACGCGGCATCGTGCGACTCCTCAACCGGCACACCATAAGTCTTAGCAATATGGATACTCGTACCGTGAATATGGATATGCGTCTCGCTCGAACGCGCCAGCAGCGGACCAGAACAACTCGCCAGCGTGCCGGCAGACAGATCGGGCCACACATGGAAGCCAAAAATGCGGTCGGCCCCATAGCGCTCGAACACACCACTCTCGCATACCGTCTTGGCACCACCGGTCGTTTCCTCGGCCGGCTGGAACACAAAAAGCACGTTGCGTTTAAGTGAACCCGGCTGCTCGCGAATCGTGCGGTCGACATACGTCGCGGCGGCGAGCGCCATGGCCATGTGTCCGTCGTGCCCGCAAGCGTGCATCTTGCCGGGATGAGACGAGGCGAAGGCCGCACCCGTCGCCTCGGCAATGGGCAGCGCATCCATATCCGCACGAATCGCCGTGGCATGCGTGGCACCAACGCCAGCGTCAAAGAAAGCGCAGACGCAGCTGGGGCACGGATGGGTCACCTCGCAGGCAAGCGACGCCAACACGCCCTCGATATAGGCAATAGTCTGCGGAAGATCGAAGTCGAGCTCCGGGATCCTGTGCAAGTCGCGCCGATAGCGACGGAGTTCTTGGAGCTCGGTCATAGAGGTTCCTTTCATTGGTGTGCGCTGGTTGCTATCTATTGTGCCGCAAGATTGCCATACCCTTATTTCCAGCATATCCCTGCATTTTTTAAACGTTATATACGAATACTCTTGTTTGGTAAAGTGCAACGTGGTAGGGTCGTTACCACTTGATAGAGGCGCGGG
>CAJJPN010000194.1:0-3512 GCA_905193635.1 Coriobacteriaceae bacterium
TGCGCAAGACGGAAAGCACATTAAGTGCTTTCCTTTGCGTGCGGAACTCGCGACAAACTTAACCCGCGCCCGCCGGCCCCGGAGACCCTCCCGGAGGGACCGAAAAATTTTTTCAAAAAAGTTGTTGCGCGCCGGACAGACTTCTGTGTATACTAATCCCCGCAGCGCACGCGAGCGGAAACAAACGCGAACGTCTGCCTGGGGAGTTAGCTCAGTTTGGTTAGAGCGCCGGCCTGTCACGTCGGAGGTCGCGGGTTCGAGCCCCGTACTTCCCGCCAACGCAATTAAAGCCACGTCTTCGGACGTGGCTTTTTGCGTTTGATGCACTTTGTTTCGATAGAACGATCGCCCTGGCGCATCTTCGCCCAGAATCCCCGCCCCTTCGGGAACGCAAGTAAAATCTAATAAGTATATTTGTCTGAACAACAGCTTTGTTGCGCAACACCTGTTCAACGAGACAGGGGGTTAGGCTATACTAAATTGCACTGTAGGCCGCATCTGATGCATTTCGCTCCAAGCGCGGCATTCAGTGGATATCCGATTTACCATTTGGATGTCCTGCGGTCATTTAGCGTCTCGACACAAGCTCGGCCCCGGAGCTCGTTCGAGCTGTTCGTATTCCTTGAAAGGGGAAAAATGGACATATCGAGGAAGACTGATTACGCCCTTCGTATGTTGGCGATGCTTGCCGAGGATCCGGAGCGTTTGCTTTCTGTTCGCACCGCTGCCGAAGAGGTCAATGTCCCGTATTCGTTTGCCCGCTCGATTCAGCACGGTTTGGTCCAGGCCGGTATTGTGGAGAGCCTGCGTGGCGTCCACGGTGGCATGCGTCTCAAGGTCAGTCCGGACGACGTCACCATTCGTCAGGTCGTCGAGGCCGTTCAGGGCCCTATGGTTATGAATGATTGCACCGCACCCGATGGCGACTGTGCGCGCATGGGCACGTGCTGCTATCATCCCCTGTGGGCCGGAGCTCAAGCATTGATGCGCGACTACCTCGATTCCGTTTCGCTCGGCGACATCGTCGCTCACCGCCAGTTCCCGGCCGTCGATCCCAAGTTCGCCGACCGCGAAGCGTTTCCCGAGTACGCCACCTGTGCGTATACATGCCGGGAGGAATAGCGCCGCATAAGGAGCATAGATATGATTCAGGACCCCTTTCGTTCGATGATTCGTTCGGAAGGGGTCCTGCGTTATCGCGACCTTCCGTGGCGCCGCACGCGCGATCCGTACATCATTTGGCTTTCCGAGGTCATGTTGCAGCAAACACAGGTGCCACGCGTGGAGACGCGTATGCCGGCGTGGCTCGATCGCTTTCCGACCGTGCAGGCGCTTGCCCAAGCCGCGCCTTCCGATGTTTTGGACGCTTGGCAGGGCATGGGCTACAACCGACGCGCTCTGGCGCTCCACAAGGCCGCTCAGCGCGTTGTGGAGGACTGGGACGGTGAGTTTCCGCGTGAGACGCGTGACTTGGTCGCTCTGCCTGGTATTGGCCCGGCAACGGCGCAAGGTATCCGGTCGTTTGCGTTTGACCTTCCAGGCGTGTATCTGGAGACCAACGTGCGCACGGTCTTTCTGCATCACTTCTTTCCCGATGTACCGGCTGTTCCCGACCGCGAGCTGGTGCCGCTGATTCAGGCGGCCTGTCCGGCGGTCCCCGGTGCGGCGACCGACGAGATCGCTCCCTTTGCCGTGCCGCTCGATGATGCCGACACGCCGCGCGCGTGGTATTACGCGTTGCTGGACTACGGCGCATATCTAAAAAAGACGTTGCCCAATCCGTCCAGGCGCTCGGCGGGCTATAGCCGTCAATCAAAGTTTGAGGGCTCACGTCGCCAAAAGCGCGCGCATATCGTGCGCATGTTGCTGGCAGCGCGCGATGGCCAACCGGCGGGGATTACGCTTGCTGATGCCGTGGTGGGCGTTAACGATATGGAAGCGGCGGCTGGGCGCGGGCCGGTCGAGCGCGAGCTTGTCGCGGGCATTCTGGCCGACCTGGAGCGTGAGGGCTTTTGCCGAGCCGAGGGCGATCGCTGGCTGAGCATTTAGCCCGTGGAAATCTGAAGAACAGGATTGTAAGGTTTAGATTTCCGACATGAGGGCATCCTAAAGACGAGGCCGCTCGAAGCCTACGGGCGGCATGCGTTGAAGGGAAGTACACCTATGGATTTTGAGAATTCCCAAACCAAGAAGAACCTCGAGACCGCTTTTGCCGGTGAGTCCCAGGCACACACCAAGTATCGCTACTATGCCTCCAAGGCAAAGAAGGACGGCTACGTTCAGATCTCGAACATCTTTGCCGAGACGGCTGGCAACGAGTCCGAGCACGCCAAACTGTGGTTTAAGTATCTGCACGATGGCGCCGTCCCCGATACCCTGGACAATCTGCGCGATGCCGCCGCGGGTGAGAACTACGAGTGGACCACGATGTACGACGAGTTTGCCAAGACCGCCGAGGAAGAGGGCTTTGCCGAGATTGCCGCAAAGTTCCGTGGTGTCGCCGCCGTCGAGAAGGCCCACGAGGAGCGCTACAACAAGCTCGTCGAGCGCATCGAGTCGGGCGAGGTGTTTGAGCGCGAGGGCGTGAAGGTGTGGAAGTGCCTGAACTGCGGGCACCTGCACGTTGGTGCCGAGGCACCTGAGGTGTGCCCGGTGTGTAACCACCCGAAGGCGTACTTTGAGGAGCAGGTGGTGAACTACTAGCGCTTGGCGCTGGCTGCTGCGGAGCGCAGGGCGGGGAGATACCTTTCCCTCGCGCGACCCTGCGGAGCCGTGAGCGAGAGGGAAAGGAATGCGCCGCGGGCCTGACGCCCGGAGCGGTGAGGCCAGCAGTTGCCCCGCGCTCCGCAGTCGGTGAAAGCAGATTACATGCCCGCGAGACCTCGAGCTGCGGTGGCACACATAAACGCCAGGACCAGGATCACGAGTGAGCCCGCGATGTCGACCAGCACGCCCATTACGCGACGCTCAAACAGCCAGCTCTCAAAGTGCGGGGCGACGTTGCGCCAAACACGCCACAGCAAAATACCCATACCAATCACGCCCGGAATATTGAGCAGTAGGATCTCGGAGCACAGAAGGCCAATCAGGTTGCCGGCGGCAAAACCAGCGTCGCCCTCGCAGTATTTGCGATAGACCATGTATAGCATGTACGCCGCAAACGGCTGCAGGCACGCAGAGATAAACGTGACCACCATCGAGGGGTCCTGCGAAAAGACATCGGTGAGCTTATCCACGCTCGTGGCGTCCTTCGAGGCCAGGAACAAACCGATGACCACCACGGGCACCACACCCAAGATGACCTCGACCATCGTGAACAGCTTGGCAGTCAAGTCCTCACTCGCCGAATTCAAATGAGGCGCCCACTCAGGATGAGCATGCGCACCGGCTTTCTTCTTATCGGCACGCCCTGCCTTGCCGCCCTCAACAACCCGACGCTCAGGATCCTTACGAGTCCCAGCAGCAGCCACCCGAGCCCGAGATTTCTTACCCATAACCAACACCTCACAAGA
>CAJJPN010000195.1:0-3447 GCA_905193635.1 Coriobacteriaceae bacterium
AGGAAGTTCTGGGCGGAGGGCCACTGCGTGTCCACCGTCGGCCTGAACGAGGCCACGATCGCGAAGTACATCCGGGAGCAGGAGAAGGCCGACATCGCGCTCGACCGGCTGAGCGCCAAGGAGTACGAGGACCCCTTCGATAGGGGGCCGGGGCGTAAATAGCGCCGGTTTGACCGGCCCGTCACGGGTCAATCTGCAGTGCGGCCCGAACCCCGTGAGGGCCGGCGCCTTTAGACGCGTGCCGGAAATCCAAGGGTTACACCCTAAGAGCAAACCACCCCTTCTAGGGGTGGTTTTGATTTCGCGTCACCTTGCCTCAAATGCGGCCCGCTCGCTGGCGTTGCCAAAATATCGGCGCTGCTGTTGTTGGCACTTTGGGACACTCCTTGTCATTGGTGCAAAGCAACCTGTCTCCATTGCGCCAAGCGGCGTGTGCCGTTAAGCGGAGAGGCGTATTGTTGACCCATCGTTTGGGCATACAATGGCTATTGGTTTGCTGCGGTGAAGGTCTGTCCGCCCCGCAGCTTTTTTCTACGGTTAAAGGAGTATGTATGTCCGTTGAGGTCATGAGGTCTGTGATCGACGCTGCCGAGGGTCGCGTGCCCGTCGACACGCTGTTTACCAATGCGCAGATTGTCGACGTATATGGCCAGCGCGTGGCGCCCGGTAGCGTTGCCGTCAAGGATGGCGTAATCGTCGGCGTGCTCTACGACGGTCGCGATGACGCTGCTGGCACCTACGAGGCGGCTGAAGTCATCGACTGCCAGGGCCGCTATCTTGCCCCCGGTTTTATCGACGGGCACTTGCATATCGAATCTTCGAACATCCGCCCTGCTGAGTATGCGCGCATGGCGGCGACGCGCGGCACCACCACTGCCATTGCCGACAGCCACGAGATTGCCAACGTTTCCGGCCTGGACGGCCTGCGCTTTATGATCGAGGACGGCCGTCGCGCGCCCATTTCCATCAAGTACATGATGCCCTCGTGCGTGCCCGCGCTGTCCGATGAGCAGGCCGGTGCCGTCATTACCGCCGCCGATATGCAGGCGTTTTTTGCCGAGTATCCGGGCGATGTCTTCGGTCTGGGTGAGATGATGAACCTGCCGGGCGTCTTTATGGGCGACCCCGAGACCTGTGCTCGCATCGATGCTGCCAACCAGACGCCGTCCAAGCAGGTTGACGGCCACGCGCCGCTCGTTGCCGGAAAGGACCTCAACGCCTATGCCGCGGCGGGCATTATCGCCGACCACGAGTCGACGATTCCCGAGGAGGCACTCGACAAGCTGTCCCGCGGCATGTATGTGATGCTGCGCGAGGGTACGTGCAGCCATGACCTGGCCAACTTGTCGCCGATGCTGCTGGAAAACCCCGCCCGTGCCCGCCGCTGCTGCTTTGCGACCGACGACCGTGCTCCCTCCGACGCGCTTTCGACCGGTATGATCGACAACGCCTGCCGTGTGGCTATCGAGGCCGGCATTGACCCCGTGGTTGCCATCTCTATGGCGTCCCTCTCCACGGCCGAGGCGTTTGGCCTGGATCACGGCTGCCGCGACCCGTACGAGCTACGCGGTGCGATTGCCCCGGGCAAGCGTGCCGACCTGCTGGTGCTCAATGATCTGACGTTTGCCACGGCTCCGCATCGCGTATATGCCGCCGGTGCCCTGGTGGCGCAGGACGGCACCTTTGTGGGCGAGATTGCACCCGAGATGGCCGAGGTTGCGGCCCTTGCCGATGAGCTGCGTGCCTCCGTTAAGCTGCCGAAGCTTTCGCTCGATGTGTTCGACTATGCCTTTAAGCCGGGCGAGGCCGTTATCGATGTGATCCCGGGCATGGCTATCACGGGCATGATTCGCCCCGAGACTGATGAGGACTTGCGCCGCATTATGCTGATTGAGCGCTATGGCCGTGGCGTGTCGTTGCAGGTCGAGGGTGTCGACGGCGACGGCCCCGCCGGTCTGGGCTTGGTCGGCAAGCATATCGGTCGCGGTTGGGTGCGCGGTTTCACCATCACCGGTGGTGCCATTGCCTCCACGATCGGCCACGATTCGCATAACGTGTGCGTGGTGGGCGACAATGCGGCGGATATGATGGCTGCCGTTGAGGCCGTGGGCCAGGGCGGCCACGTGCTGGTGCGCAACGGCGAGGTCGTGGCGCGCATTCCGCTGGCGCTCGGTGGCCTTATGAGCGAGGGTACGGCCGAGGACGTTGCCGCGCAGCACGACGACTTTATGGTCAAGGCGCGCGCCATGGGTATTGAGCCGCCGCTCGACCCCATCATGGGCATCATTTTCCTGCCCCTGCCGGTGATCCCGACGCTCCGCATCCGCCCCGAGGGCATGTTCGACGTTACAACCTTCACCTACGCCGACTAGTCATCGGGGACGTTCTTAAACGACTAGTCGTTGGGGACACTCTTTGGCGTGTCGCCTGACGCCGCGACCGTGAGACCTCTGGCATGTGTGAGCTATTTGCCAGGTCCTTGTAACGTTTACGCCCGCGGAGTCTTATTTGAGCTCCCTTTGGGTACGTTGGAATCGGATACACGTTCGATTCCAACAAGCCCGAAGGGAGCTTTTCTATGTTTAAACTGATTGCATCCGATATGGACGGCACGTTGCTTGACGAAAACGGCCAGGTGCCTCCCGAGACCTACGAACTGATTCTGGCGCTACGCGAGCATGGCGTGCATTTCGCCGCATCGTCAGGTCGTCGCTACGATCGCCTGTGCGAGTTCTTTGCGCCCGTTCGCGACAAGATGGACTTTGTCGCCGCTAACGGCGCCCAAGTCTACGCCGACGGTAAGATGGTAGACCGTGAGGTGTATTCCCACCTGGCGATTCGAAGGCTCGCCCAAGCCGTCAGGACGTTTCCCAATCTGCATCTTGCGCTCTTTGACCGAACCAAGTCCTTCCTGCTCGATGACGAGTGCAAGTTCGTGCGTGAGGTCGATAAGGACCTTCCCAATGCCGAGCGTATTTGGGAGCTGCCCGATCCCAGCGTAAATATCATCAAAGCGAGTATCTTTTGCGACGACAGTGCCGTTATGGACAGCGCTTACGTACTGCAGCGTGAACTCGGTCAGCTCTTTACTTTTGCGCCTTCGGGCAACGCGTGGATCGATGCCATGCAGCCCGGTGTGTCGAAGGCCTCGGGCATCGCACAGCTCATGGAGCACTATGGCGTCGAACGCGACGAGGTCATGGCGTTTGGCGACTCTATGAACGACTACGAGATCATTCGCTTTGTCGGTACGGGCTGTGCGATGGGAAACGCGCGCCCCGCGCTCAAGGCGGTGGCCGATCGCGTGGTGGGTTGTAATCGCGACCACGCCGTCCAGCAGGAGCTCCGTCGCGTGCTGGAGAGTCTCGCTTAATCCGGCAGATGGGGACGTTCCTTTTCTGCCGGCAGTGGGGGACAGTCCTTGCAGCTTTTTCGCGAAGACTGTCC
>CAJJPN010000196.1:0-3374 GCA_905193635.1 Coriobacteriaceae bacterium
CGAGACGGGCCCGGGCTGACAATTTCGACTGTAATGGACGTTCTTAAACGACTACCCAACGGCTATTGAGCACATGGCTCGCATGGCAGCCGTCTCTTTTATGTTTCCTTTAGCCGTCGCTGCCTAGGATGGGGGTTAGTCGGTGGGAAGGGAGCGTCTATATGGACGACGCGAGCGAGCGTGCAATCGAAGAGGGCATGCTCGATCAGTTCAATTACTTTGACGATGAGGATGAGGAGCTAATCGATCGTCGCGAGCCGGCATCGCTTGACTCATTTGATCTGGTCGATGAAGAGACTGATGAGGTTGAGGACGAATCAACGGAGCCCCCACAGTCTTCGCGCCTTGACTCGCTGCTTTCGAGAGCCCCCATGCACCACGGTGTTCGTGCCGGCGCACTCCATATGAAAACAGACTGGCACCAGATCGTGACGGCAGGCGATGAGCTTGCCGTCGATGCGCCGCTCACCGATAAGTCATCCATCATCTGCCGCACCGGTATGCTTATGCTCGCGAGCGGAACGGGTGCCTGGCGTGTACGCGATACCATGAATCGCGTTGCCGCCGTACTCGGTGTCACCGTCCACGTTGACTTAAGTCTTCTGTCGTTTGAGTGCACCTGCATCGAAGATGGCCACTGCTTTAACGAGGTTGTCAGCCTGCCCACAACGGGAGTCAATACCCATCGCATTTGGATGATGGAGAGCTTCCTAAAGGAAATCGAGACGTATGGGCGCCGGTTTACCGTGCACGAATACCACGAGATGCTCAAGACCGTTGAGAGTTCAAAACCCGATTACTCTCCCTGGCAACAGGGCCTTGCGGCAGCTTGTGCTTGCGGCGCCTTCGTCTTTTTGCTCGGCGGCGGCCCTATCGAGATGGCCTGCGCATTCGTAGGCGCTGGTGTTGGCAACTTTGCTCGCTCTCATATTCTCAAGCAGGGTCTTGGCCAGTTTAGCGCGCTGACGATTGGCGTTGCGCTCGCTTGCGTTTCGTATCTGCTGGCATTGCTCGGCCTTGGCCAGGTCGTACCGGGGGCAATGTCGCACCAAGAAGGCTATATCGGCGCCATGCTCTTTGTGATTCCCGGCTTTCCCCTCATTACGGCAGGCCTCGACATCGCTAAGCTCGATATGCGAAGCGGCATTGAGCGTCTTTCGTATGCCGTGTCGATTATTGTGATGGCGACCCTTGTGGGCTGGATGGTTGCCGAGTGTGTGGGGCTGGCACCGGATGATTTTGCCCCGCTCGGCCTTTCGCCGCTTGCCCTTACGCTCCTGCGCGTGGTGATGAGCTTCGTTGGCGTATTCGGCTTCTCGGTGATGTTCAACAGCCCGGTAAAGATGGCCGCGGCAGCTGGGCTGATCGGCGCCGTGTCCAATACCTTGCGCCTTACGCTCGTCGATGCGCCGACGCTGTTTCCCTTTCTGGGCCTGAGCGTAGGTATGCCTCCCGAGGCAGCAGCGTTTATTGGCGCGCTGGTATCGGGGCTGCTCGCGAGCTTAGCCGAAATCAAGCTCACCTACCCACGTATCGCCCTCACGGTGCCATCGATTGTCATTATGGTGCCGGGCTTGTATCTGTATCGCTCGATGTATTACATGTGCACCTTCGACACGGTCAATATGCTCGGCTGGTTTGTGCGTGCAGTGCTCATTGTGGCGTTTCTGCCCGTTGGCCTGGGCGTGGCGAGAACCCTCACCGACTCTCGCTGGCGCCACACCAGCTAATTGGTGCAAGGGGGACAGGTTGCTTTGCACCAAATGAGTTGCGGTGAAATAGGGACTGAATTGCTGCTTAAAGGGTCAAAACAGTCCGTATTCCACTGCAACTTATGGGGTCGGGGGATTATTGGTGCCCCGCATCTTCACAAACTCAACGCTTACGAAGCGCGGGGTTTTCGTGCTAGGCTGGTTCCACCACATAAGTAGTCGCAGACGCACGTATCACGGGCGGGCGAGATGAAGTCCCAACAGCTCCATCTCGTCCGCCCGTTTTTGTTGCGTGGTGCCGCGGCGTAACACAGAAAGGATTTTGCCCTTTATGCCTATCAACAAACGAGAGAGCCTGCTGCTCACCTTTATCATGTGCTTTTGCATGGTGCTCTGGATGAGCATCTACAACGTTGCCCTGCAGCATGGGGCCATTAACGGCGAGGTTGTTGCCGCCGCGTGGCTCGGCTTCCCCGTTGCCTACGTTTTTGCCATGTGCTGCGACTGGTTTGTCGCCAGCCCGCTCGCCAAGGGTTTCGCCTTTAAATTCCTGGTCACGCCGGGCAAGAGTTCGCCGCTTGCCATGACGCTCGCCGTCAGCTCCTGCATGGTCGTTCCTATGGTCATCATCATGTCGCTCTACGGTGCGTGCGAGGGCCTGTTCCACATGCCCGGCGGCCCGCTCGCCAACCTGCAGCTGCTGCCGATGATGTGGCTCGTTAACATTCCGCGCAACTTTATCATGGCTCTACCTTGGAACCTGCTGGTGGCCGGTCCGGTTGCTCGCTTTGTCTTCCGCCGCGCCTTCCCCATGGGCACGGTCTTTGCCGAGCCGCACATGGAGCTCGTGCGCATGCCGGGCGCTCCCGTTGCCGATGCCGTCAATGACGTTACCGAGGACATGGGCGCCGAGCCCGCCTGCTAGACAGCAGCTCAAAACCAAACCGCCAAACGGACCCGAGCAATTCCTTTTTTGTAGACGTTGTCGTATGGCTGCATGCGGAAAAGGTCCCAACGGTTAACATATACTCCATATGGGTAAAGAGACCAAAGCGCTGCCGCGGGGCGGCGCTTTGCGTTTGAAAAAACTAGCTCGTCTAAGAGGAACTAGCATGTTAGACCGTTTTACCGATCGCGCGCGCAAGGTCATGTCCATGGCCAAGCAAGAGGCGCTCGATCTTCATTCAAATAAGGTGGGTACCGAGCACCTGCTGCTCGCGCTTGCCAAGGAGGACGAGGGCATTGCCGCCGAGGCACTACGTTCGCTCGACATCTCCTACGATGACATCATGGATACTCTCAAAGAGGTCCAGACCACGGTTCCCGAGCCCAGTGAGGAGACCGAGGCGGCCAAGCTCGCCTTTACGCCGCTCGTCATTAGCGTGATGGAGCGTTCATTCCGCGTGGCGCGTGAGAACAACCAGACCTACGTGTCGACCGAGCATTTGCTGATCGGCATCGTCGAAGAGGGCAACGGCATGGCCATGGACATCCTCATGCGCTTGGGTGTGTCGTCCGCCTCCATCAAAAAGGCTATCGAGAAACTCACCGCCAAGGACCAGGACAAGAAGCGTCCGCTCGCCGGCGCCGGTGCTGGTCGTCCCGGTGCGGGCCTGCCGTTCTTTAGCGGCTCGGATGCCTCTCAGCAAAAGGGGAGTGGCA
>CAJJPN010000197.1:0-3362 GCA_905193635.1 Coriobacteriaceae bacterium
CAATTTGAATACGGCCTTCAAAGGGGGTCGTGATCCTAACGATCGAACTCGGCCAGTGCCTCGCCCAGAAGCCTCAGGCCCTCGCGAAGAGCATCTTCGCTCGCGCAGTAGCCCAGGCGCGCTCCGCAGGGAAGCTCAAAACGGCTACCGGGAACCAACAGCACTCCCCTCTCGGCCAGCAGGCGTTTGCAGAACTCCTCGTCATCCTCGGGAACATCCAGCTGGATAAACGAGGTGGACACGCCCTGCGGGGCCGTCCAGGAGGCACGATGCTGCGTATCGATCCAAGCCTGCGCGATATCGCGGTTGCCAAACACGATCTTGCGGTTGCGCTCGAGAATCTTGTCCTTGTGCTCGAGCACGTAGGTCGCCAAAGCATCGTTAAACACGCCACTGCAGATCATGGTGTAGTCGCGGTAGGTGCGGATGCGGTTGGACACCTCTTCGTCCGCAACGACCCAGCCCACGCGAGCTGCAGGCGTCGAATAGGTCTTGGAAACCGAGTTGGTGACAATGGCCCTATCGTACACGTCGGCCATCGACATAAAGGACTCGGTGTTCTCGAGCGGCAGATACACCTCGTCGCACAACACGTAGGCGCCCACCGAACGGGCAATCTCGGCAATCTGACCGAGCGTATCGGAATCAAGCACCGTACCGATGGGGTTCGATGCGTTATTGATGCAGATGAGTTTCGTGTTGGGGCGAACGAGGCGCTTGAGCTGTTCGATATCGGGTTTCCATCCGAGCTCCTCGCGAAGCTCCCAATACTCGACCTCGGCACCCAGCGTACGCGGAATCTCGTAGAGCGGCGCATAGGTAGGCCACTCGGCAATCACGTGATCGCCGGGCTCAACGACGGCCATGATGGCGTTGAGGTTGGCGCCCGTGCAGCCATTGGTCTGCAGAATGTGATCGGGATTGACATCGCGACGATACAGCTTGGCGACCTCGGCCTTAAATTCCGGCGATCCCTCGATCCAGCCGTAGTTCATCTTCTCGCGATCCAGGCGCTCGTAGAACGTGGCGCCGTCCTGCTCGTCCAGTGCGCGAAGCTCGCCCATGGTCAGCGACGAGATCGTCGACTGAGCGATATCCCAGGTAGCACTCTTCTCCCAAACGTTGAGCCATTCCTCAACACCGATTGTCTTGATATCCATGGCCACCTTATCTGATCTTCATTTAGCGTCATTAAACATGAATGGGGCGGTGCGAAAGATCCGCACCGCCCCAATGGGAGACATCTAATGGCAGCTAGATGTTTGTAGTAAGACCTGTACGGGTCTTTGAAAACCTTAGAGGTCCTCGCGCCAGAAGGGCATGCTCATGCAGCGCGGGCCGCCGCGGCCGCGGGAGAGCTCGGCGGAGGGCACGACGAGAAGGTCCAGGCCCTCCTTGTACAGCACGTCGTTGGTGACGGTGTTGCGGGCGTAGACGCAGATCTTGCCGGGCTCGACGCACAGGGTGTTGGAGCCGTCGTTCCACTGCTCGCGGGAGGCCGCGATCGGGTCGCCGCCGCCGCAGGGGATCAGCTTGACCTGGTCGACGCCGGTGGCGTCCTCCAGGACGTGCTCGAGGGTGTCCTCGATCAGGCGGATGTTCACGTCGCCCGGGTTCTTGCCGGCGGTCAGCTCGTAGACGCGCAGGGTGCCCATGATGGCGGGGTGGATCGTGAACTTATCGACGTCGATCTGGGTGAAGACCGTGTCGAGGTGCATGAAGGCGCGCGAGACGGGGATGTCGAAGGCCAGGATGCGCTCGACCTTGGAGTCGGAGTTCCAGAAGATGTTCTGGGCCATGACGTCGATCGCGGCGGCCTGGGTGCGCTGGGAGATGCCGACGGCGAGGGTCTTCTCGTTGATGTTCAGCACGTCGCCGCCCTCGGTGTGGAACTGGCAGTCGCGGCGGAAGTACAGGGAGACGTCCTTGTAGTCGGGGTGGTACTTGAAGACGTACTTGCCGTACAGGGTCTCGCGGTTGCGGGTGACCGAGTACATGCGGTTGAGGTTGACGCCCTCGCCGACGACCGCGAACGGGTCGCGGGTGAAGTAGAGGTTGGGCATCGGGTCGATGATCAGGTCGGACTCGGACTCGGAGTTGACCAGGGAGTCGAGGGTCGTGGACGCCGTGAGGGGCATGTCGATCTCGGCCTTGGTCATGCCGGCCATGGTCTTCTTGACGAACTCGAGGTTGTCCTCGATGGAGTCCAGCTTCTCGCGGACGATCTGCGGCATCTGCTGGCCGCGGATGCCTGCCTCGGCGATGTACTGGTCGGTGAACTCGGCGCGGGCGCCGGGGACCTGGTCGAACACCTCGGCGACGAGGTTCTCGAGGTAGAGCACCTCCACGCCCTGGTCCCTCAGGATCTGGGCGAAGGTGTCGTGCTCCTGCTGCGCGACCTCCAGGAACGGGACGTCGTCGAACAGGAGTCGCTCGAGCTCGTCGGGCGGCAGGTTGAGGAGCTCGTCGCCGGGACGGTGCAGGCAGACCTTCCTGAGCTTGCCGATCTCGGAAGGCACGTGCAGACCTTTCGTCATGGCCTCCTACCTTTCTTTCGGGCCTTTCGGCCGAATCTCTCAGCACCCTTCCGTAACGGGTGCTGCTTGCTGACAGCTCTAGTTATATCCAAATTCCAACCGCAATTCCACCTCGCCCCCGAACGGTCAACAAAGTTCGATGAACGGTATATCGAATATGATTCCCCCATAATGCACTTCGGCGTTCTAAAGTAGCTTTTCTAAGGTAAACGCTCTTTTTTCTCAAAAATCATTCGCAATTACAACTCCAATCTTTCGATTAAGAATTGCATATCTACAACGGTTTTATGTATATAAATGACGCTTGTTCGTGTTTCTGCCTGTATTCGATGATATTCAGCTATCTATCATTCTTATTCACACATACTCAGCAGTTGAGTGAGGATCTAGACCGTTTTTCGCAACGCGACGGGCGTCAGCTCTATGGCTTGACAGCGTAAGAAGTAGGTTAAGATACCGTTCGCACAATACGTCCGTGCCACAAGTCGACTAAATTGAGACAATAGTGAATAGTGTTAGGCAACCGTCCCCTGCGGGGACTGAACGGACAGATGCATATGCCGAGCAAAATCGAAAAAAAGCAAGCCGCCGCAAAGCTGCGCAAACCGCCGCGCGACTTCTCGTACACGCAGAACCGAGAGCTCAGCTGGCTGCGCTTTGATAACCGTGTGCTTGACGAAGCCTTCGACGAGACCGTTCCGCTGTTCGAGCGTCTAAAGTTCGTGTCGATTTTCGAGTCTAACCTCGACGAGTTTCTCATGGTACGCGTGGGCGGCCTGTCCGATCTGGCGGAGCTCAAAAAACAGCCTGTCGACAACAAGAGCA
>CAJJPN010000198.1:0-3341 GCA_905193635.1 Coriobacteriaceae bacterium
CAAAATCAAACGCGCGCATCGCTAGCACGTCCCCTCGCTAGGCATCGTCCATGCATGGTGGTCGGTATGCAGCAGCTCCTCGGCCAGCGGCGAGAGTGGCGCGCCCAAGAACTCGCGATAGCACGCCTGGACATCGGGATTCTCGTGCGAGAAGCGAATCTCGGCGTTCGCATCGAGGCCCCACAGCACCTGGCCACGCTCGGCAGCCAGCTCGCAACCGTCGTGGATGGGCTGACCGCCGCCGCCGACGCAGCCGCCCGGGCACGCCATAACCTCGACGAAGTCATAGCTCACACGGCCGTCGCGAATAGCGTCGAGTAGGCGGGCGGCGTTGCCCAGCCCGTGCGCCACCGCGACGCGCACCTTGGTGCCATCGATATCGGCGACGGCCTCCTTCCAGCCATCGAGTCCGCGCACGTCGGTAAAGAAATCGGCATCCGGGTTCTTGCCCGTCACCAGGTAATATGCCGAGCGCACGGCGGCCTCCATCACGCCGCCCGTGGCGCCAAAGATCACACCCGCGCCCGTGCCAAAGCCCAGCGGCGTATCGAGCGGCTCCTCGACCAGCGTGTCAACGCTCACGTGGCTCGCGCGGATCATGCGCACCATCTCGCGCACCGTCAGCGCAACGTCCACGTCGGGCGCGCCGCCCTCGCCCATCATGCTCGGCAGCGCACACTCAGCCTTCTTGGCCGTGCACGGCATCACGGACACCACAAACAGGCGCTCGGGCTCCACGCCCAGAACCTTGGCGTAATAAGTCTTGGCGACAGCGCCAAACATCTGCTGCGGCGACTTGGACGTGGACAGGCTGTCAACAAACTCCGGATAGCGCGCCTTCACAAAGCGCACCCAGCCCGGGCAGCAGCTCGTGAACATGGGCCAGCCGCGGCTGTCGCCCTCGCCCTTGGCGGCGGCGCCCAGGCGCTCGAGCAGCTCGGAGCCCTCCTCCATAATGGTGAGGTCGGCCGAGAAATCAGTATCGAACACGTACTCAAAGCCCACACGGCGCAGTGCGCAGGCCAGGCGCTCGACGGTGGCCTCCTCGCGCGGAATGCCGAGCTCCTCGCCCCAAGCGCTACGCACGGCTGGCGCGATCTGCACCAGCACGATCTTGTCGGGATCAGCGAGAGCGTCGAACACGGCCTCGGTGTCATCGCGCTCGCGCAGCGCGCCCGTGGGGCAATGCGTGATGCACTGGCCGCATGCGACGCAGTCGGTCTTGCCGATCGGCGCGCGCCCGCGGGTGCCCACGGCGGTGTGCGTGGCGCGGTTGGTCAGGTCCCAAATCCCCAAGCCCTGGACGCTCTCGCACACCTTGATGCAGCGCATGCATTTAATGCACTTGTCGTTGTCGCGGATGATGGGAAAGTCGAAGTCCCAGCCCTCACCCGCCAGATGCTTCTGGTAGGGCAGATAGAAAATGCCCAGGTCGTTGGCGATGGCCTGCAGGTTGCAGTTACCGCTGCGCACGCAGCTCGCGCACTGCGCATCGTGCTGCGACAGCAGCAGCTGCACGTTGGTGCGACGGGCCTCGCGCGCCTTGGGGCTGTTGGTGTGGACCACCATGCCGTCGAGCACGTAGTTGTTGCAGGCGGCAACCAGCTGGTCGCAGCCCTCAACCTCGACCACGCACACGCGGCAGCCGCCGATCTCGTTTAGATCGCGCAGATAGCACAGGGTGGGAATCTGGATGCCGACGGACTTGGCTGCATCCAGGATTGAGGTGTGCTCGGGCACCACGACCTCGCAGTTATCGATAGTGAGCTTGACCATGTTGTGCGCTCCGTTTTCGGTGTTGTCGCTGACAGTGGTTTTGTTGGGCTCTACCATTCCAAGTTCCTCCCTCCGCGGAACGCACCAAAGCCAAAGTGGTCGCAGCGCAGGCAGCGGCTCGCCTCCTGGCATGCCTCCTGTTCGGTAAGACCCTGCTCGACCAGATTCCAATCGTGAATACGCTCGCCCGCCTCGCGCTCGCCCAGCTCGCAGCGGCCGCACTCGTGCTTACCCTTAAACTGGACGGTCGGCAGTTCGACCTCGAGTTTGATCTTGTGATCAAAGCCCAGGTAGCGGTCGATGTTTGCCGAGGCCACGCGGCCGGCGTTGATAGCGCGGATAACGGTGGCGGGGCCGGTCTGGCAGTCGCCGCCGCTAAAGAGACCATCGAAGTTGGGCACGGCGCCGTCCGAATCGGTGACGACGCAGCCCCACTTGCAGGCAATACCCATCTCCTCAAACGGCTTGGAATCGATGTCCTGGCCAATGGCCACGAACACGCGCTCGCAGGGGATGACGCGCTCTGGCGTAGCGGCGGCACGCGGGGCCGGGCGACCGCGGCGGGGCTCGCCGATAATCTGTGGCTGCACGCGCAGGCCGCACACGCGACCGTCCTCGCCGGTCTCGATGGCGAGCGGGGCCGTCAGCTCCAGCACCTCGCAGCCCTCGGCCTGGGCGCCGGCGATCTCGGCGTCCTGGGCCGTCATGTCGCAGATGCGACGGCGGTAGACGATGCTCACCTTTTCGGCACCGCAGCGCACGGCAGAGCGGGCAACGTCCATGGCGACGTTGCCGCCACCGATGACGCATACGCGCTGGCCACTCAGATCGGGCAGCTCATCATCGCCAATGGCGCGCAGCATCTTGACGGCCGACTCCACGCCGAACGCCTCTTCGCCCGGAAGGCCGAGCTTCTTATCGCTGTGGGCGCCAATGGCCAGGTAGACGGCATCGAACTCGTCGCGCAGGCGGGCAAGCTCCTCGCCGTTGACGGAGTGGTCGAGTTCCACGTTGATGCCGGCGCTCAAGATCCAGTCGATCTCGGCCTGCAGGCGCTCGCGCGGCAGACGGTAGCTGGGAATGCCGTAGCGCAGCATGCCGCCCAGGTGGTGGCGCTGCTCAAAGATGGTCACCTTATGGCCCATCACGGCCAGGTAGTAGGCACAGGAAAGGCCGGCCGGGCCGCCGCCGATCACGGCGACGCGCTTGCCGGTGTTGTCCACTACATGGGGCTTGTGGTCGTTGAGGTCGCTGTGCTCAACGGCAAAACGCTTGAGAGCGAGGATGTTCATGGGGTCGTCGACCATGCCGCGACGGCAGTGCATCTCACAGGGGTGCTCGCATACCAGGCCGCAGACGAGCGGCAGCGGGTTGTTTTTGCGGATGACTTTGACGGCGTCGGCATAACGGCCGGCCTCGACCAGCGAGATGTACCCGGGAATGTCGACGTGCGCCGGGCAGCCCGATACGCACGGAACGCGTGCCTCGCGGTCAAAGCCGCAGGAGTGCTCGCGAATGTGGTGCTCAAAGTCGTCGCGAAAGCCGCGAATGGCGGTAAGCGCCAT
>CAJJPN010000199.1:0-3320 GCA_905193635.1 Coriobacteriaceae bacterium
GACAGGTTCCCCATCTGCAAATTCCTCCCTCGAAAAGACAAAAGAAGGAACCCCCAACTTATTCACCCGGGCATGTACGCCTACATTCCGCGCGTCAAGAAAGACGGAACGCCGCTTACCGACAAAGGGGGCACACAGAAGTTCACCAGGGTTCGCGCCGTCAAAGAGAACGGCGTCTGGGGACGCTACCGTAAAGGCGATAACGGAAAATATGAATTCGAGCAGCTTCCGAGTGGCGTCCATCCGCACCCGGAATGCGACCGCTACTTCAAGGTCTTCAACCTCTCACTTATCGAGGGCGTCCCGCCGCTTCCCGTTCCCGACCTCGCGCCGAATGACGATATCGAAGTCGGACTCCTTGCCGACGATGTGATCGCGTCGAGTAGGTGCGAGGTGTTCGAGGGGAGCACCGACGGCGCCTACTACAACTTCGTCAATGACAAGATTTCGGTTCCGTCCCGCGAGGCGTTCAACAGCAATTCCTCGTTTCTCGCCTCACTGCTCCATGAGATGGGCCATTCTACAGCACCCGCACTTGACCGTCAGATGACGGGTGACATGCGCAGCAAGGAATATGCACACGAGGAGATCGTCGCTGAGCTAAGCAGCATCTTCAGCTCCGTCGACCTTGCCGTCAAGGCAGAGACCGACCCCGAGGCCGCCGGTTATGGCGAGCATGTCGCCTACCTCGAGTTCTGGAAGGGGCGTCTCGACAGCGTGGCCGGCACGGACGAATATGAGGCGACCAAGGAAGAACTCTGTGACGATTTCTTTGCCGCCGCTTCCCAGGCATCGCAGGCGACCGACTTCATCATCGACCGCTACGAGCAGGAAGTCGGGCATACGGCAGCCGGCAAGGAGATCGTGCAGAAGCTCGATATGCCCGAAAAGACGGAACAGGAAGATCGCGCCGGCCGCAGTCTCTCGCACAAGAAGGAAACGGCTCGCGACGCGTCTGCCCACATGCAGGGCGACCGCGCAGACCTTGTGAACATGCGCGATGAAAATGCCATCGGAGCGTAAGCAAAGGGGGATGGGCAATGGCTAAGTTTGATTTCGATAAACCCGTCGCCAGTTTCAGCTGGTATCTGCAGAACGGCAGCGCCGATGACAAAAGGGGAAACCGTCTCCACGTCGGTACCGGACAGAAAGCCCAGATCTATTTCGACCCGGAGAGCGGTGAGTTCATCGGCAAACTCAAATATGTCGACGACTATATCGACCTCGCGGACGGCGCAAAGCAGCATTTCGAGCTGCCCCGCACAGCCCGCGAGTATAAACCGAGCGATTTCAGTCCGAAATTCCCGATCTCTAACGTCAAATTTGAAGTAGATGAGTCTGTGAAGGATTTTATCCACGTCCTGCCGCGCGGTCTCTTCTTCTACCAGAATGAATTCTACGATGCCGTCTTCGGGGACAAGACGGACTACCCGGAATCACTTAAGGATTTTCTCTTCACCCGCACGGGCGACATCGAGGCCGCCGGTGAATTCTATGGAGCAATCGAAAAGTGGCCGCAGAGCGTCTATTGCACCCTCGTGGAAAAGTGCAATGTCGAAAACCGTCCCATTCCAGAATATGAGAACGATCGGGCTCTGCCGCTCGACCACCATAAAGAGCTGCTGGCGTCCCTTAAAGATTATTTCGGATGCGGAGAGAGTAATTACAGGACGCCAGGCGACCTGATCGCTGCCAGGAGCTACGGCTCATATCTCTCCGGTATCTCGCTTAAGTTCAATCCCCAAGACGTTATCGCGGCTGTAGAACATGCTACCGAGACTGTTCAGGCCGAGCTGGTCCCCTATCTCTCAGACAGCTTCGGACCCGATAGATATCTTCCCTGCGGCTGCCATGTTACCGTCCCGATGAATAATTCGATTGAAAATGCGGCGCAATCGATCAAGGAGCTGCGGGATGCCGGAGTGGATCTTGACGCCTTGCCGAACCTCAGCTGCGACGAATGCAGCCAGCTCGCCGCTAAAGTCATCCCCTATGCGGAGAATAAAGCGCAGCCGGCGCCCGACCGCAGCCTGGGACACAAACATGAAGTGAACCGCGATGCAGCGCAGCGGATGCAGGCAAGTCGTGAAAACGCCGTAAGTATGATCGGCGACCATGCGATTCACATGTAAAGGAGCCGAACAGACATGGATACTGAAAAAACTCTCGATCTTAATAAACCGCTCTTCAGCTATAGCCGCTACGAAAGAAACGAGTACGGTTACGGAGACGACTTTATCCACCGCGACGGCGATGGCGTCGACATGCAGGTCTTTTTCAATCAAGCCACCGGCGAGTTCGTCAGCAAGTGCGTGTCGATCTCTGATTTCACCAATCTCGTCGAAGGCGAATCCGCCCGTGACACGAATGCCTGGACTAGGCACTCGCTCGACCCGAAAGAACTCCTTCCAGATGACATCTCCAAAGTCGAAATCAACGATGGGATGATGGCCTTTCTGAAAACGTATAGGTTCAACGCATCCGATGAGCACACCGGTGACCCTATCCGACAAGAGGTATATGACTTCGATTTCAAGGATGCCGATTTCTACAGTGCGCTTTACGGTGACGTCGGAAACTGGCCGCCTGCTGTTTTACGTGGAATTGTCGATAGATTTGCCGAGACCGGCACGCATGGGCTCGAATTTTATAGCGAGTATTCACTACCGACCGGCTACCATGAAAAACTGTTCGACGCCTTGAAATCATATTTCAAATGCACCGGCGAGGACTATACGACTATCGATGAAACTATCTATATGGAATACCTCGGCGGCGTCGATGTCGATGGGTACAGCCTGAAGTTCAGTCCAGAAGCCCTTGTCTCTGCAGTTGAAAGCGGCTCCCGCTCGCTCGAAGGTGAACTTGTCCCATTGATAGACTATGAGCTGATCGGCGGAGGCAAAACGTATGAATATCTCCCCTGCGGCTGCCAAGTCGATATTCCCATGAATGATTCCATGGTCGCCGCATCTCAGCTCCTTAGAAATCTGCAGAATGCCGGAGTGGATATCGGCAAACTGCCGAACCTCAGCTGCGATGAATGCAGCCAGCTCGCCGCAAAAGTCATCCCATATACGGAGAATAAAGCGCAATCGGCACCTGACCGCACCCTGGGACATAAACATGAAGTGAACCGCGATGTGGCGCAGCGGATGCAAACTGAACGAACGACAGTCAACCAGATCCGTGAAGAAGACACCGTAGGCGAATAGATAAAAGGAGCGAATCGCAATGTCCGATTACATCAAATATATGTACCGCGAATACCTTGAAGGCCGCACTCGTATCAAAAAAGTCAATGAGGACCAGCCATTATT
>CAJJPN010000200.1:0-3285 GCA_905193635.1 Coriobacteriaceae bacterium
TACTTAAATGAGTACCTGCAGAATGAGAGTGGATAATCTCCCGTTTTTGGCCTGCTTGGGGGCTCAAAGTGGGAGATTATCCACTCTCGTCATTGGGCTTGTCGTTGGGGACGTTCTTGTTTGACTAGTCGTTTAAGAACGTCCCCAATGACTACTTGCTTGCGAACAGCCAGACTAGGATGATCACCAGGATTGCGGCGATGATGCAGGCGATGGCTCCGGTGAATTTGACGCGTGAGTCGCGGGTGCGCTCTCGTACGTCGTCTTCGGCGGCCTCGAGCTGGTCGACTTCTTGCTCGGTCTCGGCGTGTTCGGCTTTGTCTCGGGCCAAGGATCCTGCAAGCGACTCAGTGATCTCTGGGTGGTCGTGCACTTCGGTCGCCTGTTCGATGATCGACTGCGCATGTGCGGCATCTGCTTGGGCGTTGGCGATGCTCTGCTCCTGGTCGCGGCGTGCCTTGTCCTCGGCAGTGATCTTCTCGCGCAGTTCGCGCTGACGAGTCGCGGCGGCTGTCTTCGCCGTCTGCAGCTCGTCGCGCGCGGCATCGGCTTCGGTCGTCACGGCTTGGTGCGCGCGTTTTGCGTCGGCGATAGGGGCTTGAGCCTGCTCGACGGCCTGCTCGGCTGCGGCAAGCGAGTGCTCAAGGTCGGCGGTGATGCGCGGGACATCTTCTTCGGCTTTACGCAGGGCATCTGCCGTGTCGGAAATCTGCATCGAGAGCTCGCTGGTGCGCACCGTATAGTTGGCGGGATTTGCCGAGGGATTGCGTTGCAGCTCGGCATACTCATGACGCAGCGTCTCGAGCTGGTCGACGGTTTGTTGTGCGGCGGCAATGCCGGCGTCTCGCTCTGCCTTCACCTTGTCGCGGATGCGCTTGGAATCCTCAAGACGTCGAACGAGGCGGTTGCCGGTCTCGCGCGAGCTCGCCTCGCGGGCCTCCACGGCATCGAGCGCGGCCTTCAGACGGAGCTCAGTCGCGTCATCCTCTGTCTTCATTTGTTCGAGCTGACCCTTGAGCTCTGTCGCTTTGGAGGCGTGGGCATCACGGTCAATCTCGGCGGCCGCTGCAGTCTTTTGTGCCGTGGCGATTGCCTGGCGCTGGTCGGCGATGATCTGATCGTAGCGGCCTGCGATGTCCTGGCGCGTCTCGAGCTCCTCTGCCTGGTCGGCGATGCGCTGCTCAAGCTCGGACAGGTGGGCGCGGGCATCGGCGAGTGCCTTCTTGGCGGCGTTCATCTCGCGCATGGCCGACGCGCCCTGGGCGATAAAAGTGCCCACGGCGTTCGCGGTGTTCGAGACGGCGGTCCCCAGATCGCGGCTCGCGGCGGGGGAGTGCGGGGCGGTCGGGCGAGCGGTGTCGGCAGCGTCCGCATCGGTAGCCTGCGGCGCGGCGATATTGCCGGTGCCGCCTTCGATCACGGAAAAGCCCGCTGCGTGTGGGTCGACCGCGTCGGTGCCGATCGTGGGGTGCTCGAGTTGCAGGAACGAGGGCATGGTGCTGCCCTGGTCGGCAACCGGGGTCTCGCCGGGCACAAACGTCGAGGCGGCCTCGGCAGCTTCCTCTTCCTCGGCGTCGACATCGGCATCGGCGACAGCGTCTTTCATCGCTTTGACGGCATCCATCATGGAGTCCATGACGGCGTCGAGCTCTTCTTCCGAAGACACCTCGATGGGGCCTGCTGCTTGCGGAGCGTTCTCAGCCTTGGGCTCAGTATCGCTCGGGTCCGGCTGCTCTAGCTGCTCTTCTTTGTCTTGCTCTGCGGCGACATTTGCGTCTGCGGCCTCGTCTGCGGCGGCAGGAGCCTCCTCGACAGCGGCATCAATGCCGCCATCGCTTCTGGTGGAAGTATCGCAGTCGTCAATGGTGTCTGCGGAATTATCAATATGCTGTTGAGTCTGGGGGTCCAGCTCGTCTGTCATAGGCATGTGCTCCTCATCGTTGTTTGTCACCCTATGATAAAGTCTCGCGCCGACATCCCGCGCGCTGCAGCAAAGTTTCAAAACGTGTTCGATGGCTCGCGTCGATAGCAAAAACTCGGCCACTTTATCCAGTTTGTACTTGACATTCCCTTCGCCGAAAGACGTTGCGCCGTTCGCCTGCCATGGGCTTTATTTTTCGCTTGAACCCGCTAAAGTTGCATTTCAGCTTTTGGCGCGTGAAGTTGGATGCGCGCAGTCGACGGGCAGGCCCGTCGCGATTTGAAAGGACTTTGTATGGGACTTTTCACTGGTAAGACCGTGATCGTTACCGGCGGCGGCAAGGCCACGCTTAAGGACGGCTCCGCTGGTTCCATCGGCTACGGCATCGATATCGCTTTTGCCAAGGAGGGCGCAAACCTCGTCATCACCGGCCGCAACGTCGCCAAGCTCGAGGCCGCCAAGGAATCCCTCGAGGCCGAGTACGGTGTCAAGGTTCTGCCTGTTCAGGCCGATGTTTCTGCTGGTCAGGACAACGAGGCTGTCGTCCAGAACGTCATCGACAAGGCCATTGAGGAGTTCGGTCGCATCGACGCCGTCGTCAACAACGCTCAGGCCAGCGCCTCGGGCGTGACCATTGCCGATCACACCATGGATCAGTTTAACCTGGCCATTTACTCTGGCCTGTATGCCACCTACCTGTACATGCAGAAGGCCTATCCGCACCTGAAGGAGACCAAGGGCTCCGTGGTCAACTTTGCTTCGGGCGCCGGCCTGTTTGGCAACTACGGCCAGTGCAGCTATGCCGCCGCCAAGGAAGGCATCCGTGGTCTGACTCGCGTTGCCGCCAACGAGTGGGGCAAGGACGGCATCAACGTCAATATCGTTTGCCCGCTTGCTTGGACCGCCGCGCTCGAGAACTTCCAGGATGCCTATCCCGAGGCGTTCAAGGCCA
Organism: Coriobacteriaceae bacterium; assembly: GCA_905193635.1. GTDB lineage: Bacteria > Actinomycetota > Coriobacteriia > Coriobacteriales > Coriobacteriaceae > Collinsella. Next base: position 2,874 of record CAJJPN010000200.1, read on the forward strand.
ACGTCCACATGCCGCCGGCAGGCCACTACGGCGACGTCGAGAAGGAAATCGGCCGCGTTGTCGTTCAGCTCTGCGGTCCCGACTTTAAGTATATGAACGGCGAGACCGTCACCCTCGAGGGTGGCATGGGCCAGCGTCCGTAGGGTTACGCGGTTTTACCAAACCGCGTAACGGGTCGACGCTGCGCGGTCACCAGGGCGACAACTTGTCATTCAAAGAGGGCGGCATGACCAGAAGGTCAATGCCGCCCTCTTTTCATGCCAATTTGTTCGCCCTGGTGACCGCTCGCTGACGTTGTCAAAACATCGGCGTTGCCAAAATATCGGCGTTGCCGTGGCTGGTAAATAGCTCCACTCATCGGGGACGTACTTAAATGAGTGCCCGCAGAATGAAAGTGGATAATCTCCCGTTT
>CAJJPN010000201.1:0-3276 GCA_905193635.1 Coriobacteriaceae bacterium
GGTTAAGGTCTATGGCTCGTAACAAACAAGACAACGCCGCGGTCCCCGAGCTTCAGGAGCGCGTCGTTTACATCAACCGCGTGTCGAAGACCGTCAAGGGTGGTCGTCGCATGAGCCTCGTCGCTCTCGTCGTCGTTGGCGACGGCAAGGGCAACGTCGGCGTTGGCATGGGCAAGTCCGCTGAGGTGCCCCTGGCCATCTCCAAGGCGTCTCTCGATGCCAAGAAGAACATGTTCCACGTGCCGGTGACCGAGCAGGGCACCATCCCGCACGAGGTTCTCGGCCACTTTGGTGCCGGCCGCATCATCATCAAGCCCGCTGTCGAGGGTACCGGCGTTATCGCCGGCGGCGCTGTGCGTCCCCTCTTCGAGCTTGCTGGCATCAAGAACGTCCTGTCCAAGTCCCTCGGTACCGACAACGGCCTCAACATCATCAAGGCTGCCGTCGAGGGCCTCAAGGAGCTCTCCAGCCCTGAGGACGTCGCGGCTCGCCGTGGCCTGACGGTCTCCGAGATGTTCGTCGGTAAGGAGAACTAAGCATGGCTGACACCATCAAGATCAAGCAGGTCCGCAGCACCAACGGTTGCAAGCAGGACCAGGTCCGTACTGTCCGTGCCCTCGGTCTCCACAGGATCCGCGAGGTTCGCGAGATTGCTGACAACGAGTCCGTCCGCGGCATGATCTTCAAGGTCAAGCACCTTGTCGAGATTGTAGAGGAGTAGCAAATGCAGCTTCACGATCTTACTCCCGCGCCCGGTTCCACCAAGAACCGCAAGCGCGTCGGCCGTGGCAATTCTTCGGGTCACGGCACCACTTCTGGCCGCGGCCAGAAGGGCCAGGGTTCCCGCTCTGGCGGCACCAAGGGTGCCGGCTTCGAGGGTGGCCAGACTCCGCTGGCTATGCGCCTGCCCAAGCTTCCGGGCTTCCGCAACCCCCGTCGTATCGAGTACACCGCTGTTAACGTTGAGCGTCTCGAGCGTAAGTTCGAGGATGGCGCTGTGATCGACGGTGCCGCTCTTAAGGCCGCTCGCATCACCAAGAGCGAGTTCGAGCCCGTCAAGGTGCTCGGCAATGGTGAGCTCACCAAGAAGTTCACGGTCAAGGTCGACAAGGTCAGCGCTTCTGCGCAGGCCAAGATCGAGGCCGCCGGCGGAAAGGTCGAGCTGCCGTGCTAAATGGTCTTAAGAATGCTTTCCGCATCAAAGAATTGCGCGAAAAGATTCTTTTTACCATAGCTATGCTCGTCGTGTACCGCATTGGTGCGCACGTTCCTGTGCCCGGCATTCCCTTCCAGGGGATGCTGGGCCTTTTCTCGACCGATAACAATTCGGTCGCCGCAGGTGCTATGGCCCTCCTGAATCTTTTCTCTGGCGGCGCGTTGAGCTATGTGTCGGTGTTTTCGCTGGGCATCATGCCTTACATCACCAGCTCAATCATCCTCCAGATGCTCCAGGCCGTTGTGCCTTCCCTGCATGAGCTTGCCCGCGAGGGCGAGGTCGGTCAGACCAAGATTACGCAGTATTCGCGTTACCTCACCCTGGCTCTGGCAATCCTCAACTCCGTGGGTTACCTCTTCCTCTTTAAGAGCTTCGGCATCAGCTTTAATGGCGCCGGCGCTCCCGAGATCATCTTCGACCTCATGATCGTCGGCACGCTCACTGCGGGTGCCATGCTGATCATGTGGATTGGTGAGCTCATCACCCAGCGCGGTATCGGCAATGGCATGTCGCTTATCATCTTCGCGAACATCATGGCCGGTCTTCCGCAGGCGATCTTCTCCAGCACCGAGGGTAACGCCGGTGGCATCATCACCATGGTGATCATCTGCGCCATCATCCTGCTGGTTATCCCGCTGATTGTTTTCCTTGAGCGCGGCCAGCGCCGCATTCCGGTCTCCTACGCTAAGCGCGTCGTGGGCCGTCGCATGATGGGTGGCCAGACCACCTACCTGCCCATCAAGGTTAACACCGCGGGTGTCGTGCCGATCATCTTCGCTTCGGCGCTGCTGTACTTCCCGGCTCAGATTGCTGTGTTCTTCCCCGGCATCGGCTGGATTCAGGCAGTTGCCTCTGCGCTTTCGACCGGTTGGCTCAACTGGGTGCTTAATGTTGTCCTCATCGTGTTCTTCGCGTACTTCTACACCTCCATGGTGTTCAACCCCGATGACACCGCCGACAACCTTAAGAAGCAGGGCGGCTTTATTCCGGGCGTTCGTCCGGGTAGGGCTACCGCGGCCTACATCAAGAACGCGCTCAACAAGATCACGCTTCCCAGCGCTGTCTTTTTGGCGCTCATCGCCATCGTGCCTTCGATCATCTTCTCCTTCACGGGTAACCATCTGATCCAGGCTTTTGGCGGAACGTCCATCCTCATCATGGTCGGCGTTGTGCTCGACACGGTCGATAAGCTCGAAGGCCAGATCAAGATGTATGATTACGATGGATTCTTTAAATAGGCTAGAGGAGGATTGCTCATGAACCTTGTATTGCTCGGAGCTCCGGGTGCCGGTAAGGGTACCGTCGCACAGGAGCTCGTCGCCGAGTTTGGCGTCGCCCACATTTCCACGGGCGACCTGCTGCGTGCTGCCGTCAAGGGCGGCACCGAGCTTGGTATTCAGGCTAAGAAGTACATGGACGCTGGCGAGCTCGTTCCCGACCAGCTCGTGATCGACCTTGTCAAGGAGCGCCTTGCCGCCGATGACGCCCAGCAGGGCTTCATTCTCGACGGCTTCCCGCGCAACACCGCCCAGGCTGTGACGCTCGATTCCGAGCTCTCCGCCATGGGTCGCGAGATCGATTGCGCCCTTCTGGTCGATGTGGCCCCTGAGGTCATTATCGATCGTCTGTCTTCGCGTCGCACCTGCCGCGCCTGCGGTTACACCGGCACTGCTGCCGATGCCACCTGCCCCAAGTGCGGTGGCGAGATGTATCAGCGCGACGACGACAAGCCCGAGACCATCAAGAACCGTCTCGACGTCTACGAGAAGTCCACGAGCCCGCTCGTCGACTACTATCGTGGCCAGGGTCTGCTCAAGTCGGTCAACGGTGACCAGGCTCGCGAGACCGTGTACGGGGATGTCAAAGAGGCTCTCGGTCTATGATCAAGATTAAGTCTGCAACGCAAATCGAGCAGATGAAGAAGGAAAGAAGAAGCTTTTTCGGACCGAATATTCTGAAACTCTGTGAAGAAGCAGATATCGTTTTCCTTGGACTTCACGGAGCAAACGGAGAAGATGGAAAAGTACAGGCAACATTTGACCTGATGGGAATCAAATATA
>CAJJPN010000202.1:0-3251 GCA_905193635.1 Coriobacteriaceae bacterium
GGTGCTCTGATGTTGCAAAATTGGTGCTCTGATGTTGCAAAATTGGTGCTCTGATACGTTTAGAAGCCTTGGAGCTCAAGGCTTCTCGAGCGTCTAAAAGTATTTAAAAGTATATAAAACTATCAAAAGCATTTTCACTGTTAATAACTCGGCTTTCAGCCTCGTGATTAACAGGACAAGTGCGCCCTCCGGGCGACACTAAAACTCGGTCTCGGGTTCGGCTAACGCCAAACCCTTAGCCCTCGCGCCCTCCCCCGCCTCCCTCCGGGAGGAGCGAGTCGCCCTCAGTCGTCAGAGGGACAGGTCGAGCAAGGCTCTCTCTGTCCCTCATGACTAAAGCGTGTTATGCCTTCGCTTGCTCGTCAAGCGCCTTTCGCGGCATAAAGCAGTAACCTCGCTTCGCTCCGTTACTGTTTATTCCACGATGCGCATTGACTAGCGCTCAGGCGCAGTCTTTGCCTCCTGCCGTTGTTTTCTCCATTCAGAAAAGCGGTCGGTGAGTTGCTTGAAAACCCGTGCTGGAAGAGTTTCTTTCAGAAATTCGTAAAAGCGTTTGTAGGCAAGAAGCGTTTTGTCCTCAGATTCCTCTAGCTCCTTTTTGTTTTCGGCGATTTCTCGAAGCAGCAGAACTTTTCGATTTTCTAACTTTGCGTTTTGATCTCGAATACGGCATTCCCTGTCTGTCAGCTCTCGGCATTGCTGATCTTGGCTTTTCTGTAGCTCCTTCAGAGAATCAATCTCGCCCTGCAGCTCTTCAGATTGTTTTTTAAGGCTCTCTAGTTTCTTTGCCTCGGCCTCGGTCTGTTTTTTGAGCGTTGCCAAGGGCACGTATTCGCGTTTTGGCGCGTCATCGTCTAGGTCAATGGTTATGTCTACTCTGCAATTCAAATCGCGCTCTAGGACGTTTTTGAGGCGTTTGTGCAGATTTTTCATGTAGGTTCTAGTCAGCAACTCTTTGGCTGAGACTTTCTCTTGCCCGAGTTTTTTCTGATTTTTCTTTTCCCGGACAACTGGAACAAAGCCGAGGTGCATATGAGGCGTGGTCTCGTCCAGATGAACGGAGGCCATAACGATATTTTTCGCTCCATAATCGGCGGAGAAAAATCGGTAGGCAGATTCAAAGAATTCTCTGTGCTTTTCAGTCGGTAAATTCTGAGGGACAGTCAGCACCCAAGAACAGTAAACCTTAACATCGGCTCTTTTTTGAACTTTAATCTCAGACAATCTTTGAGTAATAAATTCATTCGGATCAGTATTCGGATCTAATCGGTAATTCAGATGTGTTTTTGTGATGTCAATTTTTGATCCGTGATACGAGACATATTCACCCGTCCTGTCCTGATGTCGCAGGTTGTGATGAAACAGCATTTGAGCAGAGTTGAGCGTGTATTTAGCGAGGTGAGCCATTTACTTTGTCCGGAGATAGAAACTATAGAAGGACATTATAAAATGGTGTAGCACGATATACCATTTTTTTGACGCCCGCTCCGCGGTCTAAAAAATGGATCGTGCCAACGAGGCGCTGCGCCCTCTTTGGATTCTCCCAAAACCCCGAAAAGTTTCACTGGTGAAACTTATAAAACCGTTAAAATCAACAGTGAATCAGTTGTATTTAAGGTAGAAAAAATGGCTGAAAATATTGCAAAAATTGATGAGAAAATTCGCGAATTAAAACGCAAGAAAAAAGTAGTAGAAAATCGCGAAAAGATTAAAGATCAATGTGAGGCAATAAAAGCAATAAATCAGAGCCTGAAAAATTCCAAATTAAAGATCGAAAAAATTGCAGATATTGTTGGATTTTTACAGGAGCAAGAGACTAACGGTAATTGGGTTAGTAAATGGCTAGCAAAAAATAGGGCTGAAAAATAAAGAAAGAGACGTCCGTCCGGGAACCCCCGGCCCAAGAGGTGGCCTCTAAAGGCACTTTGCAAAAAACCGGTCAACCGACCAACGAACGCCTCATTGAAAGGTGTGGCCGGGCGCGCTCATCTTTCCCGACCCTAGACTTCTCGTTAATCTACCCTCTTTTGCACCAGCCATCGGAGAACTGCAAATCGAGCCCCGACCGAGTACGTCGCACGAGGACAGTTTGCATTCTAGCCTTCGCCGTTGAACAGGTCACCCGTCTTGTCATCCACAGTCCCGTCTTCATGTACTACTCGGATCGGCTTGATGTCTTCGTTCTTGGGAGGTCGTTTTCTGCCACCTTTCCCGAATCCAACTTGTCTTAGCAACGGAAGGAACGTTGCAGCGATCTTTGGATTTGCCAGCTTTTCGGCTACGGCATTGATCAATATTGCATGGTTCGGGCTGTAGGATTCAGGAAATCGTTCCAGACGGTGCCTGATTTCCTTATTGAAGTCCATAGCCGCAACAAGCTTCTCAGCCCAGGTGCGTTGCTGATACGTTGACAGCTTGAGGGTTGTGGGGGACGCATCAACAGAATCACGGACTACAACGTCAAATTTGTATCCTTTAACGGTCCGCCAATTTTTTATTTGGTGGAGCGTTACCTGTAGGTCGGTGTGTTTGTTGATTTTTTCTACACAGGAAACTAATAGCCGATTAAAGAGTCTAATTGTCGTATATAGATGCGGTTCTACCCCCATTAGCCGTTTTAGCTCTTCAGGGTCGATTTCAGGCGTGCTCCCGGCATTCTTCCATCGTGAAAATTGTTCATAAAGCCTGACAGCATAAGGGCTTCTAAGTTTTTTGATGTTTTCGATATAGAACGTCGTGAATTTATCGGACAGACCAGCGATATGAGGGGCAACGTCAGAAGAAAAGACTAGTTCGACGCCCTCTCCTTCTATTGAATAGGAAACTCTTTGAACCCATCTAGTGCGACTGATCATTTTTCTACCATCCAGTGTTTCTAGATAGGAAATCTGGCGCTCAAACAGCGAATCACAGGCCGAGCGCAACATTTTGTAGGCCGTTGTTCTGTCCAAGTTGTAGAGAGAGGCAAACTCTTGCACAGAGATCTTTAACGGTCTATCGGCTGTTATTCCGAGCCCTGCCTTACGTGCTAGCGCGACACTAGAAGTGATCAGTCTGTACTCTCCCAAGTTTAGGTAGTACGAGGCATTGATCAATGAATTTGATTTGGTAACTAACTCCTTGCCCATATCTCCACCACAAATTCTAAATATCAGAGCACTATTTTAGGATAATAGTGCTCTGATGTTGCAAAATTGGTGCTCTGATGTTGCAAAATTGGTGCTCTGATGTTGCAAAATTGGTGCTCTGAT
>CAJJPN010000203.1:0-3229 GCA_905193635.1 Coriobacteriaceae bacterium
GGCTACGGCTCTGTGCCAGGATAACCGTATGCCGATTTTGGTCCTCAACATCGATGGCGAGGACACCGTCAAGCGCGCGCTCGCGGGTGAGCCCGTCGGCACGCTCGTCTATCAGGAGGATTAAGCATGGCAGAGAACATCACCGCCCATATGGACAAGTCGCTCGAGTCCCTCAAGCATAACTTCTCCAAGGTCCGTACCGGTCGTGCCAACGCCAACATTCTGTCCGACATCACCGTCGATTATTACGGTGTCCCCACGCCGGTCACGCAGGTTGCCGCCGTCAAGACCCCCGAGGCTCACATGCTGCTCATCGAGCCGTGGGATAAGGCGCTCATCAATGCTATCGTCAAGGCCATCGGCGCTTCCGATCTGGGTATTACCCCCAACTCCGATGGCACCGTCGTTCGTCTTCCGTTCCCGGCTCCCACTGAGGAGCGCCGTCGCGAGCTCGTCAAGGAGTGCCGCGAGTACGCCGAGCAGGCCAAGGTGTCTATCCGTAACATCCGTCGCGACTTCAACAACAAGCTCGAGCGCGATGAGGAGCTCACCGAGGACGACGTACGTCGCGAGCAGGCCAAGGTCCAGAAGCATACCGATGAGTATGTCGCCAAGGTCGAGGAGCTTCTGAAGGAAAAAGAAGCCGAGGTCATGGAGATCTAAGGTGCAATACGACGAGCATAAACTGGTCGAGTACTTTGCCGACGCCCCTGCGGGCGTCGGTTTTTCCGACCTTGACCTCAATAACATTCCGCACCATATCTCGTGCATCATGGACGGCAACGGTCGTTGGGCCACGTCGCGCGGTCTTGCACGCACCGAGGGCCATAAGGCGGGTATCGTCTCGCTGCGCGAGATCAATACCGCCTGCGTGCGCCTGGGCGTCGACGTGCTTTCGGCCTATGCATTTTCGACCGAAAACTGGAATCGACCGCAGCACGAAGTCAACGTTCTGATGCACCTGTTTGCCAAGACGTTTATCGACGAGCTGCCGCTTCTGAAGCGCGAAAATGTGCGCGTAGTCTTTTTGGGTGACATTTCCGCGCTGCCCAAGAAGACCCGCGACGTTTTTGAGCGCGGTCTTGCCTAGTGCGCCGATCACACCGGTATGACGCTGGCGCTTGCCGTCAACTACGGCGCGCGTGCCGAGATTACCCGCGCTGTCCGTCAGATCGCATCCGACGCTGCCGCCGGTAAGATCGATCCCGCTGCAATTGATGACGACATGGTGGCTTCCCACCTCTATACCGCCGGTCTTCCCGATCCCGAACTTGTGATTCGCACCTCTGGTGAGCTGCGCCTTTCGAACTATCTGCTGTGGCAGGTGGCTTATTCCGAATTCTACGTCACCGATACCTATTGGCCCGACTTTGATCGTTGGGGCCTTGTCGACGCCATTTTGGCCTATCAGGGCCGTGACCGTAGGTTTGGTGGACTGAGCAAGACCGAGGAGGCTTAATCGTGTCCGATCGTCCCAAGGCATCTGCTCCCAAGACGCCAGTTTCCGCGGCGCCTGCGCGCAAGGCTGCCACTGCGGGAGCGCCTGCAGCGAAGAGCGGCACCGGTTCGTGGCTGGCGGGCTTTATTACCCGTGCCGCCGCCGGTATCGTCTACGCCGTTGTCTTTATCCTGTGCCTGGTTTTGGGTATCGTGCCCACGGCCATCTTTGTTTCTGTCATGAGCGGTCTGTGCTGCTATGAGTTTTTCCGTATGACAAGGCTCGATGGCAAGATGGCTAACGAGCGCATGGGTATCGCTGCCGCCGTACTCTTTCCGCTGTCGGCGTTGGGCGATTCGATGTTGCTGAATGCCCTGCTTTTTGCCTTGATGCTCGCTGTGGGCATTTGGTATGTCTGGTCGCCGCGTACCCGCATCTCTGATGTGGCCGTGACGCTCATGGGTCCCATCTACACTGGCTTTATGCTGTCGGCTATCGTGCTGCTGCGCGATGCCGTGCCCGGTTTTGCCGGTGCCCTGCTTTCAGTGGGCGTTTGCGCGTCCCTTTGGGTCTCCGATTCGTTTGCCTACATCGTGGGTAGCCGTATCGGCAAGCACAAGATGGTTCCCAAGATCTCTCCCAAAAAGAGCTGGGAGGGGTTTGCCGGCGGCATCCTGGGCTCGGGTTTGATTTGGCTCATCCTGTGGGCGACGCACTTCTACAAGCTCAGCCTGCCCTATGCGCTGCTGTGTGGCGTGGTCGTGTCCATTCTGGGCGTTATCGGCGACCTTATCGAGTCGCGCATCAAGCGCGGTGTGGGCGTCAAGGATTCCGGCAACCTTATCCCGGGCCACGGCGGAATGCTCGATCGTAGCGATTCGCTTATCTTCGGCTGCATTACCGCGCAGCTGTTGCTGATGATCGGAGGCGTGCTGTAATGTCCTTCCAGACGACGTATGGCCCCGATGGACGCCTTCGCGTTGCCATCCTGGGTTGTACGGGCTCTATCGGCACCCAAGCGCTCGATGTGTGCCGCCAGCATGCCGATCGCCTGCAGGTGACGGCGCTGTCCGTTAACTCCAGTACCTCCGAGCTCGTTGCCGCTGCCCGCGAGTTCTCGGTTCCGGCGGTTGCCGTGGCCGATGCCGCTCATGGCGATGACGCCGTGCTGCAGGAGTTGCCCGAGGGAACGAAGCTCGGCGTTGGCGCGCAGGCGGTTTGCGAGCTCGCGCGTCGCGACGATGTCGACTGCGTGCTCGTCGCTATTGTGGGCGCCGCCGGTCTCGAGGCGAGCCATGCGGCCTTGACCTCGAATAAGCGCCTTGCCCTTGCCAACAAGGAGTCCCTCGTCGTCGGTGGCGACTTGCTTATGCCGTTGGCACAACCGGGCCAGCTTATTCCGGTCGACTCTGAGCATTCCGCCATCTACCAGTGCTATCTGGGGGAGAACCCGCGCGAGGCCCACTGCATTTGGCTCACCTGCTCGGGCGGTCCGTTCTTTGGCCGCACGCGCGACGAGCTCGATCGCGTGACGCGTGCCGATGCCCTCGCGCATCCCACGTGGGCCATGGGTGCCAAGATCACCATTGACTCCGCTACCCTCATGAACAAGGGCCTGGAGCGCATTGAGGCCATGCATCTGTTTAACTGCGACCTCGATTTCATTAACGTGGTCGTGCAGCGTCAGTCCAAGATTCACTCTATGGTCGAGTTCGCCGACGGCTCCGTGATGGCGCATCTCGGTGCATCCGACATGCGTATTCCCATCCAGTTCGCGTTCTCGTATCCCGA
>CAJJPN010000204.1:0-3158 GCA_905193635.1 Coriobacteriaceae bacterium
GCTTTTTTGATGTTATAGTACTATTACACAAAGCATTACAGGAGGAATTGATATGGGAAGGATGTGGCGCGGTGGGTATCGCCGCTTCCATCCGATAGGAGATCGGATGGGAAATGAAATGGTTGATGTGTTCGATGTGGGGCAGCCGATATGCGACCTTGATATGGAATACGGGATATATAAGGTCCCCGCTAAAGAAGTCATACCGTACAGGATCTATCCGGTGCTGTCGCCGGCCTGGAAGGCTGACGGCTATGACGAGTTGGGGATCATCTACGATCGCTATCTCGATCTGCTTGTCACCTACGTCGTCGAGGGTGAATCCGAAACGGACGGCTACGCGGCCGCAATCGTGACGTATGACAATCTCGATACATTCGACTTGCCGAGAGGGAAGCTGTTCGAATATGCATCCCGCAACCTCAAATCGGATATACGGATCGGCTTCACCGGCACAACGGGACAGCTCGCTATGTTGGAGATCGGTAGGCTGAGCGGGGGAGTTGGAGGGGCTTCGTCGCTGCTCTTGTCATCGGTATGGGAGAGTGCCGTCAAATTACTCGGCACGGAGAAGATCATATTCTTCGCATTGAGTAACTGCGAGCTCATGGCGGTAGTTGCGGAAGAGCGGATAATTCATGCCTTGAAATCCGGCCTCTTCGATGCGGCAAGGGAATCAGTCCCAGTTGAAGAGTATTTTCCGAAGAGCATTTACAGGCTCGTGTCGGATAAATCGGGCTATTGCCTTCATCGGTTTTGAAAGGTGCGATATACCTTGGGCGCTCGAACATACGGTTGCTTTTCGGCTGCTATAGTGCTATAATACTAGCATATCGCATTAACGGAAGGAGGATACGTATGGAGGAAAATAGCTTTCAGGTCGCTTTGCGCTCGGCTCTGTCTGAGCTGAAGGACGGATCGATGGTCGAGTTGAGCGAGCGTGACCCCGGCTTCCGACAAAGTGAGATGGAAGAGCATCTTGCGGAGCAGGATTGGCTCAAGATCTCTCATGAGATCCCGCAGGAGCTTCGGGATGTGACGGATCGCTTTATCCGCGCTGTCCGCGTCCATGCCTGCGACCAGGTCGATACGGCCTATCTTGCCGGTATGCGTGACATGATGAAGATCGCGGCGGCATTCGGGCTCTATGAGATCGATCCCGACGATGTCTTGCCGGCGCGACAGAGGAAGTAGACAAACTGCCTATACTATGCTATAGTAGTATTGTTTTCGAAGATTCCTTCGGGAATCACCTTGTTGGCCGGTATTCCTATCTACCGGCATCAGCCTATTTTTATACAGGAAAAGAAGAAGATTGCGGTCTCTCTCCGCAGCCTTCTTCTTTTTTTATTCGCAAGCGCTTGCGAATTTTAACGAGTGGATTCATCTTTCATTTCTTGAATAGAGCGCATGTATTCTTTTCTTTGTTCAACCTATGGATTAGTGGCAGAGGAGACCTGCTTGTTTCCACGGTTGCAAATACAAAGATGGTTTTGTATAATAGTATCAGAGGCGAGCTTAGAGTAGTATTCGGGAAACTGGATCCCGGCCAAACGCTCTAGGTCTCGCCCTTTTTCTTTGTCTTAATATTCACGTTTGAAAACTCATAGTAAAAAAGAGGGGCAGATGAAGCTCTATCTGCCCCTCTTTCGGTCACTTCAGTCGATATCCGCTACGACCGGGCGCTCATGACACCGTCGTAGCCGCTCCAAGGCCAATCGACGTAGACCGTCGTGTTGCCCTTGATGGTCGCCGAGAGGATCGGGGACCCGCTGGCGGCCGCGGTAGCGTATACACCGGGCGTGCTGGACACGCAGCGTGTCTTCCCGGCATCCTCGCACCAAGCGGACCACGGACCGGCAAACGTCAGCTTCGTCCCATACTTAACGATTTCGTCCTGTGGGTACAGGGCCGCCAGATCAAGCGCGGTGCCAAGGTCGGCGTCCGTCGACCAGTTATACGAGGTGTCCAGCACGCTGCTGCGGGTGGTCGTATCGTATTTCACCGAGCAAGGGTTGTAACCGTACAGCTTCAACGAAGTGGCAAGCTCCTGCGATTCATAGGGCTGCGTGTACTCCGGATCCGTGTACCAGCAGACCAGATCGAGGCAGTTGTCTTTCTGACCGGCGGCAGTCGCATCGGGATTCACCTGATAGGTCGTTCCCATCTCGTACTCTTCCTCGAAACACGGATCGGTTTCACCGTCGACATAATAGAACACCTTGATACCGACAGGAGACGGAGGAGTCGGCGGTACGGGCAGAGCTTCCAGGCCCTTCGAACTGTCGCCCTGATACGCATCGACGATCATCTTGTGCCCATCGAACCCTGACGTGTCATCGAGGTTGAGCGCGAGCATCGCCTGTGCCGTGAGATAGCCACCCGAATGGGAGCTTTCCGGGATAAACGAATTGTCCTCGGCGAACTCTCGTGCCAGCTTGGCACCGCGCGGCTTCGGGATGGCGAATACCTGGATACACTTGATGGCTCCCTTGCTGCCGGATGCATCATCCGAGCCGCACAGCTCCGCATCATCCTGAGAACCGCCGTTGGAATGGAAACGCTCCGTCCAGCCCTGCCCATAGATGAAGGCGCGGTAGGCGATATCGTATTCCTTGGCGATATCTCCTTCAAGCCAGATCTTGATGCCGGTAATGCGGTTGCTGACGCCGCCCTTGCCAAGTTCCTCGCCGTCGCGGCAGACATCGAACCAAGAGAAATCGCCTGAATTTTCGATGCCCATGCATCCGGCGTAGCAGATTGAACCGAAGTCAGCGTTGTTCTCGATGAAACCGGTGCCGTACTTGATCCTCAACTTGAAGGACTCAACGAAGAAGTTAGTGTCGCGAACGGGGTATCCCGCGCCAGCATAGGCGTCACGCCAGATCTGATCGCCGCAATTTGTAAGATGGCACCAGCTGCTTAACGTAAAGGCTTCAGGATACTTGTTTTCGGCAAACGGGCTTTCCCTCTCGTCTTTCATCCAGTACCAGCGGTACAGGTATTTCACCGAACCGGTGCCAGCCATATCATAGGGCGTGCATGTCTTTGACGGGTCGATGACAGAGATCGTCTTACCGGGCTCGACACGCTCGGCATCGAGCGAGATCGTGCCCTTGAAGAACACTTCCTCGATACGCCATTTATGGGCCTCATTC
>CAJJPN010000205.1:0-3138 GCA_905193635.1 Coriobacteriaceae bacterium
TTGGGGCCAGGCCCGATTTTGCCTCTTGACAATGTCCTGCTCATATTAAAAGGAAGCGGACACACTTATTATCCTATAAGCCTCGCAACCAAGCATGCAACCACTATCGAAATAAGGCTACAAGTCATCCCCATGCCTTACAGCCCATGTTAAACAATATCACGGCTGAACGCTTGTACAGCAAAGACCCGGCATGATAACCGGGTCTTCAAAAACTCTTTTGGTGCTCCATGGCGGATTCGAACCGTCGACCTTGGGATTAGAAGTCCCCTGCTCTATCCAACTGAGCTAATGGAGCATAATGTCGCGCGTCCAAGCGGGCACAAGTTCACACGGCGCATAAATTATAACCTACTTGAACTGGTCGTGGTATGCCTTGCAGACCTCATCCACGGGGCCATCCATACGCAGGTCGCCCTTCTCGATCCATACAGCACGCTGGCAAATACGCTCAACCTGTTCCATGGAGTGAGAAACGAATAAGACCGTAACGTCGCCACTTTCGATAAAGTGCTGAATACGGCGCTCGCACTTCTGCTGGAAAAAGACATCACCGACAGAAAGCGTCTCATCAACGATCAGAATATCCGGCTCGGTAATCGTAGCGATAGCAAATGCAATGCGCGCAACCATACCCGAAGAGAAATTCTTCAGGGGCATGTCGACAAAATCTTTGAGCTCAGCGAACTCGATAATCTCGTCAAAGCTAGCGTCAATAAACTCCTTGGTATATCCAAGCAGCGCACCGTTAAGGTAAATATTCTCACGAGCGGTAAGCTCGGGATCGAAACCAGCACCAAGCTCAATCAGCGGCGCAATATTGCCGTGAACCTTAACCTCACCTTCGCTGGGCTCCAAAACGCCAGCGATGATCTTAAGCATCGTAGACTTGCCGGAACCGTTAGTTCCAACAAGGCCAACGACCTCGCCGCGATGCACATCAAACGAAATATGCTTAAGCGCACGGAATTCCTCAAAGAACAGCTCGTGCTTTGCGAGCTTAATAAAGTACTCCTTGAGGTTTGTAAGCGACTCAGACGCCATGTTAAAGATCATGGTGACGTCTTTGACCTCAACAGCAAGGGGCTGCTTGCTGTAATCAATAGCAGATTCAGTCATGAACAGCACTCCTTAGATGTAGAGAATAAACTTGTGCTCGGTCTTGTGGAACACGGTATAGCCAATGGCAAGGGCAAGAACAGCCCAGACAGCACATAGGCCAAACGTAAGCGAAGAAGGCACGGTATTGAACAGGAAGATGTCACGCATAAACTGGAGATAGTTGTACATGGGGTTCACAACCACCAACACCTGAATCCAATGAGCCATATGGCTGATGTAATCGGTGGTCCAGAAGATCGGCGTCAGGTACATCCACGCGGTGATAACAACGGTCCAAAGGTGCATAACATCACGGAAAAAGACCGCCAGCGCAGACAGGATCATGCCCAAACCCATGCAGAAGCACATAAGAAGCAGCAAACACACCGGCAAGAGAATTAAATGCCAACTAGGAACCACATGGAACCAAAGCATAACCAAGGCGACAGCAACCAAAGAGAAGGCGAAGTTAACGAGCGAGAACAGCACCTTCTGCACCGGAAAGACCCAGCGGTGCACCTTAACCTTCTTAAGCAGCGAGGAAGCCCAAATGATGGACATAAGCGCTTGGTTCGTCGACTCGGACATGACAGAAAACGTCACGTTACCGACGATCAGGTAAAGCGGATACATCTCAGGCGTAATGGAGCCATTGCGCCCTTGGGCAAAGATTGTTGAAAAAACAATCGACATGACAATCATCATCAACAAGGGATTGAGCACGGACCAAGCTACGCCCAAAACGCTGCGCCGATACTTAATCTTAAAATCCTTGGTAACCAGCTGCCTAAGGATAAATTTATCCTTCTCAAAATCATTTTTAGCGTGAGAGGCCGGTTTAGCCACCGCTTTCTGACTCTCAAGATTGTCAGCCACGGACCATCTCCTTGTCTCGCAAAACATAACAGTGGAAAGTATAGCCCTCCCGCGTAGACGATAACCCACCGCAAAAAATCTGGAGAACTAACCCATATCTAATCAAAGGGATAGGTGATGGTTATACTTTCGAACAGTTGAGTCATTAAAGGAGGTCCTATATGGACTATTCGAATATCGCCGTCATTATCCCTTGCTACAATGAAGCATTAACGATCGGCAAAGTTGTCGATGACTTTCACCGCGAATTGCCAGACGCAACAGTATACGTTTACGACAACAATTCCGCCGACAATACGGCACAGATAGCCAAACAGCACGGGGCCACAGTGCGACATGAACCAAGGCAGGGCAAAGGCAACGTCTGCCGCCAAATGTTTCGCGATATCGACGCCGATTGCTACTTGATGGTTGATGGAGACGACACGTACCCCGCTGAAGCCGCCAAATCGCTCTGTGAGCCCATACTTAATGGCGAGGCAGACATGACCGTCGGCGATCGCCTCTCCAACGGAACCTATGCCGAAGAGAACAAACGAGCATTTCACGGCTTTGGGAATAACCTCGTTCGCGCCATGATTAAATGGATATACGGCTACAGCTTTGACGACGTTATGACAGGCTATAGAGCCATGAGCAAGCCTTTCGTAAAGACCTTCCCCGTCTTGAGTGAGGGCTTCCAAATTGAAACCGAGCTCTCCATCCATGCCGTCGACCATCGCTGGCGTATTAAAGACGTACCGGTTGAATACCGCGATAGGCCCATAGGCTCTGAGTCCAAGCTCAACACAGTAGGTGACGGTATTAAAGTTATCGCAATGATTGGAACGCTTTTTAAGGATTACCGTCCACTCAAGTTCTTTAGTCTTATTGCATTCATCTTTGCCATCATAGGTCTCACTCTCGGAATCCCAATTGTTGCGGAGTACTTCCAAACCGGCTTAGTCCCCCGCTTCCCCACAGCCATGCTCGCGGCCTCATTCATGTTTCTGTGCGGGCTGAGCTTGGCAACCGGCCTCATCCTCGACTCCGTAGCAAAAGTTGAGAAAAAACAATGGGAACTGCAGGTGTATAGCAAAACAGCATGCAATCACTAGCGATGCCACAAATTTTAAGGCGGTATACATATTATATTTAGCATTTAATCATGCTATCCACCGC
>CAJJPN010000206.1:0-3131 GCA_905193635.1 Coriobacteriaceae bacterium
GCACAAAGTCGGATCTTGTGGTACGGGATATTGATCTGCTGAAGAAGCTTGGACGAGTGACCGTTTCATGGTCGATCAACACGCTGGATGAGAACTTCAAGAACGATATGGACTCCGCGTCGAGCATCGAGCGTCGTATCGCTGCTATGAAGCAGGTGTATGACGAAGGTATCCGTACGGTCTGCTTCGTGTCCCCGGTATTTCCCGGCATCACGGATTTTGAGATGATTTTTGAGCGAGTAAAAGATCGGTGCGATTTGTTTTGGCTCGAAAATCTCAATCTTCGGGGTGGTTTCAAAAAAGCGATCCTGGATTATATCGCCGAGAAACATCCCAATCTCGTACCGCTTTACGATGAGATCTATAACAAGCGCAACCGTAGCTATTTTGAAGCGCTTGAAGTAAAAGCCGAGGAAATGGCCAAGAAGTACGATTGCCCCTTTGTGGACAACGAAATGCCTTATGGCAGAGTCCCGCAGGGGCATCCGGTGATCGTGGACTACTTCTATCACGAGGAAGTCCGAGGGTCGGATAATAGCGGAAAAAGAAATCGTTAAACGGAAACCGACGACGATTCGCTCGAGCGATTAGCGTCCACGCGTGGCTTCTGCCGATTGGCGCAACGGGCGACGGATTAAGGGATCGCTCGGGCGGATGATCCCGCTGCAGTACAGGCGGTCGCTCAATTTAGCGGCATGAGCGTTTTCGCACGGAAAACCAGTATCCCCTGTGCCGAGTTTAATCGTAGCGAATACAATGGGCACTGAGCATCAATCGAAAGTAGTCAAGAGCCTTTTCGACGGCTTCTACCACCTCTACCCCAGCCTCGAGCAGCAGTGGGCATACTATGCGCGATACATCGACTTCATGCTGCGCGAGCCGACCTCGCAGCCCTATCTCGACCTACGGTCCCTCATCGGCCATAAGGACTACTTCATCCTGAGCACCAATGTGGACACCCAGGCCGAGAAGACGTTTCCCGACGAGAGAACCTGTAACTATCAGGGAAGCTTCGCGCACCTTCAGTGCAAGCAGCCATGCTGCGACGAGCTCTTCGACGCGAGCCCCTACGTCGAGCGCATGCTCGCGGGCATGGCGGGGTTCGAGGTCCTCAGCGAGGATGTCCCCCGATGCCCGCACTGCGGCTGGCAGCTTGTGCCGTGGGTGCGCGACGACACGTTTCTGCAGGGTGCGGCCTGGCGCGAGAGCCTCGGACGATACGAGCGCTTCGTGCGCGAGCGCAGCGATCGCCGCGTGCTGTTGCTGGAGCTCGGCGTGGGCGAGATGACCCCCGGCATCATCACGCTCCCGTTCTGGAGCATGACCGCGAAGCTGCCGGATGCGCACCTTTTGAGCGTAAACATCTCGGGCGGCTCGGCTCCGCTGCAGCTCGGAAGCAAGGCAGGGGCGATCCAGGCCGATTTGGGCGCCCTGCTCTCGGTGGCGCGGGCAGGTGGCGAGTAACGCGGAGCGGTAGACGCGCAATGAGGTTTTAGCCGCAGCCTCCGAACGAGAGGGCTCGGAGGCTGGTATTCCTGAATCGCAGGTCACGATGGGTTATCGGAATCGCGAAGAGCGGATACCGCCAGTAAGCCCCCTTCGGAATAGGCGTTGAGCAGCTCCTGGGCATGGGCGAACTCGGGGCCTCGTCGATAAGCGCATCGAGCAGCGCGTACTTATCCTCGTAATGCAGATAGAACGTTCCCCGGTTGATCTCGGCGCGGCGGCAGATGTCCGCCACCGTCATCTTCGCGAAGCCGACCTCGGCCGGCAGCGCGAAGAACGCCTCCTGTATGACCGAGAGGGTGTAGCGCCGCCGGCGGTCGATCTTGGTTTCTCCCATCGCCTCTCCAATCTGAGTCGTTTGACAATGTCCAGTAGCTGTTCGTTTATCGACAGGTGCACGCGTTTGTTCATTGCCCCTGCGAAAATCAACAAGGATACTGTTTATAGACACCTGTTTTTTATAGCTGAAAGGGAGCACGGATGACCCTGTGCGAGAAGCTCGGCATCGGGCTTGTCAGCCGATCGTTTTCCCATCGGGCCGTCTATCGAAACGGCGGCACGTCATACGATTTGAGCGATTGCGAGCCTGCTGCTTGCAAGCAAGATATCGAGGCTTTTGCCCGCAAGGTGGGGAAGGCTGATTGCGTGTTTACGGGAGAGGCAGGTAGGCAGGCGTTATGAGCATCTGCATCAAAAATCAGATTCAGAATATGAATATCGTCATCGGCTGCACGGTGGGGTGTCCATATTGCTATGCCCGTAACAATGTGAAACGTTGGCATATGATTGACGACTTCGCTGATCCTGCGTTCTTCCCGAGCAAGCTCAAGATGATGGAAAAGAAACGCCCGCAGAACTTTCTCCTTACCGGCATGAGCGATCTCTCCGGGTGGAAGCTGGAATGGCGAGACGAGGTATTTGCAAAGATCCATGAGAATCCACAGCATCAGTTCCTGTTCCTGACCAAGAGACCCGATTTGCTGGATTTAGATACCGACCTGGAAAACGCATGGTTCGGCGTTACGGTGACGAGGAAAGCGGAGCTGTGGCGTATCGACGCCCTTCGGAAAAACGTCAAAGCAAATCACTTCTTCGTTACTTTTGAGCCGCTATTCGACGATCCCGGTACGGTCGACCTTTCCGGAATCAACTGGATCGTCGTCGGTACCATGACCGGGGCGCAGAGCAGGAAGGTTCATACGGAACCGGAGTGGGCATGGTCTTTGACGGACCAGGCGCACGCGCTTGGCATTCCAATGTTTATGAAGGAAGACCTCGTCTCTGTCATAGGGGACGAAAACATGATTCAGGAATTGCCGGAAGAATTCGAAAGAGTGCTGGAGGTGCAGAGAACATGGCGGAAGTGATCGATGGAATCCTCATCAATGAGGTGGAAGCAAAGAACATCATGACCAAGTCCAGCCTGCCGGTAGGCGGCTACTCGGTCAATCCCTATGTAGGCTGCACGCATGCCTGCAAGTATTGCTATGCCTCTTTTATGAAGCGCTTTACCGGGCACAAGGAGGAATGGGGCACTTTCCTTGATGTGAAGCATTGGCCGGAAATTAAAAATCCGAAGAAATATGCCGGACAGCGGGTGGTCATCGGTTCTGTGACAGATGGCT
>CAJJPN010000207.1:0-3122 GCA_905193635.1 Coriobacteriaceae bacterium
CGCGCGAACCAGGCCGCACCCGCCGCCGTGAGCGCGGCGAACGCGAGCGCGCTGGCCGCAAGGCCCGCCAGCGTGAGCATGCCGTCCGCCGCGAGCGCCCCGCCGAGCGCCATGTCCGCCGCGAGTGGCTCGCCGCTCGGCAGCACGGGGATGAAGCTCGTGGGGATGACCATGCTCGCCGACGGCGGAAAGAGCTGCGGCAACGGCACCAACGACCAGGCGAACCCACCCACGAGCTGCGCGACGAGCGGGCAGAAGATGCCCGCGAGCATGCCGAGCCGCGCCGTGAGGAAGAGCCCTGCGGGGATCATCCACGCCGCGGTCACCGTGTTGACGAGCGCGCAGAGGAGCATCGTGAGCGTGCCCGCGGCCGTGAGGCCCTGCGAGGAGAACGCCGATCCCGCGAGGTAGATGCCGAAGACCACGAGGTTCGAGAGCGTGCAGAGCGCGAGGCACCAGAGCGCCTTGGCCCACCAGGCGCGCCCGAGCGGGAAGCCCAGGCCCAGAAGCCCCCGCATCCGCGTGCGTGCGTCCGCCCGCGCGACGCACGCCACCACGAGCGAGAGACACACGGGCAGGAAGAGCGTGTACCAGTAGTTCCACGCGCTGAAGATCTGCACGCCCCGGTAGGGCATCGCGCCGAGCAGCGGCATCGGCAGCGCCATGAGCACGGCCAGGCGAACCGGTGCCGCGTGGCGCGACTTCAGGGCCTCGGCGCGCAGGGCCGCGAGCAGGCCGCCTTTCTCACCCGTCATGCCGCCACCTCCCCGCGCGCTCGTCGCCCTTCCCGACAGAAGCTCATGAAGAGTTCCTCGAGGTCCTGCCCGGGCCGAAGCGCATCCTCGTAGGCGAGGCGCCCCCCGCAGATGATGCCGATGGTGTCCGCCATCTGCTGCACCTCGGAGAGGATGTGGCTCGAGACGATTACCGTCGTACCCGCCGCCGCGAAGCCGCGGATCTGGTCGCGCAGCTCCTCGATGCCGATGGGGTCGAGCCCGTTGGTGGGCTCGTCGAGCACGAGCAGGCGTGGCCGGGCGATCAGCGCCAGCGCGAGCCCCAGGCGCTGCCGCATCCCCATCGAGAAGCGCCCGGCGCGCTTCTTCCCGGTGTCCGCGAGGTCCACGGCGGCGAGCACCTCATCTATGCGGCTCTCGGGAAGGCCCAGCAGCGTGGTGCGCACGCGCAGGTTCTCGCGCGCGGTGAGGTTGGGGTAGAGCGGCGCCTCCTCGATGAGGCTGCCGATTGCGTAGAGGTCCTCGCGGCGCCAGGCGTGCCCGGCAAAGAGGATCTCCCCGGCCGTCGGCCGCAGCATCCCGCAGATCATCTTGAGCGTTGTCGACTTGCCGGCGCCGTTGGGACCGAGCAGCCCGTACACCTCGCCCTCGCGGATATGAAGGCTCACGTCGGCCACGGCGTCCTGCGCCTGGTCGCCGCGGCCAAAGCGCTTGGTGAGCCCGCGCGTCTCGAGCATGTAACCCATGGGTTTATCCTTTCTCTTCCGGGAGCGCGGGCCGAGTCACCGTGCCCGCGCGCCTTACCTTTCGGGTTCACCATCCATGGTGGGGCGTGTTTCTAACGAAGCCGTAACGGCCGTTGGGCTCTTTTGGCGCCAACCCTTCTCGACCCGCACATCATGATTAATTTGCTTAAGGCAACAACTTTCCCGATCGATGTAATCACCGAATCAAAACGTGTACATCAGCCATCAAAGATGCCGAAAAATGTCATATTTGGAGGCTGATGTACACAAATGCAGAATGCCGCACAACCCAGTAGCATCCTCCATATGTCTGGACTCTCTATGCTTACGCTGGATAGACATCGCCGGAACGGGTATAGTATCGAAAGTTTTGTCGTTAACCAGCGGGGGAGTCCTGTGGGCATCAAAAAGAAGATCAAAAAGGAGCTTATCGGCACTTCCGATTACCCGTCGAATAAGATCTTTACGATCTCCAATTTCATCACCTTTACGCGCCTGATCCTCACCCTGGTATTTCTGTACCTGTTTGTGACGGATAACAACCGCGTCATCGCCATCGTTATCTACGCCGTTGCCGCCTCCACCGACTGGATGGACGGTCAGATCGCCCGCATGACCAAGACGGTCTCGTGGCTCGGCAAGGTCATGGATCCCATCTGCGACCGTGCGCTGCTGTTCACCGGCGTACTTGGGCTGGTGGTTCGCGGAGAGCTGCCAATCTGGGTCTGCGTGCTCATTATTGGCCGCGACATCTATCTGGGCATCGGCACGCTTATCGTGCGTCATTATCACCGTCGCCCCATCGATGTCGTCTTTCCCGGAAAGATTGCCACTGCACTGCTCATGACCGGCTTCTCGCTCATGCTGCTCGGGTTCCCCGTTATTGACGGCCTGCATCTTTTACCTTCAACCCTTACGGCCTTCCCGGGCCTCAACGGAAGCTCGGTGCCCCTCGGCATCTTCTTTGTGTACGGCGGCGTGATCTTCTCCATGCTCACGGCTGTCATCTATTCCATTAAGGGCGGAGTGGCCATTAAACAGGCTCTCGCGCATCCCGAGGACGAGGACATCGACTTTCTGAACCCCGAAATCGAAGACTGATTCGTTGGGGTATGATTACGTACGGTTCATTATTTGCGGCACGTCCGCGATAAGTTAGGGGTTGTCATGGACAACATGGTTAACAATATGCCTCAGAATGATAAGACTGCTGACGCTACCTGCGTATTCCGCGTGCCTTCAAGCGACGTCACCGTTCCCGACCTCATGGCCAACGTGCGCATCACCGCCCCCGTTCTGTCCATCGTCAAGGGTCCGCAGACTGGTGCCGCCTTTGAACTCGAGGACGACGTGACCACCATCGGCCGCGATCCTGCGAACGGCATCTTCCTCAATGACATGACCGTTTCGCGCAGCCACGCGCGCATTATTCGCGAGGGCCTCGGCGCCCGCATCGAGGACCTGGGCTCGCTCAATGGCACCTGGGTCGACGGTGCCATTGTCAACGCGGCCCCGCTGCACGACGGTTCTTCCGTTCAGATCGGTACGTTTACGCTCATCTACCACGAGAGCACGCCGGAGCGCATCGAAACCGGTGAGTAGGGCATGGCCGAACGCAACTATCTGAGTATCGGCCAAGTCG
>CAJJPN010000208.1:0-3064 GCA_905193635.1 Coriobacteriaceae bacterium
ACGCAAAGAAGGCCACTTAATGTGGCCTTCGTCTTGCGCAGGACTGTAGAGCAGGAAACCTTATATCCGGCCCCTCCGTCCGGGGACCGCGCCGTACCAGCTACAGCGTCATGTTTGGATCGGCGTCGACGTCGAACGGCGAGATTTCTCCTCGGTCGAATTTACGGCGGGCAACCTCTGCGATCATGGCGGCGTTGTCGGTGCACGCCGAAAGCGGTGGCACCGTTACGCGGATCCCCTGACGCCCAAGCTTCTTGATCATCATCTCGCGCAGATGCGGATTAGCCGAGACGCCGCCGCCGATGCAGTATTCCTTGCATCCGGTGGCATGCAGGGCGTTTTTGGCCTTCTTGTACTGAACGTCAAAGACGGCTGCCTCAAACGAAGCCGCCAGATCGGGCAGGTGAATCGTGCGCCCGGCCTTGGTCTCCTGCTCGATGTAGAGCGTCACGGCCGTTTTAAGACCCGAAAGCGAGAAACGATAGTCTCCCCTGCTGTTAAGCGCGCGAGGAAAATCGATCGCGCGGGGGTTGCCCGTCTCGGCCAGCTTGGAGATGATGGGGCCACCGGGATAGCCCAGACCCAACGCCTTGGCTACCTTGTCGAAGGCCTCGCCCACAGCATCGTCGAGTGTCTCACCAAGTACCTCGTAGTCGCCCCATGCCTTCACGTGCACGAGCATGGTATGACCGCCCGAGACGAGCGTGAAGATAAACGGCGGCCTGAGATCGGGCTGCGCCAGCAGGTTGGCGAACAGATGGCCCTCCAGATGGTTGACGCACACGAGCGGCTTGCCGGCGGCATAGGCAAAGCCCTTGGCGAAGGCGACGCCCACTACCAGAGCACCCACCAGGCCCGGACCCTGCGTCACGCCAACAGCGGCGAGTTCGCTCGGCGCGATGGCTCCACCCTCAAGACCAAGCGATGCTGCGGCATCCTCGAGCGCCGCATCCACGACACTCACAATCACCTCAACGTGTTTGCGCGAGGCGATCTCGGGCACCACGCCGCCAAAGCGGGCGTGAAAATCAATCTGTGTCGACACCTGGTTGGCCAGCATATTGCCATCCGCATCGATAATCGCCACGGCCGTCTCGTCGCAGGAGCTCTCGATAGCGAGCACTAGGCGGCGGCGCTCAATTTCGGCACGCTCCCCCTCGGAGCGCCCAGGCGCAGGCAGCGGCCATACGCGCTGCTCTGCCGCCGTCGGCTCGGGCGAAGCATTATCGACCGGAAGCACCAGGGGCAGCGGAGCCGTCATGACGATGGCGTCCTTGCCGGCACCATAGTAGCCGCGGCGACGGCCAGCCTCGGTAAAGCCCAGAGCGTTATAAAGCGCGGTCGCTCCCTCGTTACCGTCCTCGACCTCGAGCGAAGCCGTAGTGCAGCCGAGCATCTGGGCATCATAGCTCACATGCGACAGCAGCTTGCGGGCAATGCCCTCACGGCGATGTGCCGGGTCGACGGCGACATCCAGAATCTGCACATCACCGTCCACGACCATACCGCCGGCAAGGCCCAGCAGCTTGCCGTCGTCGTGTGCCACCCACCAACTACGCGGCGCAGCGACGTCCTCGCCCAGTTCGGACAGGAACATGCCCGGCGTCCATGCCTCGTGTCCGGCACCTTCAAAGCAGGCAGCCTCCAGCGCGCTTGCGCCCTCGGCATCCGCCGCGCCCATGGGACGGAACTGCAGATGACGACCGGCGAGCTCATCGGCAACACCCGTAATTTCGCTCTGCGCACTCTCGGCAAGACCAAGACGCTTGCGCTCGTTTTCCTCGGCATCCGAAAGGCGCGTGTAAATCGGCAGGACGCAGGCCGGATCGCCGTCACCCGCAGCGTGCGCGAGCAGCAAGCCCTCGCCCGAAGGCCACCACAGGTCACGCTCCACGCAGCGGGCGGCCTCGTCCTCACCCAGCAGCTTGCCATAGCGCACTAGACCGTCACCGGTCAGCTGAACCTGGCCCCAGTCCGCTGCTTGGCGCCACTCATCGAGCGCCACGGCGGCCTTGACCACGTGTTCGCGCTCAAATTGACGCTCGGGACCCTCATCGACCAGCATATACAGCGCCGGATATACCTCACCGCGCATAGCATCGGCCAAGATACCAAGCTTGCCGCGCACGCCAGCCTTCCACGCCGTCCAAGCGCAAGCGTCGAGCGTCGACACGCCCAGCAGCGGAACATTGGCACCACGCGCGAGGCCCTTGGCAGTGGAGATGCCGATGCGCACACCCGTAAAGGACCCCGGGCCGCGGCCGACCACATAGCAACCAACATCGCTGCGATCCAGACCGGCTTGAGCCAGCACGCCATCAACGGTATTCACGAGCTCAACGTTGGCGTGACGGCGACACATGTGGTCGCCACTCACGAGCTTCGTCTCACCCGTCTGCCCATCAATCCAGCTTGCCGCGCAGGCAAGCATGTCAGTCGAGGTATCGAGCGCCACCACCAGCGCGTTGTCGTTATGCAAGCTCATCTTGTACAGCCTTATCAATCAAATGGGAAAGCTCCATTGCGCGGTCACCGTGCGCCTCAAGCGTTATCGTTCGCACGTCGCTGTCGCCCTCATCACGCCTGAGCGTCACCGAAAGATACTCATCCGTCAGCTCGTCCTGGAATTGTTCGCCCCATTCCAGCAGGCAAGCACCCTCATAGCCCAGCACATCGAAAATGCCCGTATCCTCGAGCTCGTAGGCATGCTCCAGGCGGTATAGATCAAAGTGAAACAGCGGAATACGACCTTGATCGTGAACGGCCATGAGGGCGAACGTAGGGCTCGTAACCATATGCCCATCGCCCAGCCCGCGCGAGACGCCCTTGGTAAAGTGAGTTTTGCCCACTCCCAGGCCACCGGTCAGGATGAGCACATCGCCGTCCTCAAGGCACGGTGCAATTAGCTCGCCAAAGTACTCCGTATCGGCAGCGCAAGTCGTTTTGTAAGTACCTACCCCCAGGCGCTCCAGGGACATATATGCTCCTTATTATTCCGAGGCGTCCTCTGGCGCGGGATGTCGCTCCAGATAGTCGCCCAGCATCTTAAAGTCTTCCTCCAGCA
>CAJJPN010000209.1:0-3017 GCA_905193635.1 Coriobacteriaceae bacterium
CGATTGCCAAGCCGGTGACCGCGACGGCATGAACCCGCGCCGATGCGCAAGGGAAGACCTAGTCAACGGAGTCATTGCCGAGTTCGGCAGCGAGTACATCATGACCGGAGATGCCGGCCAGAAGAACCGTCTGAACAGCGCGGAGATCTTGCGCTTCGAACTCGATAGCGTCCCGACTGACGGAAATGGGCATATCACCGGGTATTTCCACGGTTTCCCTCTCGGTACGAGCCTGGAAGATATCAGTGCGGCGATCGACAACGTAGGCAAAGTCGAAAATTGCCATCTGGACAGGATTGATGCTCCCGAAGAACCAGAGCGTATCGAGATAGAACAAAATGTAGACGTTTCCAAGGAAAAGCCTACCGTCACCGAGATGGAAGTCTCTTCCATTCGAGAGCCCAAAAGCCATCTCACACAACCGGAGAAGTCGGTCTGGACGAACCTTGAAGTTCCTCCCGACAACGTAAGGCTCCTCACAGGTATCTCAAGGAAAACCGACAGGCCATGGTATCGTGCCGATTGCGCTCTCGGAGAGGAATCTTCAATCAAGCCAGGTGGCAAATTTAAAATCCTGCTGAGTGAGAGGCAGTACGCACGCGCCGTTGCTCAAAAAAAGACCGGTAAACCGGTCAGTCTCGGCCTGAAAACCGCCAGGTACCCAGATGGGGTCGAAATCGACGGCGAGATGGTCGCACTTGATGACCTCATTGCCGATATCAATGCCCAAAAAACCGATAGCAGTAAAACCGACCCACCATCCAAAAGTCCCGAGGAGTATCGCGGTGCCACGGAACAATCCTTTAACGGGAACGAATGGGTGAATTTTCACTTCTTCCCGGACCTGGTCGACCTTTCAAAATCCATCGACCCAGACACGGCGAGAACGGACTATCGTGCCGATGTGACATCCGAAATCGCCGGGCGAAACTGCTCATTTACCCTGCATCTCGCAAAATGGCAGTACGATAAGGCCGTCAAGGCCCAAAACCAGAACTCCCCTATCCATATCGGGATGAAGCTTAAATATATAAAGGGTGGCGTAATTCCAGTCCAGTTCGAAGGTGAACAGTCCACCCATAACTATTCTCCAAAGAAACTCGAAGAAAGCCTGCCGAAGGTGCAGAAAGCACGTTCCGTCAGCGGGTGTAGGCAGGGAAAAGGAAACCGGGTATCCTCCTATCAAGACCGATCCTATCGTTTCAAAACGAAGGAAGCATATGAACATGGACTTCCAGAAGCACACGAAAGCAGGAACTAAACATGAACGAAAACTCAACCATATCGAACGCTTATGATGGCAAGCATGATGAATACGGTCATGATCTACCCAGGTGGATGAATTTCGAGCATGTCATCGATATTGGTGAGGCGGACCCGACTCAAACGGCAACCGACTATTACGGCTTTGAACTTCCCAATGGCGTCGCAATGGTCATCCAAAGCCAACCAAGCCATAGGGATCATCCTTTCATCGTCTACAGTTACGGCGATGGAGCCTGTCCCCATGACGATGTCGAATTCGATTCGCTCCGCACAGCGATTAGCTATGCATCCCAGCTCCACAGCGGAGCAATCGATCCAGATTACCTGCGCGTCGAATATACGCATGATGAATATGAAACACTTTGCTGGCGCGATTTCTACCAGGCGGCACACGGTAATATCGAATACGCCTCACGTCTCGTCGACCAGTGCAACGGCGGATTTCGAGAAGGGTTCGGCCCGTATGCCTGCGCAGCCGAAGACCTCGCTGAAGGCGAAATCGTCAATTTCAACAACTGCTACGTCATCACGGATGCGAACGGACCGGATACAAAGGAAATCGCCGCAAAAAGGATTTGGAATGAACTCGGCGATGCCTGCATAGACGATAATGAATGTATCGATTCGGAATTCTACGGCTACCCTATCGGGACATTTCGGGAAGACATCTGGCATGACATCGAGGACCAGCTTGGAGTCCCGATCCATGAACTGATGTTTCCCGATGATGTAAACAAGGACATGACTAATGAAAGGAGTCTTACTATGTCCAACGAGAATAAGAACACCAATGCCAAGGAAGAGACGACCTGGACGAACTTCAAGTTCTTCAATAATCAGGTCAAACTCAAGGTCATCGAGAAGGACGACCGTCAGATGTATCTGGCAGATTGCCGCTTCATGCCGGGTTCTGTCGCAAACGGCATCGATCTCGGCGATCAGAACGGCATCTCCGGCCATATGACCGTGTTCCTCACCGAGAAGCAGTATTTCAAGGCTGCTGAGCAGAAAGCTAACGGTGAGCAGATCAATGTCGGGCTTCCGAGCACTCAGCTCAAGGACGGCAAGCTCGAGGTCAATTTCTACAACCACGAATCTAAGGAAGCCCATACCATTCAAGTAAACCCCTTCGCCGCGTCCAAGGCGAACAAGGCCGCCCGCGAGGCTTTCTTCGAGCGCAAGGATGCCGAGCGCGAACAGGGCAAGGGTCTCGGTGCAAAAGCCGCATCTGCCCGTGATGCGTCCGAGAAGCTGGACGGTCAAAGCCAGGTCGCGCCCGCCAAGGACAATCTTGAGCATTAGGGTGTCATCGATTTAGTGCAATCAGACATGCGGTCTGCCGTTCCATTCGGATGGCAGACCGCTTTTTGTGCGGCGTGCAAGCACGCCTATGATCAACTTACTGATTTATAATGATTTACGCTATCGAAGAAAGGAAAGTGACCTATGAAACTTAAAACCTATTATCAGACCGGCAAGATCGATGTATTCGACACCGCCACCTTCACGGCGACCGATCCCTTCAAGAGGGACGGTATGAACCTGATCACGGAATTCGCAATCCGCTTCGACCTGCTTGAAGACAAGAACTCGAATGAGGGCCTTGTCGTCGACGTCTATTGGTACGATGCGAAGATCCATGACAAGGACAATGCCGTGACATCGCTCGACGAGAAGAAGAACGCCACGCTCAACAACGCACTCCTCAAGGCGAGCACCCGCATCCGTCTGATTTCCAAGAGGGAACTCGA
>CAJJPN010000210.1:0-3013 GCA_905193635.1 Coriobacteriaceae bacterium
ATCGACGTGCTTGTTGGCCATCTCGGAGATGTGCACCAGGCCCTCGATGCCCTCGCCCAGATCGACGAAAGCGCCGAACGGGACAAGCTTGGTCACAGTGCCCTCGACGATAGCGCCGACGGGATACTTCTTGACCAGTGCGCGCCACGGATCCTCGGTGGTCTGCTTGAGACCCAGGGAGATGCGCTCGCGGTTGAGATCGACGTCGAGAACCTCGACCTCGACCTCCTGGCCGACCTTGACAACCTCGGAAGGATGGTTGACGTGGTTCCAGGAGAGCTCGGAGATGTGGATGAGGCCGTCGATACCGCCGAGGTCGACGAAGGCGCCGAAGTCGACGATGGAGGAAACGGTGCCCTGGAGACGCATGCCAGACTTGAGCTTGGACAGGATCTCGGAGCGCTCGGCCTTACGGGACTCCTCGAGCACGACGCGACGGGAGAGGACAACGTTGTTGCGGTTGCGGTCCATCTCGATGACGCGGGCCTCGATGCGGGTGCCCATGTAGGAGGTGAGGTCCTTGACGCGACGGAGGTCGACGAGGGAAGCGGGCAGGAAGCCACGCAGGCCGATGTCGAGGATCAGGCCGCCCTTGACAACCTCGATAACCTCGCCCTCGACGTTCTCGCCGGAGTTGAACTTCTCCTCGATGCGGTTCCAAGCACGCTCGTACTCGGCACGCTTCTTGGACAGGACCAGACGACCGTCCTTGTCCTCCTTCTGGAGAACCAGAGCCTCGATGGGATCACCGAGTGCAACGATGTCTGCAGGGTTAGCGTCCTTGCGGATGGACAGCTCGCGGACCGGGATAACGCCCTCGGACTTGAATCCGATGTCAACGAGCACCTCGTCATGCTCGATCTTAACGACAGTGCCGTTAACGAGATCGCCCTCATCAAAGTCGGTAATCGTACCGTCGATGAGGTTGTTCATCTCCTCCTCGTTGACATCGTCAAGAGAGAAAATGGACGAGTTCTGAATCTCACTCAAAGGTGGACCCCTTTCGAACTACGGGGCCCCGATTGCTAGGACCTACAGAAGGGTGCGACAAGCACACAACGTTTAGGAACACTCGGGAGCCGACAGATACTAATGTGACGCTTATGCAATCACGTTCGTATAGGTTACGGGGAAATGAGTTCGATTTCAAGCGTGAACTGCCATTTTTTACTCGTATGGAGACTTTTTCGCAATCTTGTGAACGACTGTCTCCACAAGCTGACGATAAGCAGTTGGGCATACGGCTTTGGAGTAAAGTATCCCAGACATACGATTCTGGAACGATTTTTCGAGAAAGGTGCCCGCGTGCTCAAAGCAGTCGTTTTCGATATGGACGAAACGCTTCTTAGCATCAACCTCAACGCGTTCATCCTTCGATATTTTAAGGATGTCTCTTCGATGCTCGCGGATATCGGGCGCCGCAGCCGCGGTGGCACGATGGCACGCCTCGGCACCATCCTGGTCGACCTCAACGCCAATCGCCGCAGCGGCACGGACAACCGCACCAATCTTGAGTTTTACCAAGAAGAGGTCAAGCGCCGATGCGGGATTTGCCTCTCCGATCCCCTCATCTACGAGGCGTTTACCTACTACGACCGCGAAGTTCTTCCGTACAAGAATGACGAACTCATCAACGCCCATGCCATGCCGGGCGCACACGCCGCGCTTCAGACCGTACAGGACGCAGGGCTGCGCTGCGCGCTCTTTACCAACCCCAGCTTTCCGCAGGGGGCCATCGAGTGCCGCATGGGTTGGGGCGACCTGGCCGACGCCCCCTTTGAGCTCGTCACGCACATGGGAAACGCCACCCGCTGCAAGCCTGATGCCACCTACTATCTAGAGCAGCTTCAGGTGATGGGACTCGAACCGCACGAGGTCCTTATGGTGGGCAACGATCCCAAACGCGACTTCCCGTCCCCCGATTGCGGCATCCAAACCGCCTATGTTGGCCAGGGAAAACCCGGCCGAGCCACCTGGCACGGAACCATGGAAGACTTCGCCCGCGACTTCAGCGCCGTAGTCGAAGCCTTCTACGAACACCAAGTAGCCGACGAACTGTCGTAAGGCCCCAAGCCTAAAAGACAATAACGCCGCAGGTTGAGCATAAGTCAGCGAAAACGCCCCTAAGCGAGCAATGTGCCTTGAAAGAGGAGGGCATAGGCCTTCTGGCCATGCCCGACGATTGAAAGGCAGATTGCCGCTTAGGGACGTTTGCAGCGTCGGCTAGCTACGCGGTTTGGTAAAACTGCGTAGCTAGCAAACCCGTGTTTTGCCGATCATAATGTTGAGGATCTCGACGTCGGTATCTTTCATGCCCACACGGCCTACGTAGCCCATACTGGCGATTGTCTGCTCAACGGTATCTTGGATCAGGCCCTCGCCGGCGCGGAAGCCGCGACCCTGCATGGCCATATCATGGCCCAGAATCGCTGCATCGACGGCAGCCGAGATCTTGGCGGCACAGCTCGCCTTGGCGCCGTCGCACACGATGCCGCCCACGTTACCGAGCGTATTCGAGACCGTCGCGCCAATCTGCTCGCGCGTGCCACCGCACAGCCAGGTAATCGCAGCGCCGGCGCCGCACGCGGCGCAAATAGCACCGCAAAACGCCGAAAGCGCACCAATATAGCTCTTGATATGCACGGCGATAAGATCGGACAGCATCACGGCGCGCACCAGGCGGTCGTGGTCGCAACGCAGGTACTCGGCATACTCCATGACGGGCAATGCGCAGGTAATGCCTTGATTGCCCGAGCCGCACACAATGGCGACCGGCAGCGCGCAACCGTTCATGCGGGCGTCGGACCCGGCGGCCGCACGGGCACGGGCACGGCAGGCGACGTCATCGGCACGAGCACCTAGCAGCGTACGACCCACCTCGGCGCCCCAAGCGTGCGCAAGGCCCTCGGCACTGATTGCGCCATTCAGCTCAATCTGACGCTCAACTTCGTAGTCGATAGCCGCCTGCAGGAACCGGAAGCTGTTCAGGTTCTTGATTTCGCAGCGGGTGCCG
>CAJJPN010000211.1:0-3004 GCA_905193635.1 Coriobacteriaceae bacterium
AATGCTCGGTAGGCAGGAGTTGCTCGTTGTCCATAAGGAGCTCCTCATACATTTTTTCGCCAGGACGTAGGCCGACCTCTTTGACCTCGATATCCTTGCCGGGCTTAAGACCGCTCAGCGTAATAAGGTTGATGGCAAGGTCGTAGATCTTGACAGGCTCACCCATGTCCAAAACAAAAATCTCGCCGCCATGAGCAAGCGCACCGGCTGTAATGACCAATTTGCTGGCCTCAGGAATCGTCATAAAGTAACGTGTGATGTCCTTATGTGTAATGGTGATGGGACCGCCCTCGTGAAGTTGACGCTTAAAGAGCGGGATGACCGAACCATGGCTACCAAGAACATTGCCAAAACGGACTGCAGTAAAAATGGTCTTGCTGTTGGCCGCATAATACTGAACGATCATCTCGTCCATGCGTTTGGTAGCACCCATTACATTTGCGGGATTAACGGCCTTATCAGTAGAAATTTGTACGAAATGACTGCACTGATACTTATCAGCTAATCGCACAACATTGAGGGTGCCAAACACGTTATTTTCAATTGCCTCACGCGCATTATGTTCCATAAGGGGAACATGCTTGTGTGCCGCCGCGTGGAAGACAACTTGCGGCCGATAAGTTTCGAAAACATGCTCGATTGCAGGCGAGTGCGTGATAGAACCGATAAACACCTGAATATCGGTGCCTTGATCCCGAGCCGACTTGATAATGTCATGGTACAGCTCATACGTCGTGTTCTCGTAGATATCGAACAAAATGATTTGAGCAGGCTTTGCCGGAAGTAGCTGACGCACGAGCTCAGAACCGATAGAACCGCCACCGCCGGTAACCAAAATGCGTTTGCCCGCAACATAGCCCATCTGGTCTAGATTAAGTGATTTTTCTTCACGAGATAGCAGATCGCTGATTTCGACTTCGCGAAGGGCAACCCTGCCAAGACCGCTTATAGGAATGTCGCGCACATTGGGCAAGGTTAATACCCTAATTCCCGTTTTCATGCAGAGGTCATAGATTCTCTGGCGTTCATCAAAAGTAGCACTTGGAATGGCGACTACGATTTGTTCGGCTTCACAGGCATGCGCAATCGTCGGAATATCCGCACAGGTACCGCAGACTTTAATGTCGTGAATTCGCTGATTTTGTTTATTGGGATCGTCATCAACGACGGCAACAGGATCTCCAACCATATCGGGATCGTTGCTGAGCATGCGCTTAATAGTAAGCGAACCGGTCTCCCCTGCTCCCACGATGAGCGTACGAGGTAAATGAGCATCTGATTTGCTTTTAAACCGCCATGCCTGGCTACCATAAATTGCACGAATAGCAAAGCGTCCGCCTCCGCAAATGATGAGGATGACAGCCCATGCCATGACGTCCTCACGAAGGGTCATGCCCTTGCCAAATAACAGGTTGAAGATAACGTCGCCAATGACTGAGCCTACCGTTACAGCAGCAACAATACGTCCAGCCTCGGAAATGCTCGCATAGCGCCACAAGCTGCTATACATATGAAAGAACCAAAAGACAGCAACGTTAACAAGCGCGAGCACAAGAATAGCCGGGCATGCGCCGGCTGCTCCGCTGATCGTCGCCCAATGCTGCGTTCCCCACGATGCAACAAACACAGCAATAAAAGTTGCCGCAATGTCATATGCCATCAACGCATACGGCTCGAAGGCGCTCAACTTCCCCTTTTGCTTTGCGCTCTTGGATTCGGTGTTCAAAACTCTTCTTCTCTTCCCTGTTGATCCCGTTATCCCCGGCCCGGGGATCCTCTTTGCTCCTTTAAGCAGCCGCCCGCAGTTAGGCAATCGCCTTTTTAAGGTTTCGCATTACGCGCTGCTCGGCCGAAAGCACAGCGAGGCCAACACGGGTTGTTACGCGTCGGCCGCACAGGTCGAGCTCCAAATACGCAGTGCTCTTGCGTCTGTTAATGGTTTTGATAAGGCCTTCGTGGCCCAGCAGCGGACCTGCCGTCACTACGACCTTGTCGCCGTCTTTTAGGGCCTCACTCATGGGCACTACGCGGTCTCCCCTATGCGTAAAGCCACCAATGAGCTGAACCTCTTCTTTTGCCAGCGGCACAAACTGACCGTCCTGGGATAACACCCGGGCAAAGTCGTCCATGCGTAGCAGATACTGTTGCACGGTGCGGGGATCTGCCGTATCGCAGATAAGATAACCGGGAAAGAGCGGCTTGGTCGTATTGACCCATTCGCCGTGAACCTTGATCTCGGTTTGATATTGGGGATAAAAGAGCTCCTGCATAACGCCAGCCGGCACCATGAGCTCGATGCGCTCGCGCATTACGTCTTCGCGACCGTTAATGACCTGGATAACATACCACACGAGCACCACCCCCTTGCTGTCTTACGTGTGGCTCACGGGGTTTGGGTATGGCTTCGCCAGGGCGTCTGTGCGCGAAGGCGCTCCATATTCAAACCCTGAGCCCAGTCAGACAAGCACGTGGCTCTGCCCCACCGTGAACGGTATGTATAGAAGCAGCGCTGAGGTTGTTGCGTATCGCAAATACACCAACAACCTCAGCTGGCTGCGTGCGACCCAGTCAAGCAAATTCAAAAATGGACCGCACGCAAACAGCTGAAGGACTGCTACGTTTTAGCATGCCTACTAATAATTATTTGCATCTTGGAATTAACGCAAAGCAAATAATTAAAGTCGCAAGGCCTCTTTATTGGAGCTCGTGGTGTTTCTGGCACCGCCGTTACGGCCGGATGCTGATCGACCCTGCGCTTTGCAACTTGCTGGAGCCGCGAGCACAGTTGAACTCATGTAACGTTAGGTATCCTAGCACAAGCTGATAGCGAAACTGATTTGGGTTGCGTTGGACAACATATCGTTCATTTGACGTGCTAAAGGGGGTTGTTTTGGGATGTTGTTCACGTTGATGCAGGTTATTGAGGTATTGCCGGTGATCGGAGACGTTCCCGATGCCTAAATGGAGCAGCGAGCTGCACTGGTAATTGCGCCTGTCTAACAAA
>CAJJPN010000212.1:0-2961 GCA_905193635.1 Coriobacteriaceae bacterium
TCGCGCATGAGCGCATTGGGCGTGTACTGGTTCATGACCGAGATCGGCACGTCGCCCACCGTCTGCCACACCAGGTCTAACACGCGGCACGAGTCATCCGCATGCCCCGGCAGCACCAGGTGGCGCACGATGATGCCGCGCTTCATGAGCCCGCCCTCATCCACCAGCTCTCCCCCGCGGCGATCGATCTCGCGCGCCATCTGGGCCAGACCCGACACGGCCACGCGCGGGTAGTCCTTAATATGAGAAAGCGACTGCGCAAGCCCGGCATCGGCATATTTAAAATCCGTAAGCCACACGTCGACCAGGTCGCCCAGCGCCGCCACGGCACTCGCGCGCTCGTAACCACTCGTGTTGTAGACGATCGGGATGACCAGCCCGCGCGTCCGTGCCGCGGCAATCGCGGCAGGCAACAGGTGCGCATAGTGCGTCGCAGTCACCAAATTGATGTTGTTGGCACCCTGGTCCTGCAGTTCCAGCATAATCTCGACCAGGCGCTCAGGCGAAATCTCAAGGCCAAAATTGCCCGTCGAGATCTCGTGGTTTTGGCAGTAGATACATTTGAGCGAACAGCCGCTAAAGAAAATCGTACCCGAGCCGGCCTCGCCCGAAATGGGCGGCTCCTCCCACATATGGAGCGCCGCGCGGGCGACCTTAAGCGTGTTGTCGGCGCCGCACACGCCACGCGCGCCCTCGTCGCGCGCCGCACCGCAACGGCGCGGACACAAATGGCAGGCGGGCGAAAAAAGTTCGGTCAACGACGTCGGCATAAAAACATGCTCCAAAACAATGATTCAGCAGCTCAAACGTAAAGGGACCAACCGCACAGACGGCTCGAGCCCAAGGCGCCGTAATCGTCCGACACGTTTTTTATAATGTCAAGACTGGAATCGACAAAGTGCCGCTTTATGATGTAGGTATTCCGCCCCCCGCGGAGCAACTGGGTGAACCGTCGCGTTTATTTAGGGAGCCCACACAGTCGTACCTAGTACAGGTATCCTTCGTTGTTAAGGACGCTGGAACAGTCGATGAGGGCACCCACCTGTTTTAGGTGGGTTCATTTTCGTAACGTGGGGGGTGGTTTTTATTTGCCGAAAACCACCATTACAGCCCATATGGATCCCCGCCGGTATCCCAACAATCCATCGACAACATCCCAATATCTGGTAAGCGCGTGATTATCGCTGCGTGCAATTCCATGCACCCCCCTTGGTCGAGTATCATGGTTCGGCTATGCCCTTTGCGCTTAGCAACCTTTGACCTTTTCCTTCGACGCTTGGCGGTTTTTAGATTCATGGCTTCATCCCCGAGCTACATACCGTATCTATGCGTGGCAGCGGCGGCCTTTATCACGACCTTCCTCACGGTGCCCCTGGTCAAGCGCTTGGCAATTAAGCTCGACGCCGTCGACTATCCTTCTAAGCGCCGCATCAACACCAAGCCCATCCCGCGTTTGGGCGGAACGGCGGTGTTTTTGGGCCTGGTCGTTGCCTGTATTGTGCAAATCCTAGGCACCTGGTACCTGGGTTGGCCGCCCGTTTTGGTGCCCCACCCCCTTCTGCACATCAGCTACCCCATACTTGCGCTTTCTTTTACCGTCATCTTTGCGACCGGCGCTATCGACGACGTCTTCCAGCTCAAGCCCAAGCAAAAGCTAGCCGGACAGGTCCTCGCCGCGCTTATCGCCTGTATCGGCGGCCTGCGGATCGGCGTCATCGTCAACCCGTTTGCCCCCGGCGAGATCATGCTCGGATGGCTCGCCTACCCCATCACCGTGATCTATCTGGTGGCATTCACCAACATCATTAACCTCATCGACGGCCTCGACGGCTTGGCCACGGGCATCTGCGGCATCGCGTCGTTCACCATGTTTTCGATGGCCGTTCTCTCGGGCCGCATCGACGCCGCCGCGCTCTCCATTGCGCTCTTTGGCGCTTGCCTGGCCTTTTTGCGCTACAACTTCAACCCCGCAAGCATCTTCTTGGGCGACTCGGGGTCGTTGCTTCTGGGCTTTGCACTGGGCTCCATCTCGCTGCTCAACGTGAGCCGCACCGCCGCGCTCACCTCGCTTATCATCCCGCTCATCGTTGCCGGCGTGCCCATCATCGACACGTTTAGCGCCATCGTGCGCCGCAAGCGCGCCCACATTAGCATCGGGCAGGCCGACAAGGGCCACATCCACCACCGCCTGATCCAAGAGGGCTACAACCAAAAGCAGGCAGTGCTCCTCATCTACGCCTGGTGCATCATGCTTTCGGCCGGCGCCGCCGCGATTAACCAGGTCGAGGTGCCCATGCGCGTGCTCATCTTTACCGTGCTCGCCATTGGCTCGGCGGCCTTTGCCAAGCACCTGCACCTGTTTGAGCCCGTGCTGCGCCACCATTACAACAAGCGCACGCACGAGGACGAGCTCGTCACCCCCGACGATCCCGCCTTTAAGCAGGAGGAGCAGGCGGCAGAAGAACGCAGGGAGGAGCGCCACCACAGGCGCTAGGGTAAGCTGCCGAGGATGCGCCCAGGCGCCGCCGGCCAAACGCGCAGCCACGCCGCGCCCATCGCACATGCCGCCGCTCTCCCGCCCCTCGCGTACTTACGCCCCGACCCTCCAATAAACGCGTTATCA
Organism: Coriobacteriaceae bacterium; assembly: GCA_905193635.1. Classification (GTDB taxonomy): domain Bacteria; phylum Actinomycetota; class Coriobacteriia; order Coriobacteriales; family Coriobacteriaceae; genus Collinsella. The sequence goes on from CAJJPN010000212.1 coordinate 2,624, forward strand.
TCTTGACCCATGAACATACGTTAGGAGCAATCATGCCAAACGAGAACAGCTACGAAGTCGCGCTGCAAAAGAGCAACGCCATTCGCGAGGGCCTGGCCAAAACGCCCGAGAAGTTCACCATGCTCACCGGCGACCGCCCCACCGGCCGTCTGCACCTGGGTCACTACTTCGGCACCCTCAAGGGCCGTGTTGAGCTGCAGAACATGGGCGCCAAGACCAACGTGCTCATCGCCGACTACCAAGTCATCACTGACCGCGATACGACCGAGCACATCCAGGACAACGTGTACAACATGGTCATGGACTACCTTGCCTGCGGCATCGACCCCGACAAGACC
>CAJJPN010000213.1:0-2909 GCA_905193635.1 Coriobacteriaceae bacterium
TCTTCCACAGCAGGCACGTCAGCGGAATCCTCGACGACAAAATCTTCGACGGACTCGGCAGGCTGCTCCTGGGCATCGCGGATCTCGACATTGATGGTATAGAACGCCGGGCGCCCGTTAATGCCGCTGCCCTCGATCTTGGTCACGATATTTGCCGCGATAAGCTCATCGCGCATCGCCTTGGTATCGCATTCCTTATCGACGGAGCGGAAAATCTGCGCCAGCGCGCTCGACTTAATCTTGAGCGCCTTGCGGCAGAGCAGGTCGTAGGCAACCAGCTTGGCGCGCTCGGCAGAAAGCGACGTCTGGCTGCTCAGACGCTCAGCCAGAGCATCGACATTGTTTTGATTATCGGAATATACCGTCTTGGCCACGGGGCCCCTTTCATATGCACACATATACGTCCATATGGTACAACGCACGAGCCTATCCACGCAAAACATCTGCGAGAACGCCCTTGCACCACCTGTTATCACAAGAAAAAAGACCGGGTCCGCTTGATTGCGGACCCGGTCTTTCCGAGTCAAATAGACGGGAGATTCAACCCGTCCGACCGACTAGGCCTTGGCGGCCTCGGCGTCGGCAGGAGCTTCAGCGGCAGCGGCGCGACCGTACTCGGCCTTGCCCATCTCGGACCACTCGGGCTCCTCGTCGGGCATGGAGCCGGCCTCCTTGCCGAAGAACTCCTTGAGACAGTTGACGGCAACGATGAGGCCCAGGACCATCAGCAGGACGGCGAAAACGAGCTGCAGGCCCTTGGTGGCGGCGACGGAGACGGCGGCCGTGGTGGCGGTAGCCGGGATGGTGCCGAAGAAGCCGTAAGCCTGGACAGCGGTCATGCAGCCCATGGCGCTCTGGACCAGCGAGGTGAAGGTGCAGCAGAGCAGGAAGGCGACGGGCACGTAGAGCATCCAGCCCTTGCGGCCGGTGCACTTGCAGAACACGGCGAGGGTGATCATGGTCATGCCGCCGAGCAGCTGGTTGGAAGCACCAAAGAGCGGCCAGATGTTGGCATAGCCGCCAAAGGCGAGGGCGAGACCGGGAAGCAGGGTGACGACCGTGGCGAACCAGGGGTTGCCGAGAACCTTCATGTAGCCGGCCTTGGACTCGATGGCCAGGGCGTCGTTGGTCTGGGCAAAGAACTCGGAGAACGAGGTGCGGGCGATGCGGGCGACGGCATCGAGCGAGGTCAGGGCCAGAGCGGAGACGTTCATGGTCATGAAGACGGTAGCGAGCGTGCCGTCAACACCGAAGGCCTGCATACCGCGGGAGATACCAGCGGCGAAGATCTGGAACGGGGTGGAAGCGACGCCGGCGTTGAGGGCACCAGTGCCGGCGGTGTTCATATCGGAGAACATGATGCCGGCGACGATGATGGCAAGGATGCCGACGAAGGACTCGACGATCATGGCGCCATAACCGACCTTGACGGCGTCCTGCTCCTTCTCGACCTGCTTGGAGGAGGTACCAGAAGAAACGAGGCTGTGGAAGCCGGAGAGGGCACCGCAGGCAACGGAAACAAACAGGACCGGGAACATCATGCCAGAAGCGCTGGAGAAGCCGGTAAAGGCCGGAGCGGTGATGGTGGCCTGGCCGTTAACACCCAGGACGACGATACCGAGGACAGCGCAGGCGATCATGACGATCATCATGATGGAAGTGAGGTAGTCGCGAGGGGTCTTGAGCATCTGGATGGGCATGGCGCCAGCAAAGACCAGGTAGACCATGACAACGGCGAACCACTGGAACTTGTCCAGGTAGACCGGGAACTGCATGCCGACGGCAAACATGAGAACCATGAGCACCACGCCAGTGACAAACTCGGCAGCGCCGGTGAGGTTGAACTTCTTCTGGGCCCAACCAAAGGCGATAGCGACGAAGGTGAACAGGATGGAGATGGTACCAGCGCAGCCGGCGGCATAGGACTTGGTGAAGTCGATAGCACCGGTGGCAGCGCCAGAAGCGTCAACGACCGAGGTGAACATGAACGTCTTGCAGACCATGTCGGTGAAAGCGGCGATGACGATGATGCAGAACAGCCAGCAGAACAGCAGGAACAGGCGACGGCCGGTCTTGCCGATGTATTTCTCGATGAGCTGGGCCAGGGACTTGCCGTTGTTCTTCATCGAAGCGTACAGAGCACCAAAGTCGTGGACGGCGCCAAAGAAGATGCCGCCGACGAGGACCCAGAGCACGACGGGCAGCCAGCCAAAGGCCATGGCGACGATCGTACCCGTGACAGGGCCAGCACCGCAGATCGAGCTGAACTGGTGCGAGAACGCGGTAAAGGCGGAGACGGGCGAGAAGCTCTTGCCGTCCTTCATGCGCTTGGCCGGCGTGAGGGCCTCTTTGTCAACGCCCCACTTGTTGGCCAGCCAGCGGCCGTAGCCCAGATAGCCACAGGCGAGCACCGCCGCGGCCACAACCATGAGCAAAACTCCGTTCATTACATTTCCTCCTCTAAAAAGAACTTCCTAGACATAAAAAATGAGGGCCGTCGGTTGCGCTCGACGGCCCTCATCTTCATCAGCCGCCCGTTATCGTACGGGCTAGCTGTATGTGCTAACCCGCATCAGATAATTACTACGCTGATAATGTTTAGCTGATGCGTGAACATGTCTAAGAAATCCTCTTCAATCATGATGTGAACGATCCGTGCGTGTTCACATCCCCCAGTGGTTGAAAAGGAGTATGAAACTTTAGTTACCTAAAGTCAACGCAAATTTGTAATGGATTTTCAACTTTTTTGAATTTCTCGTTATAAAACGCCACTGACCTCGGACTTTACCCAACAAAAGTTTTTGCATGGGAGATACCCCTCGGGAGCCGCGGGAGCCGGGCGGCGCATATGAACTTTCCTGCTCTACAGTCCTGCGCAAGACGGAAAGCACATTAAGTGCTTTCCTTTG
>CAJJPN010000214.1:0-2887 GCA_905193635.1 Coriobacteriaceae bacterium
CCGCGCGGCCGGCGCCCGCTACGTCGCCGGCGACATCGGCCCCATCGGCGCCCTGCTGCGCCCCCTGGGCACCCTCAGCTTTGACGAGGCCTACGACCTTTTTGCCGAGGAGGTGCGCGCCGGCGTCGCTGCGGGCGTCGACCTCTTTATTATCGAGACCATGACCGATCTTGCCGAGATCAAGGCGGCAGTCCTCGCCTGCCGCGAGAATTCTGACCTGCCCGTCTTTGCCACCATGACCTTTGAGGAAGACGGTCGCACGTTCCTGGGTACGAGTCCCGAGGTGGCCGCCGTCACGCTCGACGCCATCGGCGCCGACGTTTTAGGCATCAACTGCAGCCAGGGACCGGCCGAGCTCCGAGGGCTCGCCGCACGCATGCTCACCGTTACCGACAAGCCCGTTATGGTGCAGGCCAATGCGGGACTGCCCCGCGTGGACGATGACGGCAATACCGTCTTTGACATCCAGGCACCCGAATACGCCGAGGCCGTCGCCGGCATGATTGAGGACGGCGTGAGCGTCGTGGGTGGCTGCTGTGGCACCACGCCCACGCACATGGCGGCACTTCGCACCCTCATCGACAACCACACGCCCAGCCCACGTCACCGCAAGCCCAGTATGTCGGTCACGAGCGCCCAGACGGTCGTGGACCTTCCCTGTGACGGCCACAAGATCGCCGTCATCGGCGAGCGCATCAATCCCACCGGCAAAAAGCGCCTGCAACAGGCCCTGCGCGACGGCGACCTAGACTACGTCGTGAGCCAGGGCATCAGCCAGCAGGAACAGGGCGCCGACATCCTGGACGTCAACGTAGGCCTGCCCGAGATCGACGAGGTCAAGATCATCCAACAGGCGACCGAGCAGCTCCAGGGCTCCACGCTGTTGCCGCTGCAGATCGACTCCACCGACCCCGCGGCCGTCGAGGCCGCCGTGCGCCGCTACGCCGGCAAGCCCATCATCAACTCGGTCAATGGCAAGCAGCAGATCATGGATGAGATCTTTCCGCTGGTCGCCCACTACGGCACCAACGTTGTCGGCCTTACGCTCGACGAAGGCGGCATCCCCGATACTGCCGAGGCCCGCTTCGCCATCGCCGAGCGCATCGTGGCCGAGGCTGCCCGCTACGGCATCGGACCGGACCGCATCCTCATCGACTGCCTGGTCATGACCGCCTCGACCAATCAACGCCAGGCCGAGCAGATCCTGCGCGCCATGTCCCTGTGCAAGGAGCGCCTGGGCGTCAAATGCGCGCTCGGCGTGTCGAACATCAGCTTTGGCCTGCCTGCCCGCCCGCTGCTGGGCTCGGTCTTTTTGGCCGCCGCCTTTGGCGCGGGCCTGGACGCCCCCATCATGAACCCAGGTTCCAAGCGCTTTATGGATACCGTCTACAGCTATCGCGTCCTGAGCGTTGAGGACGAGGGCTCGACCGGATACATCGAGCGCTACGCCGGCTGGACCGATCCGTACAAGATCGCCGCCAACCCGGCAGCAGCTCAGGCCGCATCGAGTGATGCCGCGCCCGCTGCTGGCACCGCCGGCACCGACGGCAACGACGACCCCATCCGCCACATGGTCGTCTCGGGCCGCAAGGGAGAGATCGCTGCCGAGACCGAGCGTCTGCTGGCAGACCACGACGCCATGGACCTCATCAACAATCACTTTATCCCCGCCCTCGACGAGGTCGGCGTCCTCTTTGACCAGGGCAAGTTCTTCTTGCCGCAGCTTATGGCCTCGGCCGAGGCCGCGCGCGTGGGCTTCGACACCATCAAGCGCCTGATGCCCGCCGGCGAGATCGCCGACAAGGGCAAGATCTGCGTGGCCACCGTCAAGGGCGACATCCACGATATTGGCAAGAACATCGTCAAAATGCTGCTCGACAACTACGGCTATACCGTCTTTGACCTAGGCCGCGACGTCGACCCGCAGGAGGTACTCAAGACCGTCAAGGAGCGCGATATCAAACTCGTCGGCCTCTCGGCGCTTATGACTACCACGGTCGTCGCCATGGAGGAGACCATCAAGCTGCTTCATGCCGAGGTGCCGGGCGTCAAGATCATCGTGGGCGGCGCCGTGCTCACCCCCGAATACGCCAAGCAGATCGGTGCGGACTACTACGCCAAGGACGCCGCCGAAAGCGCTCGTATCGCCGAAGAGGTCTTTGGGCAGTAACACAACGGAAACAACCGAGCACCAAAACGTGCCGCACGCGCCACTTGGCACGTGCGGCACGTTGGAATAGATAAGACTATGCTCGTTTTGGCAGATAGGAGCGCAAGGATGGCGATCACGCCCGCAGAAATCGCGGAAACCCGCGGCATGGTTGAGGAGCAGAACCTCGACATCAGGACCATCACCATGGGTGTTTCGCTCATGGGTTGCGGTGACGAGAACCTCGACCGCATGTGCACGAAGATCTACGACCACGTGACGCACACGGCTGAGCACCTGGTCGAGACCGCCGAGAACCTCGAGCGCGAGTACGGTATCCCCATCGTCAACAAGCGCGTTTCCGTCACCCCGGTGGCGCAGATTGCCGCGTGCTGCAAGGATGAGGACCTCACCCCCATCGCGCATGCCCTCGACCGCGCGGCCGAGACGCTCGGCATCGATTACCTGGGCGGCTTCTCCGCACTCGTCCAGAAGGGCATCGGCGACGCCGACCGCCGCGTCATCCAGTCCATCCCCCAGGCGCTCGCCACCACCAGCCGCGTCTGCTCCAGCGTCAACGTCGCCAGTCTGCGTGCCGGCATCAACATGGACGCCGTGCTCATGGCGGCTCAGACCATCATCGATGCCGCTAAGCTTACGGCAGACGAGGATTCCGTTGGCGCCTCCAAGTTTGTCTGCTTTGCCAACATGGTCGAGGACTCCCCGTTTATGGCGGGT
>CAJJPN010000215.1:0-2875 GCA_905193635.1 Coriobacteriaceae bacterium
ACCACCAGCAGTTTCACCAGCCCCGCCACCTGGCACGTCGCGCCCGTCGGTCTCCCCCGCCGGAGGCGTGGCGACATCGGGCTCAATCACCACATGCAATGCCGCAGCCCCGCCGGCATCCACTACGCCACCAGCACCAAAAGCCCCACCGGCAGGCGTCACAAACCGCGCGGACACAAGCGACCCGCCCAGGCAAGCAACGCTGCCGTCGGCACCGGCCGCAGCAAGCCGCGATTCGTCGACGGAAAGCCGACAGCCGGCCGCGCCAGCGCCAAGGCCCGCATCCTGCAGATACACGCCATAGGCGCGCACGCCCGCTCCGGTCCCTGCGCCGGCGGCAACGACGCGCCCGCCGCCGCGCACGGCCATGTCGCCAGCGATCACGCCGGCGACCGCCTCGTCCGTGATATCGGCCCCGTCTGCCCGGACATCGACGGTGCATCCGTCCACCACGAGCGCCCGCGAAACGTGGATCCCGCACTGCGAGCCCGTCGCCGTCAGGGTCCCGGTACCGCGAAGCGTCAGGTTGCCCCACACCTCCATGCCGCACAGCGTGATGTCCGCATCGGGCGCATGCGACTCCGTCACGGAGTTTTGCCCGGCAAGCGTCAGCACCAGGTCGCCTTCGGCGCCGATGGCCTAGCCCGCGTAGCCGTTAAGCTCAAGGTGGTCGGCATCGGTCCAGGCCCAGCCGGGGCCCGATACGCCCGGCTCGCAGTACGTCGCGCCCGCGATGATGAGGCTCTCCGCGACCGCGGCATAAGAAGGCCCGCCCAGCAAAACGCATAGGCAGGCCATGGCAACAATCGCAATGTAATGACGGCTGGTGTAGGACTCGGCAGCAAACATACCCGCTCCGATCTTCGCAGGAGCCAATAGAATGTGCACCAGAAAATGCCCTGGTAGCAGCAGCTATTAGTTTAGCGAGATCAATGCAGGAGCAAAGAGAAATCGCGTAAGCGATGTCCACAATTAGGTGTAAATCGTTTTGTCAGTCGGTGAAAGGAAGGATAAAATTACGAATGCGAGCGCCACGTCCTCCACAAGTTCTAGAATTTCAGAGACAAAGTCGAAGGGACATGTTAAGGTGCAGTCAGTAAACCTGCCCGGCCTCTGCTTATCATGCACACTGGCGGGTCTTTTTTCAAGTTCTAGGAGCCGAGATAAGTTGGCGGCGGAACGCTTGTTAATCGGCTTCTCCGGATGCTTGCCGATTCGATCGCTCAGGAAGTAGCTCTTAGGGATCCCCGGGTCGTGCGGTCCGTTGCCAAGGTCGCAGTTGATGACTATGCCCAAAGAGGGACACGAGCACGTCGGTCAGAATGCGTTCGGTGGCCAACTTGGCGAAACCCGTCTACGGGCATGGAAACAAAACAAGCGACGCTGCTAATTAGTAGCGCCGCTTGTATCAAACGTCATTGCTCCGGTGAGCTTGGTGGATACTCATAGGTAAGCGAGTCGAGGCGTCCAAGTCTTATGAAAATGACAGTCTAACTCTTGGCCAAGCCAGAGACATATCCCAACGCGTCGGGAAACGACGAGCTCACGGCATCCAGCAGCACGAAGAGCTTGATGCAAGTCTTGCGTCGGACCGGCTTGTACATCATACCGTGCTGGAGGAAGTTTCGGTTAAGCTCGCCCTCTCGCTCGCGGTTGAAGTCATCTCCCGACCTAAAGAAGTAGTCCACGGCATCGCATATGTTGGCAAAGTCGATTAACGAAATGGCCATTGCGGGGAGCTCACCGTTACTTCCATCCGAAAGCGAACGGTTCAGTTTTTCATCTCGCGAGACCAAGACCTTTGTTTATGATTGTCCCTCTCATCTCGCCTAGGCCCACAGCATACGCGAAACAGCTCTCGGTCAATAAGCGAGCAAAGCATCATGGCACAGGGCTTATAGTGCCTCTCGCGGAAGAGCGCGACGGCCTCGAGAAAGTCAACTTTCTTGGTAACACTGCTCTCAAGGCCAGCAATAAGGGCGTCAACATCGAGGAATGAGAGGTAGACGGCATCGGCTTCCCCCAGCGTCGAGGGGCAGTGCGGCGGGGAGTTGTAGGTGAACTGGTTGTTCGTGATTGCCCAGCCATACGAGCCCCAACGCCTCGAATCCTCGAGGATGGCCTCTCAGTCGAGCGAAGCGCCTATCTCCGCTAACTGCTTCATCAAGGAGGCTAGGTTCGAGCAGATGGACTCTCGTAACTCGTCAAGAACACCGAACCAGGAGCTCAGTTGCAAGCTAAGCTGGTCGGCAAAGCTAAAGAGGCCTTCGAGGTTCTTGGTGAATTGCTCGGTCATGGCGCGCACGGAGTCCTGGATCTGTGCAAGGCCTTTGAGGTGCGTGGCGCACGCGGCACAGATGGCGTCCGAAGTGCTAGGAGGAAGCTTTACGATGGCGCCAGAGCCGGCGGCGGTATCGGCAAGCTTTATTCGCTTGACTCTGAGCAAACACCGCCCTGCTGTTCATTAGACAAAGTTAGCTCCTAACACGCGATATCCGAACGAGCCAAACTCGGAAAAACAAAGGGGCTCCGAAGATGATACTCCGGAGCCCCGAATGCTTGTGCTACGCGATTGTTCAAAGGACTTGAGAAACCTCTAACATGCCACTTCTTGCGCAAGGGCAAGAGCTGAGCCTATTGCAAGCCGTATTGTTTGAGAGACGAGTTCGTAGCACCTTCAGCCGTCGCCGTAATGAATGCGAAAGAAATCGTCCTAACGGTCTTTGCAACGAGAGGTTGCCCCCTGTCCCTGGCCGCCTTCTTAATCTTGCCCCACCTCGAATCGTCCTGAATCCTGTCGAGGAAGTCATGGCCTTTCCAGCTCAGCGAGCCGACGCTGAAAGTCCAAATTTCGTCATCCGCGTATTGAACGCTG
>CAJJPN010000216.1:0-2873 GCA_905193635.1 Coriobacteriaceae bacterium
ATCAAGTTGAGCGTGGACTCGTCGGCGCGGCCCTCGAGCACATCGGCGAGCAGATCGCTCAGCGCGCTCAGGCCCACGCGGCAGGGTGTGCACTTGCCGCAGCTCTGAGTGGAGCACAGGTTGACGAGCGCTGCCGTAAACTCAACGGGACACGGGGCGAGCGAACTCACCGCCAAGCGGCGTCCGAGTGCATCGTGCAGGTCGTCCATGACGGCCTGGGCGTGGCTGCGTTCCATTACATGCAGTCGAGCCATAAGATCCCCTCTCACATGGCAGCCCGGAGGCGAGGCCGGGCGAAGTTGCTACATGCAACACACTGACCTAAAAAGTTGTTAGGTCTCCACGCGGTTCGGCAGGCGGTATAAAACGCGGCCCTCAGCGGTGCTAAACACCTTTACCGCAGATAAATGCCATATTTGATAAAACGCGTTACCAAATGACAATGCCCCGCCCACGCAATCACGTGGACGGGGCATTGCTCAAGTTATATAGTCAGCGGCTTTTTGCGCCGGCGACCTTCTGTCATTACTTAAGCTCGGGCCAGAAGTCCTTGTTGGCCTCGATCATGTCGTCGAGAACCTCCTTGGCGACCTTCATCGAAGGCACGGTCTTGTTGAGCGTAAAGGCCTTGAGTGCCTTCTCGTACGAACCCTCGATCGTGGCCTCGACCACGAGCTTCTCGGAGTTCAGCTGCTGCATCATAAGGCCCTGCTGGAACAGCGGGATGTTGTCGCGGCTGATGACCTCGGGGCCGTTCTTGCCAATGTAGGCAGGCAGCTCGACCATGGCGTCGTAGGGCATGTTGGGGATAGCGCCCTTGTTCTCGCAAATGACCAGGAAGCGCTGCTTGGTATCGTTCTTCAGAGCGATGGCCAGGTCGGCAATCCAGTCGCCGTGGCTGCCCGCATAGAACGTGCTCTCGTCGATCTCGCCCGTCTTCTCGTAATGGTCGATGCCGTCAAAGAGGTTCTTCTCGCGCGTCTCCTCAACCTCGTTTGCACGAGTGCGCTCGGGGTTGGAATGCTCGACGAACTCCTTCTGCTGCAGGTAGTAGTTCAGGTACGTGTTGGGCAGGTACTCCGGGAAGCACTCCATAATCTCGTACTCGCCCTTCCAGACGTAGTACCAGCTGCCCTTGGTGTGGCGGTTCTGCTCGGGATGCTCGTCGGTGGCCTCCTCGGGCTTCTTGGACATCAGCGAGCCCATGCCCTTGAGGTACGAATCGGGCAGCAGAATCTCGTGCTCCTTGATGTACTCGCGCAGCTGCGGGAGCACCTCCTCGCCCTTGTGGCGGATCGAGGTGAACCAACCAAAGTGGTTGAGGCCAAAGTAATCGTACTCGACATCCTTCTTGTCGATATCGAGCGCGGCGCAAACCACGTCGATGATCGCGATCGGCATGTCGCAGATGTTGATGATGCGAGCGTTGGGACGCAGCACGCGGCAGCCCTCGGAGACGATGGCAGCGGGGTTGGAGTAGTTGAGAATCCAGTAGTCCTTCTTGGCGTACTTCTCAACATCATCGATCAGCTCGACCATGGGGAAGATGGTGCGCATGCCGTAGGCAAGGCCGCCGCAACCGCAGGTCTCCTGACCCACGCAGCCGTGACGCAGCGGAATCTTCTCGTCCTGCTCGCGCATGGCGTAGCCGCCCACGCGCATCTGGGCAAACACGAAGCTCGCGTCGGTAAAAGCCGTCTTTTTGTCGGTGGTCACCGTGAGCTTGATGTCCAGGCCAAGGTCCTCGTGCAGAATCCAGTCCACGAGCACGCCGATCTTGCGCTGGCGCTCCTCGTTGATGTCGTACAGACGAATCTCGTCAACGTCGAGCTCGTCCTTGCGCAGAGCGATGGACTTGACGATGCCGGGGGTAAAGGTGGATCCGCCACCACACAGAGTAATGATCATTGTTTACTGCTCCTTCTCAATTGCGTTTTCGACCTTGTCGCGCATCTCGGCGACCTTCATGCCAAAGATGATCTGGATATTGTTGCCGTTGCGGTTGATACCGCTGTTGGGCACGTGGTTGATGAGGTCCTCATTGATGAGGTCCGGGTTCTTAACGTTCACGCGGAGACGCGTAAAGCAGTTCTCGAGCTCCTCGATGTTGTCCTTGCCACCAAGACCTGCGACCAGGTCGGCAATACCTGCATCGACGCCCTCTGCGGGGGCCGCGGCAACAGCGCCCTGCTTCACCGCGACAGACGCGGCGGCCTCGCCCTCGGCAACGGACTCAGCAAGCTCGGACTCTTCCTCGCGACCAGGCGTGTGGAGGTTGAGCTTCTTAATAAGGAAGGTGAAGAGGAAGAAGTACAGAGCGGCGTTGACGACTCCGAGCACCAGCATGACCGGCCAGTTGGTCTTGTCGACACCGAGGACCAGGTTGGAGACCACGATGTTGATGATGCCGCCTGCAGTCGAAGCGGGCACGGAGAGGACCTTGAGCAGAACCAAGAAGATGCCGGAAAGAACCGAGTGAACGACAAAGAGCACGGGAGCGGCAAAGACAAAGAGGAAGTCCATGGGCTCGGTCACGCAGGAGAGCACGGCGGTGATGATCAGCGGGATGATAACGGCCTTGGTCTTATCCTTGTTCCCCTTGTAAGCGGTGAAGATAAAGGCGAGACCGATACCAATGTAGGGCCACAGGTTGTTGAAGGTGTAGCTGTTGAAGTAGGTGCTATCGGAGAAGGGCTGGCCCGTCATTGCCATCTCGGCAACACGGATGGGATAGGCGCCGGCGATAACCTGATCACCCAGCGTAAGGGTGCCGCCCACATCGGAGAACTGGAACGGGGTGTAGATGAGGTGGTGCAGGCCGGTGGGAACGAGCAGCTTGTTGAGCATGCCGTAGATAAACAGACCGATGTTGC
>CAJJPN010000217.1:0-2850 GCA_905193635.1 Coriobacteriaceae bacterium
TGATCCCCCGCGTCGCCTGCCCACCGAACTCAGAGGGCAAGGGCGAGTTTACGATGCATGAGCTCCTGGTCGGCGCACTCCGTGAGCGTCCCGACCGTATTGTCGTCGGCGAGTGCCGTGACGATGAGACTTACGAGATGCTTCAGGCCATGCAGACGGGTCACGACGGATCGCTTACGACGATCCATGCGAACGACTGCGCCGGTGCATTCACGCGTATCGAGAACATGATCCTGAAGAGCCAGGGCAACATGACCATGGAGGCGATCCGCCGCCAAATCGGTGCCGCGATCGATGTCGTCGTGCAGGTGAAGCGCTGGAGGGGCGGATACCGCCGTATCGAGTCCATCACGGCCGTCGAGGGCTTTTCCGACGGTAACGTGACCCGCAACGAACTGTTCCACTGGGAGGGCTCGCCGGAAAACGGCAGGCATGTCGCCACTGGATACCAGCCGGCGCGTCTAAAGGAAAAGATCCTCGACGCGGACGCGGAGTACGACCCCCGTTGGTTCGAAGGCGGTGTCTGGTAATGGAACCTGCCGTCATCATCATGATGCTGAGCGTTTTCTTCCTATTGCTTTCCATCACCGTTGGCCTCTATTCCCTGTTCTGCGGGCTGTCGGCTGCCGGCGATGTACGTCGCGTGAGGAATTCGACTGCCCTTAGGACCGGCGAGTCAGACGATAAGGACAAAAAAGTCTCCACGACCCTTCCACGTCTTGCGGAAGCCGGTATTGAAGTCGACGGCAAGATATGGATTCTCCTCCTCGTCTTGCTCGCGGGAGCGGGTGCCCTCGTCGGATTCATGGCCCTTGGACTTATCGGAATCGGTTTCGCCCTCATCGGACCCCTGATTGCCGAGCTGTGGGTGCGTTCCCGCGGAAAGAGCCGTAAAGCACGATTCGATGAGCAATTAGCGCGGTCGCTTCCCATGGTCGCGGAAAACATGCGTGCCGGATCCTCGATTGAAAGAGCCCTGCGCTCTGTCGGGGAGAATTCAGACGACCCTCTGAAATCCGAGCTCCTGGCCTGTGCCGGCGCGATGCAAATCGATGGCGATATCGTCGCCGCGCTCGATGACATGGCGAAACGAACCGGCAGCAAGGACCTTGTCCTCCTGCAGGCCGCCGTGGCTTCGCACAAGGAGGTTGGCGGATCGCTGGCTGACTCGCTCGAGCGCATCGGAGACACCATCGACGCCCGGTTGTCGCTCCGTCGGCATATCGAGTCGGAGACGTCATCCGTGATCGCTTCCATGAAGGCGCTTATCGTGATGCTGCTCATCCTGTTCGCAATCATCATGGTCGGCATTCCGCAGGCATATGATTTCTATACGCAGGACCCGCTCGGCATTCCCGTGCTGATCGTCGTAGTGCTATTTGCGGCAACGGGCTCCGTCATCATCTACAAAATGGCAGACATCGACGTGGAATAGGAGCCAATCGAAATGAATATCCAATATCTCCTCGTGCTCCTGTTCGCCTGTGCTGCCGGCGGTATGACATATGTTCTCGCCGGCGAGCCCTTCCGCAAGCCGCTAGCGCGTGCCAGGATGTCCATCGCCGCCCGTAAGGGGCTGCACGCCAAACCGACGCTGCGCATGAAGATCGCCGAGGCAATCGACCGCGCCGGAGAGGCGTTCGAAAAGGTCATCCCGCTCAAGCTGTCGGAATCCCGAGAGCTGCAGAACAAGCTCGACCTGGCAGGGTTAAAGATACCCCCATCGGCCTGGCGTGCCATCTCCCTCGGGATCACAATCTTCACCGCTATCATGCTCGCCGGTGCCGCCCTCGTGGGCGGATATGGAATCGCGATGGCACACCTGGTCGGAATCATCGGTGCCGTCGGCGGATGGGCGGTCTGCGGAGTCTGGCTGTCGCATGCGGGAAAGAAACGCGGCGAAGAGATCGATCGCTATCTGCCGCCGGCACTGGAACTGCTCACCATCTCCGTCTCAGCCGGCGTGCTCGTGGAGCGTGGATTCAGGCAGCTTGCCGAGAACAAGGCGCTCGGTCCGCTGGCAGAAGAGTTCGCGCGTACCGATATGGAGATCTCGCACCTCGGCGTGTCCCGCGTAGATGCCCTGGACCATATGCGCCGCCGATGCGATTCACCGCTCATGGGATATTTCTGCGCGGCGTTGATCGAGGCGACCAGAAAGGGCACCTCGATCTCAGGCGTCCTCGAATCGCAGGCAAAGCTTGCACGCAAGGCGCGTTACGATGCGCTGACCGCGCAGATCAACAAGCTCTCGACGAAGATGGCTGTCCCGCTGGTGTTCTTCCTGATCGCCGTGCTCGTCCTCATCCTTCCCCCGCTCATCATTCCGACCGCAAGCATGCTCATGGAAATCATGTAGACGAGGCGATTAGGCAAAGCGAAAGCCCGGAGTGCTCTCACTGCACCCCGGGCTATATTTTTGCAAGTACAAAAGCAATTGTATAGCAAACTGCTTGAAATATAATATACAATATGATATAATAGTATCAAAGAAAGGGGAAATAAACATGGCACAAATTAGTTTAAGAATCGACGACGACGTAAAGAAGAACGCGGAAACGACTCTCGACGAAATCGGACTCAGTATGTCGACGGCAATCACGATCTTTCTGAAAACAGTGGTGCGCGAGCAGCGCATCCCCTTCGAATTGACCGCCGATCCTTTTTTTTCCAAATCAAATATGGAGCACTTGAACAGCGTGGTGAACAGAATTGAGAACGGAGAGGCAAAACTGAGCCCCCACGATCTTATCGATTAGGAGGGGAATATGGGTATCTTATGGGATGACGATGCATGGGATGACTATCTATACTGGCAGACACAGGACAAGAAGACCTTGAAAAGAATCA
>CAJJPN010000218.1:0-2840 GCA_905193635.1 Coriobacteriaceae bacterium
TCTCCCCCGATGGCACCGTGCGTGCGTCCAAGGGACAGATTGTCGACCATGTGACCACCGGTGACGATGGAACCGCCACCACCAAGAAACTCTATCTCGGTTCCGGTTCCGCAACCTATGCCTTCATCGAGAACAAGGCTCCGAAGGGCCATGTGCTCGATACGACCCCGGTCGAGTTCACTCTTTCCTATAAGGACGACAAGACCGATCTCGTGACCGCTTCCGTAGAGCAGAAGGACAAGCCGACCAAGGTAAAGGTCAACAAGACCATTCTCGGTACCGATGATGTCCTCGCCGACGCCAAGTTCGACATTTGGAACATCGATGACCAGGAGACCTTCCAGACCGGAACTTCCGTCGCAATCCGTGCCGATGAGGGCAAAGAGGTCTCCGTCAAGCAGAATGTCTCCTCTTCCACCGTCACGGTCAATTCGAATGAATATTCGATTGTCCTGAAGGACAAGGACGGCAAGGAGATCGAGGTCGGAAGCGACACGGCTGTCGAGGCTGGTGACTACACCGTCGTGGCTAAGAAGGGCGACGATGAGGTGAAGCTTTCCGACGCCACGATTTCCGTAGACAAGGGTAAGTCCTATACCGTCGCCATCAAGAATCATATCTTCGGAACTTCCGCAGAACTCAGCGAGACCGGTGACTCGGTGCCGAGCGTGAAACTGACGTGGGATGCCGCCCGCATGGCATACACCACCGACAAGGCCCTTGCCTCCGGCAAATACACCGTCTCCGTCGATGGTGTCGCGGTGGGAAAGATTTCTGTCAAGAGCGGCGAGATCGCCTACGCATCTATCTCCAATGACACGGTCAAGCGCGAGCCCGTCCTCCTCAAAGACGGCAAGAAGTTCACCGAGCGCACCACAGATGTAAAGGGTGAGTTCGACGTGAAGCACCTCACCACCGGTTCCTACCGCATGGTCGAGACCGAGGCTCCAGCCGGCTACATCGAGAACCCGAACGTTTTCGCCTTCACAGTCGATTCCGACGGCATGACCGAGGGCGTGATCGAGTACACGATCGATGTCACAGACGACTACACCAAGCTCCATGTCTCCAAGCGCGATATCACGAATGAGGCCGAAATCGAAGGCGCGAAGCTCACGCTCAACGATTCCGATGGCAAGGTCATCGATTCGTGGACTTCCACCACGGAGGACCATGTGATCAATGCCCTCGCGCCCGGCAAGTACACGCTCACCGAAGAGCGCACGCCGCATACCTATGATGTGGCGGAGTCCATCGATTTCACCGTGGAGAAGACCGGCGAGATCCAGACCGCCGTCATGTACGACAAGCCGATCTCCATCAAGGGCGAGATCGACAAGCGCCAGGAGATCGCAGACCCCACGCATCCGTATACGGAGGCTAACGGTGACGGCGAGAACAACGCCGATACCAGCACGTCAGATGACGGAAGCTATGATTACACCCTCGATTTCCGCTCCACCTCTAACACCTGGACGGATGAGTTCACCGTCGAGGACGACTTTTACGGAGTCATGACCGGTAAGGCCACCCTCGATTCGATCACGACCCCGCAGGCGTACAAGGACTTCGATGGCAAGATGAACGTCTGGTACAAGACCGATCAGACACCATCCGATTACTCCGACGAATCTGGCGCCAACCAGACCCTTTCCGACGGACACGGCAACCCGTGGCTCACCGACGAGTCCAATTCCGAAACCCTCGGCGAAGACGGCCGCAAGATTGATTACACCGGCTGGAAGCTTTGGAAAGCCGACGTGTCCACCACCGAGGCCGAGGACCTTAAGGTGTCCGACCTCGAGCTTGCTGAGGGCGAGCACGTCACTGCGATCCGTTTCGAGTACGGGCGCGTCGAATCCGGCTTCACCACGCGTGAGGACGATTGGGACCGCGACGGCATCAAGGATTCCCATGATGACGTGAACGACGCGACCGAGACCGCCAAGGGCAACGGTTCGTACTCCGATGGGGTTTCCATCCTCGTCGACCTCGACGGCTCCGGCAAGTTCACGGCATTCGGCAATAACGGTCTCGGCGGTAAGATCAAGCAGAAGGATGGCACCTATACCTGCAAGGACGGGGATACCGTTTATTCCCTCACCCTGAACAAGGACGGGTCCGCCTCCGCGAAGATGACCGATAAGGACGGCAAGGAGACCAAGGTCGACCTCGCCGCCGGTCAATTCAAGATCAGCGAGGGCGTTTCCGGTGACTATGCACCGGCTATCGTCCATATGAAGGTCACCGACGATTACCGCGATGGCGACTCCTTGGAGAATTACGCCAAGGTCGACCTCTACCGCAACGGCGGTGGCGAGGACCAGCTCGAGGACCATGACGATGACAAGGTGAAGCAGACCCCGAAGTCCGATTCCGCCATCATCGGCACCACGCTCACCGGCGAAGACGGCAAGCACACCGTCAAGGTCGGCGAGAAGGTCGAGCTCACCGACACCGTCTCCTACACGAATATCGAGGCAGGTGTCGAGCATACCGTCACCGGTACGCTTATGGATAAGACCACCGGCGCCCCCCTCTCCGATGGGGACGGTAACCCACTCAGCTCGAGCGTCACCTTCACTCCGGAGGAGAAGGACGGCACCGTTGAGGTCAAGTTCACCGTCGATACGACACATCTGGACGGCCACGATCTCGTGGCATTCGAGACACTGACCACTAAGGAAACGGAAACCGACAGGGAGACCGGCGAGAAGACAACCGTCGACAAGACCGTTGCCGAGCACAAGGACATCGACGATGCGAACCAGACCGTCACCGTCACCAGTGACAAGTCCTCGATGGCCCAAACCGGCCGCAACATCCTGATCGGCGCTGCA
>CAJJPN010000219.1:0-2826 GCA_905193635.1 Coriobacteriaceae bacterium
ATTTACTGCGCCTACCGAACATCAAAGTCATGATTTATCTCATTTAGACTGACTCTTCTACTCACAGTATCTCTCTTCTCTTTGAGCGACATCTGATGGGACCGATCTTCCCTCTGCACTGCACTCTCCCATGTCTTACATGTCTCCCGACGCAAAAAACCAATCAGCGGTTTCAGATCGCCCGTCATGTCGAAACCGTCCAGCGCCGCATAATAATCTTTCCGGTCTTCATCAAAGATTACGATCGGCGGATGGTTGTGCAACAGCAGATAGTAATTCATCATCGCCCTGCCAGTCCTGCCGTTCCCATCTGCAAAAGCATGAACGCCCTCAAACCTCGCGTGCCAAAACGCAGCTGCCACCAGAGGATTTTCATCTCCAAACTCGGAAACCTCATCAAGGTCCTGCTGAAGGTCGTCATCGATCTCATCTACAGGAGCGGCAACATCATGCATGCCGACTCCCCATAAATCGTTTTTCTTGAATTCCCCCGGTCTTTCCCCAAGTTCCCAACGCCGCTCGTTGTAAGTGCCTTTCGTCAGTTCAAACTGCATCTCCCGAATGGAATCGAGCGAGATAGGTTTACGCTCGTCGAACCATCGGTACATCAGCTCACTTGCGTCTTTCAGATTTTTAATCTCGTAAAGCGTCCGCAGGTCTCCTGTGTAACCGCATACACGGCCATTCTTAAAAATCTCGTGCGTATCATGGTAAGTGATTTCTCTATTCTCGATTTTCCCTGAGTTGTAAGAGAATAATATTTCAAAATTTTCCAGGTGCGCTGCCAACTCAAGCGACGTAGCGATACTGTAACTGCGCCACAATTCCATAGTGCGCTCGTATTGTCTATCTGAATTCATAAAGTCCTGCCTCTTCTTTTCAATTCGATATTTAGGGAATTCTCCCTTTTTATATTATACCATAATACTAACATATTGCATCATGTAATCTACGAAGCGCTATCAAGTCGTCCTGCGAGTCGACGGCGAGTCGACTTGCAGGACGTATGGCGATGCGCTTTTCATGCGGTGCCCTACGGCACCTATGATCCGCTCCCCGTGGTCGCTGATAGATTTCCTAGACAGTGCTTCTTTTTAAACAGACAGTCAGATTGTCGCTATAGACTGGCTTGAATCCCGATTCCTTCAAATCTTGAATACCGACATCATTGATGCCGTAATTCAGTACAGCGTAATCCATTCCATAGTCATCGCAAATAGCCGATAGGCTTCCAGAAGAAAGCGCCTTTCCTGCCTCGGCAAGCACATTCTTCTGCCCGTTCTGCCCATTGAACACCTCAATTCTGGTATCAAGATACGGCTTGAACCCGTTTAGCTCCGCTCGGCATCCTGGGTCGATGTCCGTCAAGACTGCCGTCCCCGATACGGCGCCATCCTCTCTCATTGCCTGAAACGCCCTTTCAAGCGAGATGGACTTTTGATCGGTCGCAGACAGCGTGCTATAAAACAGAACCGCTCCAAACTCAAGTGCAACCACAGAGATTGAAAATAAGACTATCCTGCTTAACATCTTCGAGCTCACCTTGCATTTTGGCTCAATCTTCCAGCACCACGTGCTGTAGACGATCATCAATATGCCAAGCAGCAAAAGTTCGTTTCGCCATGTCATCAGGGATAGAAAGAGCAGTCCTGAGATCATCATCGTCTCGAACGAAAATACCGTCTTTTTAAATCCCAAGCACTTGGCATGGAAGATCACCGGCATGACCGAGATAACAATGAGTATCACTGCCTCAACCGGAACGATGGAGAACATCGGTTTCAGTTCCGGCACGGCAACCGTGGCGACATCCGACGTGCCTATTGTCTTAAACGGAAGCGACAGCACGTCTAATCCGTATGGATTCAACATTGCGGAAGCGATCGTAAGTAAGATCGTCACAGCCAATGCGGCCCGCGCATTCGAATCCAGCTTACTATCTAATAAAGCGGCAAGCGGCAACATGATTGCGCAGGGCCAAAGCGCACCGTGCAGATTGGCTATAAAAATCCCTAGGAATGGAAAACCAAACAGAAATCTAATATCGCGGCTTTCAATGTATTTCTCCATCAACTCCCAGGAAACAGCCAGGCACAGGATATCGAGCGCACGCGGTGTCGACCGAAGGCTATAAACGATTACCGCTCCGAATACGCATGAAACAGCACAGTGAAGAATGCGGTTTCCAGCTTTTGGAAAAGTTTGGTACCAAATGAAGAGAACCGCCACCATGTCCAACAGCGCAAAAAACAGCCGAACCGACATCTCTCCAAAAGTGTCGTAGAGAACTGCAACTAATATGCAGATAGGATATTGCTGGCAGATATAGGTCAATTCCGAATGGATCGATAACGGATCGGTTGTCGGCAGATGACCGTTGGCTATAATCCAACGGCCGGCGGCAACCATATACTGCGCATCGGTTATGAACAGCTCTCCTTGTAGGGAGCGAATGCTCAAAACCACCAGTAAGGCCGTCGATAGAATACAGAAGGAGAGAGATCGAACAGGTGTATGTTGAGACTTAATGTTGAGACAAAACACAATTTACGTTCTCCTGAAATGGAAGGTGGAACCATGTATTCGAAGTGAAAACCCTTGTTCTCCCAACCGCCCTCGATCGCACGCTGAAGATCGTACATACAACATTCATGCTCCCTCTCCAGCCAATCCTGCAAATCGGATAATGTATCGAATGTCTTCCCGGTCTCTCGACAGATTAAAGGCGTTTCCTTTAGCCTTTTCTTGAAATCCACGTCGTATCGCAAAAGCCTCCAAGTCAGACCGTCAAAAACGATTCCCTTCTTGCCTGAATTCAGCAAAGAC
>CAJJPN010000220.1:0-2797 GCA_905193635.1 Coriobacteriaceae bacterium
TTACGGGCACCGCCCTTGGCCTCCTTGGCGTCGAGCTTGATGTCGACGACCACGTTGGCGCCGTTCTCGGGATTGTAGGCAGCCTGCCCACGACGCTGCTGGCCCCAGGCGCCACCAAAGGGGAAGCCGCCCTCAAAGGGATTGCCATAACCCGTGCTGCCGGCGTAGCCGCCACCATAGGGCGAAGCCGTAGGAGCACCGGCAAAGGGATTGCCCGAGCGCATGGCGTCATAGCGAGCACGCTTCTGCTCGTCCGAAAGCACGGCGTAGGCCTCGGAAACCTCTTTGAACTTTTCCTCGGCATCCGGCTCTTTATTGACGTCCGGATGGAGCTTGCGGGCCTTTTGCTGGAAAGCCTTTTGTATATCACGCGAGGTGGCGTCCTTGGAGACGCCCAGGATCTCGTAGTAATCTTTTTCGTTCATCGTCGCCATGCGCGGCAACCTCCTGCTCACAGCAGCGTATATAATGCGGTCATTCTACCCGAGCGGCCTAAGCTAGACCCCAAAACAGCTCGAACAGCACATTTCCATCGAGCCAACCCAAGTGGGTGGGAGCCAGACGGGCGCGAGTGCGACCTTCGATAACATCTTTCGATGTAACGCGCCCCGCATGCCCTTTAGCATCATCGGACACCCAGGAGGCAAGGCCCAACTCGAGCGCGCGGTCGCAAGCCGCCGCCAGCTCGTCCTCGGGGATAATGTTTGCCGAGCGAACCAACAGGTCAGACCCAACGCCGCGCGTCATGCGACAGGCGAGCATCAAATCCTCGGCTGCTGCCTCGCGCTGCGACAGACACTCGGCATCAAACGTCGTCGCAGCATCGTCGCGCTGTACCAGACGCACGCGATACGCGTCGCCTCGAGCAAGTGCGCCGCAAAACAGCCCGGCCAAGCGAGCGAAGTCCCCAGCATCGAGCATGCCGGCGGCAGAGCGGCCCAGACCCAGGTAACCCTGTCCGGTCCAGTAGGCAATGTTATGGGCGCATTCATGGCCGTCGAGCGCGTAGCTCGCCACCTCATACGGGTGATAGCCGGCGGCACCCAGGAGCTCGCGCGCCACGTCCATGCAGGCGGCCTGAAAATCCTCGTCGGGCTCGAGCGACTCGTCACGGCACGCCATGCGATAGAGGGGCGTCCCCACCTCGAGCGTGAGCGGGTAAACCGACACATGATGCGGAACCGCCGCCAGCACGCCCTCGAGCGTACGCTTCCAACTCGCTGCGGTCTGCCCGGGAAGTCCGCACATAAGGTCGCACGACACGTCAAGCCCAGCGTCCTTGACCGTCGCGATGGCGGCGAGCGCCCGATCGGCATCGTGAATGCGGCCGATGGCGGTAAGTTCGGTGTTATCGAGCGTTTGCACGCCCAGAGAAACGCGTGTGACACCAACCTTGGCAAGCGCAGTAGCAAGCTCGGCGGTCAGCGACTCGGGATTGGCCTCGCAGGTAAACTCAACGGGGGCGCACCACGCACGAATACGCCGCGCCAGCTCCACCAGGCGCTCCCCCGCCAGCGACGGCGTGCCGCCGCCAACATAGACGGTGCGGATCTGGTCGAGGGCCCCAGCCTTGCCAAAAGCATCGAGACGCGCGAACAACTGCTCAAAATAGGAATCGAGCGCGGCATCCAAATCACACGAAGCAAAGCTGCGCGAGTCGAAGTCGCAGTAGCGGCACTTTTGGGCACAGAACGGCACGTGCACGTACAGCGCGGTAACGGCCACCCTTAAGCCTCCAGCGGATGAGGGGGCACCGATTCGCCGGCGGCAAGGGCAGCCTCGCAGGCCACCACATCATGCTCGATCTCATCGACCAGCGCCATAAACTCCTCATACGTGGAGCAGCGCACCACATGGGCACGCCAAGCGGCGGCATGGGGCATGCCTTTTAAGTACCAGCTTGCGTACGTACGGGCACGCGACATGAGCGGCAGGAGCTCATGCGTCAGCGTTAGGTGCTCACGCAGGGCGTCCAGGCGCTCGACAGAGCTGCGCGCCGGCACCGGTGTGCCATCGAGCGCAAGAGCGCGAGCATCGCCAAACACCCACGGGTTCCCGTAGATGCCGCGCGCGATAAACACCGCGCTGGCACCCGAGTTTCGCAGATGCACCGCGGCATCCTCGGCGGTGAACACATCACCCGAACCGATCACGGGAATCTCAACGGCATCTGCGACCTCATCGACGACCGACCAATCGGCCTGGCCGGTGTAGAGCTGCGTGGCGCAACGACCATGCACGGCGACTGCGGCAGCCCCTGCGCCCTCAAGCATCTGGGCAAATGTCGCGGCATTGCGGTCCTCGGCATAAAAGCCTTTGCGAATCTTGACGGTCACGGGCACGTGCGCCGCGCCCACCGTGGCCTCGACGATCTTCTCCGCCAGGTCGGGCGTGCGCATGAGCGCCGAGCCCTCGCCCTTGGTAACAACCTTGCGGGCGGGGCATGCCATATTGATATCGATGAGCGACAGGCGATCGCCAACGCGCTCCTCGACGGCAGCGACGGCGCTCGCAAACTGATCGGGCTTGGAGCCGAAGAGTTGCACGCAAATCTGCTGCTCCTCGTCGGCCGGTAGCACCAGGCGCCAGGTCTTGTTGCTGGCATAGGCAAGGCCCGCCACGCTCACCATCTCGCTGTAGGCAAGGTTGGCACCGCGACGGCGGCACATGATGCGGTAGGCAGGGTCGGTCACGCCCGCCATGGGAGCCATAAGGAACGGCTGCTCGGCATAGGCGCCCAGCAGCCGCTTGCTGTATTCAGAAAGCGCCATAGACCTACTCGTCCACCTTGAGGATC
>CAJJPN010000221.1:0-2749 GCA_905193635.1 Coriobacteriaceae bacterium
TCGAAACCGATCATGGCGTTCCGAAGTAGAGAAGATGCAGCTTATTTTCTAGAGTGTCTTCAGCAGGCATCGGGAATAATGGGAGGGGATACCACCTACAGTATCGTTGATCTCATTTTAAAGAATTGAAGGAATTGGGAGCGGAGAGGGCAACCGCCGCTCGCCGTCTGTTCCGGCAAGACGGAGGTTTCGTGTGGAACGGAAAAGAAAGCACCAGCCGTGCTGGAGACGGCCGGATTGGATTCAGCCGTTCTCGATGCGGGTATAGCCGCCCAGCAGCTTCAACTGGTAAATGCGATCGTAGACGAGGACAGACAATACGCGACACGCTTGACGATCACCAGAACCGACAATGAAAATGTCAGTGAGTCGGTGATCTCGACTGTCATATCCTGGCTAATGAAAAAAAAGGTCCTATCGAAAGAGCACTGTGATTCTTTCCGAGAGGGCAACTATTCGACACCTGATGGTTGGAATGGAACAACTGAACTTGAACAGGGAAAGACCGCCCTTGCATCAAAGCGCAACAGTGGCGTCCCGGGCTGTGTCGTGTGGGCGATGGAACTTGACGAGCAGGATCACAGATTGATCTACGGCCGTTGGCATACGAGGCTCGGTATTATCGGAAATGCCGATTCCTGTATCGTCAACATCCAATTGAGCCGTTATATCGTCAGGGGGTTCATTGGGGAGGCTGCGCCGCCGATACCGTCTACGCCGCGGATCGTGAAGATGCTTTTTAGCGATGAGGCGAACGTCGTTCGCGTTGGCTCGACTTTTTTGAACGATAAGCCGATATACCTGACTTCCGAGACATTGACGAGCAAGTTCATACCGGATCTGACCGATCCGAATCGAACTCTTTCCTTAATCTTAATCACCACCGACGAAGAATCGAAACTGCCGGTCAGGAACCTGAAAAATCTGACCAAGCAGCTTTTCGGGATGGCAGATATATATGTCCTTGACTGGCACGACCGTGCCCTTATGGACACTTATCGAGAGGCATTTCTGAAGAACACGCCGGCTTATGATTACGGCATAGAATGCTCAAGCCTGAAGATTTACTGTAAGCCGGTCGATCTCACGGTCCCAGCTGACAATGAAATGGGAATGGCTTATGCCAAGTATCTGATCGATCGATATACGCGGCACGGTGAAAACCGATTCATAAATGTCCTTCGTCAGGGGATCTGCCGTGCGAGCGACAGGGTGGCTGGGGATATCCTGAGTATCGCCGATGTCCGATGGTTAGATGGAATCGATGAGGCCAAACGCCTCAGTTCACGGATTAAGAAGCTGAAGCAGCGGGTGAAAGGCGATTCCGGTGGAAACGAAACGGTCGATTCGCTTCGCGATGAGATAAGCGGTCTTCAAAAGGATATCGCGGACTGGGAGGAAATTGCGAGCGAGCTGGAGACTTCGAATTCGGAGGCGGCTGCAAAAATCGACATGCTCACGCGCGATGCGATGCGACTTGAAAACGAGAAGAGGGCCGTCGAGCGTAAGCTCGAAATGACGGAGCTCGAGCAGCTAAACGCCAATGCGTTGAACGGCATCCGCAAGGCGCTTACGGTAGTGCCTGAAAACCTTACACAGCTGCTTGATTTGGCGAAGGTGCTCTATTCGGACAGAATCGTGATTCTTCCCGATGCCTACAGGAGCGCCAAGAAATTTGACGGCATTTTGACGGAAGAGTGGGAAATCTTGGTTGCCGTCGCGACGACGCTCTGGGATCTATGTTTTAAGGAGACGGTGAACGACAGGCTTGGTTCTGAGTTCAAGAAACGGACCGGATATGAGCTGGCTCGCGGAGAGTCTGGAACGACTTGTGCCATGCCCAACTTGATGAAGCTCCGCAAGCGGATGTACAAAGGCAATGAGATCGATATCTCGCCGCATGTCAAGGGAAGGAACATCAAGGCCGCCTTCCGGCTCCACTTCTATATCGACAGGGATGAGGAGAAGATCGTGATCGGCCACGCGGGGGAGCACATGGATACCGCAGGGACTCCACGTCGATAACCCCCCTTTCACAAGAAGGTGCAATCTGTTAATTGTCCAGATTGTACCTTCTTTTATGTTTCTGCGTAGCATTATGGTATACTAGTACCGTGGTTACATGAGCACGAAGGGGATTGAGATGCCGAACGAACTGGAACTGTATCCACATAACGAAAAGGCGTATCGCAAACTACTGGATATGCTGTCTGAGACCAGGCGTGCGTGCATCATTCATCCTACCGGGACAGGCAAGGCGTTTATAGCATACCGTTATGCCTTCGATCATCCGAAGGAGCGAATCCTCTGGATGTCACCCTCGACCTATATCGAACAGGAGCAGGAAGCTTCCATCAGGCGTGAACTGCCGAATTATGAATTCAAGAACATCGAGCGCATGACGTATCAGACTGCCATGCATCGAGCGCAAAAGGGAAACCTTGATATCCATGCCGATACGGTTATTTTCGATGAGTTCCATCATACGGGGGCACCGCAGTGGTCCCGTGGTGTTGAAGGGGTCATCGAATGCAATCCCGACGCCAATTTGATCGGGTTGAGCGCGACTTCGATTCGATACAGCGATAGTGGTCGAGATATGTCCGATGAACTTTTTGATGGTCATATCGCCTCATATATGTCGTTGACGGATTGCTGGGTTCTCGGCATCCTGCCTGTCCCGACGTATGTAACCGCCGGGTACAGCATCAACGGATACATTGAAGACCTCGGTGAGCGCATCGCAAAG
>CAJJPN010000222.1:0-2741 GCA_905193635.1 Coriobacteriaceae bacterium
GTCATTCCACTCATTCATACGACCATGGTTCCCCAAAAGAGCTCGCTCGATGCATACGTATCTGCAACCGCGCAGATTTTGCCCGTCAAGTATCGCGGTCTACGATCGACCCCGTAAAAACTCAAGGGAAACCAGCGCGATGTCATCGTCCAGCGCAGACTCGGTAAAGCGGTCAAGCTCGCCCAAGACCTTACCGCAGATTCCCGATACGCCCTCACCCGAGACAGAGAGCAAAAGGTCACGAAGGCGCTGCTCGCCAAAGAAAGCACCCGAGCGATCACGTGCTTCGATTGTTCCGTCGGTATACATAAATAGCATGTCACCAGGAGCGAACGTAAAAACGCCTGTCTCGTACACCATGCTCTCAAAGGCGCCGATCACGCCCGATTGGCACCCAAGGAGCTCCACTTCTCCCCCTCGGATTTCTCCACAGCCAAGCGGCGTCGACGAGGGCCTAATGACCATAGTGGGAGGATGCCCCGCAGAGCAATAGGTAGCGCGACCCGCTTTAAGATCAATCTTGGCGATAAACGCCGTCACAAACGTCTCGACCCTCGAAAAGCCCATGAGCATGCTATTGAGCGAGCGGGCCATACGGGCGGGCCCAGCACCCTCCCAGGCATAGGCCGTCAGCGCCGTCTTGACGAGCGCTGACATCGACGCCGCCTCGATTCCTTTGCCGGATACATCGCCCAAAATCATAACGGCGCAATCGTCGGGAAGACGGACGAGCGTATAAAAGTCGCCACCGACCAACGCCGAATTCGTTGCCGAAAGGTATACCGAATCGGTCGCGATACCCGGAACGTCACCAAGCGAATTTCTCATGCCAATCTGGAGGGTCTGAGCGATATGGCGCTCCTCGCGCTTTTGAGATTCGCCCTCGTAGATCAGTTCAAAGTCATGCGCCAAGTGCACCAAGTAGTCATATTCAAGGTCATCAATCGGCTCTTGACTACCGTCACGAAGCAGCAGCGCGCGCGTCGTCGGGCCTTTCGCAACAGAAGCAGGAACGATCGCGTCGTTGCTGTGCTTGCCATCACCCTCAGAGCGCGGGCGCCCCGCCTCGATGCCGGTGTCGACGTAGAGACCCTGGCAAGGCAGACCATGCGCCCTAAGCCAGCCTCCCATAGGCATCGATTCGTCAACGCGAGTTATACGGACGTGTTTAAGATCCTCGGCACTCGTGCCGCCCAAAACAGACGCCTCAAAGCCATCAGAGCCAACCCCCAAACGTGCCGCTGGCGCCGTCGTGGAAAAGAAAAGCTTCTCGGGATCGTCCGGCAAAGCAACGCGACTGCCGCCTTCAAAATCTATGACATAGGAGCCCAGACTGGCGTCATACTCAACAGGGCAAAAATGACAGTTGAGCATATTGCAAATCTCGGACGATACCGCCTGAGTAGCCGCGGCGGAATCGTCTAGAAAGGTAAACAACTCATCACGTAAGACATTGAGCGAGCGGCCAAGCTCGGCCGTGCGACGAGAGCGAAGGCTCGATGCCATGCCGACCAGCTGGATAGACAGGTAATCGCAAATGACCTCGAGTACATTAACGTCATAGGCGAGGGGTGCCTGAGGGCGCTTCCAACCAACTTCCAGCACGCCAAGGATCTGCGTACCGTAAAAAACGGGAAGGCAGATCTCGCTGCGGTACGGAGGCATATCCTGCACGCGCAACAGGTGCTTAGAACGATTGTCCAGGTCCATGAACATACCGGAGGCAGCCCTATCACCCTCAAGGTCCTGTTGAATCGACAAACGACAGGCACGCGACTCGCGAAGCACATACGTCGGAATGCCAGCGCCATACGGCAAAAACTCGGGCAGGTAGCTGTCGTGCAGCTCCTTGGAAACACCGCGAAGCTTAAAACCGCCGCTCTCAGAAAAATAAATAGCGGCACCCGAAGCATCGAGCGTTCCTACAAGCTGGTTCAAAACGGTATCTAACAAACTAGGCAGCTCATCGGAGCCCACCGTGCTCATAATGACCGACAAAGTGCCCGAAAGGCGCTTATTCGCCACTCTAAGCTCCGAAAGCGCACGCTTGAGCTGGCGGTCGTGCGAGTACTGCTCTTCGATGCTATGAAGCGCCACCAGAACACGCGGCGCGCGGCGCCCAAAAATACGAGGCGGTGTAACCGAGCCGGCACAAACCAAGACGGGAATAAAGGAGCCGTCACTCAGCTTGAGCATCAACTCGCTCTCGGTTCCATTGGTCTCAAAAGGAAGACGATGCTCTGACGCGCGTTCAAATGCTGATGAGTACAAGAGGTCTTTAACGTCCCCGTTGATCACATCGGAACGCTCCTCGCACATCAAGTCGAGCAAGCGGTTATTCACATGCAGAATGGTTCCGTCGAGCTCACAAATGATGACAGCATCGCTCGTGATCTCGACCAGTTGGGCAACGTCCGCCCACTCGTTGCGCTCAAGCGTTTCCATCGTGAACCTCACCGTCTATCGGTAACAAAAAAGCCTCCGAAGAGGCTTCTCAAATGCGATGGTGTCGGAGGCGGGACTTGAACCCGCATGACCAAAAAGCGGTCACTAGCACCTCAAGCTAGCGCGTCTGCCAATTCCGCCACTCCGACATGCTATGTTGTTGATTCGCGGTTCGTTTTGTTGGACCCGCGCGTTCAACGAGGAAAATAATAACCTATGTTTCGAGAACTGCGCAAGCACTTTTTTCAAAAAAGTTTACGAATTTGTAAATGTGCAGGTAGATCCGTATGTCCGGG
>CAJJPN010000223.1:0-2739 GCA_905193635.1 Coriobacteriaceae bacterium
AAAGGGCGGAGGCGGGGCATGCCCCGCCTCTTACACCACATCTCTGCGCGCTACCGCGGATTCGTAGCTTCTAAGCGTTTTTGCCGACCGCTCAGATGCCTCACCAACATAATTTGAGTTATTCGGCCTTATCCTATACGAATGGTGCGATCGCAACGTCCTATTCGAATTGATTCAGGTAGATTTATAGGGCTTGGTTGCGAAATTGGGGCGACTATAGCGCTCGATTGCGGTTCAAGGGGCCTTGACTAGTGGTTCAGCTGGCCGAACAACTCGAAAAATGTAGGTGGGCCAACCTGCCGACTATGTGAAGCACGCGTATTTGCTCGTTTTGATGAAAACTAGGGTGCAGCCATAAGGCTGCGCCCTAGTTTACTGCGTGCCGGTGTGCCCAGACGGATTGCGCTGTGCCTGGCAGGCGCTCCCGCAGATGGATCGGTTATTTCGCGAATAGGTTCTTGAGGTTGAACTCGGCTTGGACGGTGCGGAGCATGAGGTCGGTGTCGTCCAAGCCCAGGTGCTGCTCGTTGGCGTCGGCGGCGAGGGTTCCACGGCGGCGCGCCCAGTTCTCGAGCGCGGCTGGGGCGGACTCGCGGGGGAGCGAGCGCACGTCGGCGTCCAGGCTGCGGCAGATCTGGCGCGAGTCGATGACGATGATCTTGCCGGCACGGCGCGCCTCGGCGTAACCGTCCAGGTGGATCTTGAACCAACTGTCCTCAAAGGCGGCGTTGTGTGCCATGTACGGGTACTTCTTCATGAGCTTGAGCAGCTGCTTCTGCAGCTCCTTGTTCTCGCGGAAGGGCGTTTTCCCATCGATATCGTCCCAGGTAATGTGGTGGATATTCGACAGTGGCACATCTTCGCCGCGGTAGATGTCGGGCAGGCCACAGTAGTGCGCCTCGGCGTCGTGCGGGATGGCGTCGCTGGTGAGTTCCATGATCTCCCAGCCGACGTTGATGATATAACCGCGCTCGGGTGCACGGCCGGTGGTCTCGATGTCGATACCCAGCACGGTGCCCTGGATGGGCTTGCGGGCGTAGGCCACGCCGAGTGCGTCGCGGTCGCCGCGGATCTCGCGCATGACCGATGCGGCGGTACGCTTTTGCATCTTACCGATGGCCGCGCAGGTGTCGGCATCGGACAGACCACGCGAAAGCGTCGCGGGCGTCACGTTGCGCAGGCGCGCCTCGCCAATCTGGTCACACAGGTCGCGGTTACGGTCGGCCAGGTCGCGCACGGTGGCAAAGTCGAAGTCTGGGTCGCCCTCGGCGGTAAAGTACTCGGTCTCGAGCACCTTGAGGGCCTCCTCGCCCTTCTGGCGCTCGGACTCCATGGCGCCGTGGTCGCCGTAGATAAACATGGGGATAAACGGCTGGCGCTCGTATTCGAGTGCTTGCGAAACATTCATATGCTGCTCCTTGGACGGGCCGCGTCGCGCGGCTCGGGGTTACTGAGTTGTGGCGAGATGATAGTTTACCATGGGCAACTATTGGCATCGAGCCTAGGACAACTACAATACCCTAGTTGACCGCTAGGACTTTTACAATGCTGCCGAAAGACACGAAAGGTTCCATCCGTCATGAATTTGCTGATTGATATTCTGCTCGATGCCGGCAAGGACACGCTCTCGTTGGTGCCGTTCTTGTTGGTGACATATCTGGCTCTCGAGACCCTCGAGCATGTTGCGGGCGACCGCGTTAACGGCGTCATCAAGCGTGCCGGTGCCGCCGGCCCCGTCGTTGGCTCGTTGCTGGGTATGGTGCCGCAGTGCGGCTTTTCGGCGATGGCGGCAACGCTGTACGCCGGTCGCGTCGTGACACTGGGCACCTTGGTGGCGGTGTTTCTCTCGACCTCCGACGAGATGCTGCCACTGTTACTTGCCGAGCAGGTTCCCGTGCAGACTATGGCGATGCTTTTGGCTTCGAAAGCGTTGATCGCGCTGGTCACGGGCTTTATCGTGGATGCCGCCATTCGCGGTCTGCGTCGCAACGCCCGCGCGCATGCGGCGATTCGTCGTACCGTGTTGGGGACCACTGTCAATCCGGCGCACGTTAACTGCGCGCATGACGACCACAGCGGCGGTGACATCATCGACGAGTTGGCCGAGGCGGGCGTGAGCGCCGACCACATCCATGAGCTGTGCGAGCGCGACCATTGCGGTTGCGATGAAGACGAGCACGAGCACGAACATGGACATGACCACGATCACGGTCATGAGGGCGAGCATGAACACCATCATGGCCACGGTCACTCCCGCTCCCATGAAGGTACGCCCGTCCTGTCGATTATCCGCAGCGCCATCTCGCATACCGTGCAGGTATCGGTATTCATTTTCCTGGTGACGCTGATTCTGGTCGCCGTGCTCGAGACCTTTGGCGAATCTGCGATCGAGCAGTTCTTGCGTGGCAACGAGACGCTCGCCGTCCTGGGTTCGGCGCTTGTCGGGCTGATCCCCAATTGCTCGGCCAGCGTGGTCATCACGCAGCTGTACCTGGAGGGCGCGCTACAGCTGGCGCCGATGCTCGCCGGCACGCTCATTTCCGCCGGCGTGGGCTACCTGGTCCTGTTCCGCACCAACCGCAGCGCTCGCGAAAACGCCGTGTTCCTGGTCATGATGTACGTCATAGGCGCCAGCTGGGGCCTCATCCTATCCGCCTTCGGCCTCTAATGTAGGCCTAACAAAACGGGCTTCAAAATAGCCATGCTCGGCGCCTGCACAATGTGGCGACGCTTGGCATT
>CAJJPN010000224.1:0-2723 GCA_905193635.1 Coriobacteriaceae bacterium
CCCTTCTTACGGTTGATCTTCCAAAGATCGCTTTGCCGCCTACTCAGACTGCCCACTCTTCTTGGCATGTTTGGACGGAGCGCTCAAGAAACGACCCGTCAGATAGTTCGCGGGACCGGAGACATCAATCCCCAGCAGCACGTGTCCTAGCCATAGGAACGCCACGAGCACCAGTAGAGGAATCACGCACGAGGTCACGATCATCACGATGACGCCTTCGATGAGGTCGGTCACCTGCTGCACGATCTTGTCGGTCATCTGCTTGGCACCGCTGGTCACCGACGTGACCAGGCTCGAGGCCCCGTCAGTCAACTGCTCGAGCACGTTTTTGGACTCCGTGGTCTCGGACTTTTTCTTGCTCGATTTTGTGCTGGTCTCGGTCGACTTCTCCGCGGTATCGGTCTTTTCCGCAGCGTCCGCTGCCTTTTGCTCGGCCTGTTCAATGCTGACGCGATATGTCTCGTCGACCTTTTGCGATACCCATACGCTCGCGGGCACAAGCGCCATGCCGATCACGGCAACCACCAGCACGCGCGTCGCCACACGGCGCAGGACAGCGCTCGTGCTCCAGCGCCCATGAACGCCAAGCGACACCGCAAAGAGCACCAACGCAAACGGGATTAAGATGCCCAAGCCAACCGACCACAAAATCGTGAGCAAATATTTCTCGAGGTAGAGCACGGCGAGCACGATGCCCAGGTTACCCGAAAGCTGCGCGAGCTGCTCGGCGACCGGCGTTCCCGTATCACCAGGCAGCGCGGTAATGCCCGCAGACAGCGCCACGCACGAGGTCGTGAGCGCCAGTACGTTACCTTTCTTTTGGTCGATAACCTCGATGGTGGAGTCCCAAGTTTTGGTATCGGCGAAATGCGGACGAGCTACAAAGCCCGACAGCAACGCCAGCACCACGAGCGCAACAATAAAGCCAATCTGCAGCTTTTTGTTTGCGCACACGACATCGGACAGGCTGGGCTGCAGCTCGGTTACCGTCGTGTGCTCGGTTATCTGGACAGGACGCCCATGAGCCATCTCGTGCGCGCCTCTTTTTTGTATTGACCCGTTATCCGGCATTTGGATACCTCCTCAGTCCGGCGTTTAATGCGAAAGGAAGTATACCCACCGAGCAAAAATCGAACGGGAGGACCAACGGAGCGCAACAAGACTGTCCCCAATGACTATTTCGGGATGAGTTGCGGTGGAATAGGGATTGTTTTGCGCCCGCCGGCCCCTATTCAGTCCCTATTTCACCGCAACCAAGACAGATGGGATACAGAAAAAGCCCTGCCGCAGGTAGCGGCAGGGCTTTTGGAAGGGGACGAGTTGTGCAGACTCGTTAGGCGAGCTTAGCCTCGAGTGCGGCGATGCGCTTATAGGCATCGATGGTAAAGCGGGTCTGCTTCTCCAGGATCATGGTGGTCATGAGAGTATCCTGAGCATGGGCCATGATGAAGGTCATCTCCATCTCGCCGCCGCCGGCCTCCTGCGAAAGCAGCTTGGTCTGCGTGTCGTGGGCACCGATGAGCGCATCGCTGGCATCCTTGTGCAGCTGCTCGGCCTTCTCAAAATCACCCTCGCGAGCAGCATCGAGCGCTGCAAGCAGATCGGTCTGGGCGTCGCCCGCGTATGCGACAATCTCGAATCCAACCATCGAGATTTCTTCTTTGGTTGCCATATTGCGTTCCTTTCACATATGAACCAATGGAGAGCATCGCGTCCGGGCATACGCGCTGCGTTGTGTATGACAGAGACAGTAACATTCAAACAAAAAAGAACAGCGCAAAACGTAATTTCGAGCTATGAACGGTCGTTTTTCGCCCGTGAACGGTTTTTAAGCCAATCCGAACATTCTTGAACACAATTAGCGGAAACCCAAGCGGGACCGCACCCTAGCGTACATCGCGCACCGTATCGCCCTTGACGAGCACGCCCGGAAACAGCATGCGCTCCACGCCAGACTCAACGCCCTCGGCGCCGGCAATCTTGTCGACCGCCCACATGCCGACGCGCTTGTTGTCAAAGCGCACCGTAGTCAGGCGACGATCGGGCACGATATCGCCCAAACTATCGTCAACACCCACCACGCTCACGTCCTGGGGCACGCGCTTCCCGCGCGACTCGAGCCCGCGAATGCAGCCGTAGGCCATGGCATCGTTGGAAGCATAAATGGCGGTGCAGTTCGGATCGTCCGCAAGCACCTGGCCGGCGGCATATCCGCTCTGTGCCGTCCAATCGCCACGGACGAGTCGCGGCGGCTCAACACCATGCGCGCGCAATGTCTCACGCCAGCCCTCCTCGCGTTGCATGCCCGAAAGCGAGCGCTCGGGGCACGAGATAAAGTGCACGGTCTTGTGCCCCTGCCCCAGCAAGTACTCGACAACCTGGCGCGAGCAATCGAACTGATCGTTATCAACCGTCGAGCACAGCGGGTGCTCCAGCATGGTAACGAGCACCGTCTGCATACCGGGCAGCGGCTCAAAGGTGCCAAAGTCCGCCGGCATGCGGTTCATGATCACGACCATGCCGTCCACCGGCAGTGCGCTCATGCGCGACGATGCACTCTCGAGGGTATACGGATGCCCGTCTACTTTAGTGAGGGTGATGGCATAGCCATGTTTGTCGGCCGCGGCGGCAAAGCCCTCCATACGGTCGAGGTTGCCGGTGCCGGTAATGTTGAACATGGCGACGCCGACGGTCTTAAATTTGCCGCGGCGCAGCGATCGACC
>CAJJPN010000225.1:0-2707 GCA_905193635.1 Coriobacteriaceae bacterium
GGGTGTGACGTTAACGAGCAGGGCGGCATTTGCGTTGCATCCGCCGCGGGCATTGAGACTGGCGCCGTTGACGCACAGGTGGCCCTGCTCGGAAGAGGCGGCGACAACCTGCCCGCCGGGGCACATGCAAAACGAGAACACGCTGCGGCCGTTGGGAAGATGGGCGACGAGCTTGTAAGGGGCTGCTCCGAGGGCAGGATGTCCCGCCGAGGCTCCGTATTGGACTCGGTCGATGTCGCGCTGCGGATGCTCGATGCGAACGCCCATGGCAAAGGTCTTTTGTGCGAGGGCCACGTTGTGGCCCTTAAGGAGCTCAAAAATATCGCGAGCAGAATGCCCGCAGGCGAGGATGAGGTGCTTTGTCTCGATTGGCTCGCAAGCGGCGTCTTGGGACGATTGGACATCAATACCGGTGATGGCGCCAGACGCGTCGATGCGAATGTCGACGAGCTTCGTTCGATAACGGACGACACCTCCGAGCTGCTCGATGCGCTGGGATATAGCGGTGACAACCGTGGGAAGGATGTCGGAGCCAATGTGCGGCTTGGCATCCCACAGAATATCGCGGGGCGCGCCCGCCTCGACGAAGGTTTCGAGGATAAGGCGATGGGCGGGATTTTTGGTTCCCGTATTGAGTTTGCCGTCCGAGAAGGTTCCCGCGCCGCCCAGGCCAAACTGGATATTGCTCTCGGGGTCGAGGATGCGCTCCTTTAGAAAGAGGTCGATCGCCTGCGAGCGGCGAAATGCCGGGTCGCCGCGCTCGATGAGCAAGGGCTTAAGACCTGCTTCGGCGAGCGTAAGCGCAGCGAAAAGGCCGGCGCATCCGGCGCCGACAACGACAGGGCGTTCTTGAGGCGCGTCGGAGGCGGGGGAGGGGAATGAAGGCTCATCGTCTTCTATCGCGCGTACGCGCGAGCGGTCACGCTCGGCAACGCTGTCGACCGCTTCTCGCTCGAGGTGGGGACTAGTCAGCTCAACACGAAAGCTCAGGATAAAATGGACGTCTCGTTTTTTGCGAGCGTCGATTGACTTGCGGTGGAGCTCGATGGACTTGATCTCGGAGTCCTTGCAACGTAGGACGCGCTTGGCGACTCGCTTGCCAACAATGAGACAGGCATTTTCATCGCCGGCTTCATCGAGCGACGCGTTGACTTGGGTGATTTCGATCATCGAGGTCTCCTTAGAGGCAAGAAAGAGGCCGTCCGGTATCCCAGACGGCCCGAATGTGTTTTTGATTATAGACTGCGCGGCTACAGGCTGCTTGCAGCGCGAATGCCCGAGATCCAGGCCCACGCAAGGTTAAAGCCTCCGCAATCGGCGTCGATGTCGAGCGCTTCACCGCAAACGTAAAGCGGAGCGTCGACAACGCTGCGCGCGCGTAGACTGGGTGTTGAGATACTCTCGACAGATACGCCACCACGCGTGACCTGCGCTGAGCGCTCCTCGGCTGTTCCCTCGACGAGCAACTTAAAGTGCTTGAGGATCGAGACCAGATGGATGACATCGTTGGAGCCTGGATGGCACTGCTCGAACGCTGTGCAGACGACGCGGGAGAGTTGCGGGGCGAGCATGCCGTCGAGCCAACGGGGATCGCGGGGTGAAAAGTCACCGAACAGCTCAACGCGCCGGTTGAGCATATCGAGCAACTCGTCTTTGGAGAGGTCGGGGAAAACGTCGAGCAGGATCGTATCGCCGTGCTGGATACGACGAGAGAGGTTGAAGACAGCGACACCCGAGATACCGAAGGTTCGAAACAGCACTTCACCGTCTTCGTGCCAGAGCTCATTATGATTGCGGGCGAGCGTCAAGCGGGCACGGACGCGCAGGCCATCCAACGTCTTGAGTGCCGCTCGATCGCCAACGACCGTTGCCGATACGGGGCAGAGGATGGGGCGCAGCGAAGTGAGGGGAAGGCGAAACGTATCGGCGATACCGGTGGGGTTGCCGCCCGTAGCGATAATTACGGCATGTGCCTGCAGGGCCTCGTTCTTGCGAGGGACATCGGCGAGCGCCTTCCGAAGCGAGCGGAGCTCCGATTTTCGGTCGTCGTGCTTTTTTGCCTTGAGCGCCCGCGCTGGACGGTCTATTTGGAGTGCCCAGCCTTCGGAAGCTTTGTACGCCGAGGCAACGTTGGCTCCGCAGATTAAGGTGATACCTAGGCGGTCGCAAACGCTGAGAAGCGCGTCGCGCACCGATTCGGCGCGAAGGGAGCGCGGGTACAGCCGGCCTTCCTCGGAGGTTGTCATGATGCCCAGCGAGGAGAAGAAACCCATAAGCTCTTGTTCGGGCTGGGGGCCCATGACGGATTCGACGAATGCGGGGTGGTTATACCGCTGAGGATCAATCGATTCGTTGGAGAGGTTGCAACGGCCGTTACCGGTCGCAAGGAGCTTGAGGCCGCAGGCGACATCGCGCTCAACGATGCAGACGCTTTTGCCAGCGCGTGCGGCCGTAATGGCGGCGGCGAGGCCTGAAGCCCCGCCGCCGATTACCAAGACGTCATAGAGGGCGCTCGCGTTCACTTAGGCCTCGTCGGTCTCGTGCGGGGTAATAGCCTCGACGGCAGAGACTGCCTTGGGCAACATGCCATCGGGCAGCGCGGTCTCGACCTCGCCCTTATCGCAGGCCTCGGCGAGTGCCGGATTAATGGGAAGCTGGCCCAAGATGTCGAGGTTATAGCGCTCTGCGACCTCGGGGAGCTTGCTCT
>CAJJPN010000226.1:0-2675 GCA_905193635.1 Coriobacteriaceae bacterium
GCCCCTTTTGGGGCGGCACGTTTTTGTGTGTGGTCCCGGCCTTCACATTTTTCGTCAAGCTTTTGGTTAGATTTTGGTCAGTTGGCGTAAGAGTGGAAGGCCAAAAGATTGCTGGCGAAAAAAGCTCAGAGAAAGTGCTGGTAGGGGAGTTGTTGAGCTTTTCGACAGCTTTTGAGCAAAAGAAACTTTGTGGCTATTGCCAGCGATTGCGTTGTCGCGGTCATGGCGGTGCGGGATGCTGGTCGTAAGCGCCGAATGCCCCGATTTTGGAGGCCAACATGGATCTGTTTCTTGAGACTCCGCAGCAACAAGCTGAGCGCATGCTGCGTCAACAGCAACGACTCATGGAGATGCAAATGCAAGGGGTTGCCAACCAAGCGCCCGTGCAAAACGTCGTGCCCGCTGCTGTACCTGCAGCTGTGCCCGGGTGTGAATCGGCGCCAGAGGCCTATTCCGTACAGCAAGATTCATATGCGCAGGAGCTCGCGTTCGACAAGCATCGTGCGCGTCGCCGTCGCTGGGCCCAGCGCCTGCGTACGTTGGCGATGATCGTGCTCATCCCGTTGGGGCTTGCGGCCATCTTTCTGGCGTCATATGCCCTCACGTGCATCCTCAACGGCGCATCGCCCAACGAGGTACTTCAGCACTTGGCAGCTCTCGGCCAGCGCTTGGGGGATGTCGCAGCAACTATCCGCGCCAGCTGGGAGAGCTAGCAGACCAGCACCCATAGCGCAAAGGTAACTTGTCTGCGCTCGATTGGACATGAGCTGCGTTTGACAGGGTAAGATTAATCGCGGTTTTTGATTGGTGCTCGATTGGGTTTGTTGGGCGGAGTTTATGTCTGCTATTGATATTGTGCTTGTTGTGATTGCCTTGGTGGCGGTGGGGGTTGCTGTGGCTTGCGCCCTGCAGCTTAAAGGTCTTCGTGCCGAGCTGCGGGAGCGTGGCGACAGCGACGCCGAGACGCTCGCGGCGCTCGAGCAGGCCAACAGTACACTCGATACCCTCAACGTCGCGTTGGCCGAAACCCGACGCACCGCAAACGCCATCGCACAGCAGCAGACGACCGACGCCGCCGTGGAGCAGCAGCGCTACCTGACCATCGCGCGTGAGTTCTCGCAGGCGGGCGACCGTATGGATGACCTGCGCCGCGAGACGACCCAACAGCTCGGCGCCAACCGCGAGGGCATCGAGCAGCGCCTAGACAAGGTGCGCGAGACGGTCGATGCCCAGCTGGGCGCCATCCGCAAGGACAACAACGTGCAGCTCGATCAGATGCGCGCGACGGTGGACGAGAAACTCTCCCGCACGCTCAACGACCGTCTGTCGGCATCGTTTAAGCAGGTGAGCGACCAGCTCGAGGCCGTGTATAAGGGCCTGGGCGATATGCAATCTATCGCCACCGGCGTGGGCGACCTTAAACGCGTGCTGGGCAATGTCAAGGCGCGTGGCATTTTGGGCGAGGTGCAGCTGGGCGCGATCCTGGCGGACATCCTTACGCCCGACCAGTATCTGGAAAACGTCGCCACCAAGCCCGGCGCCTCGGAGCGCGTTGAGTTTGCCGTCAAGCTGCCGGTAGACGAGGGAGACCCCGTGCTGCTGCCAATCGACTCCAAATTCCCGGGCGATGCGTATGAGCATCTGCTCGACGCTCAGGAGTCGGGCGACGCGGAGGCCGTCGCCGCCGCGCGCAAGACGCTCGACACCATGGTGAAGCGCGAGGCAAAGGACATCTGCGAAAAGTACCTGAGCGTGCCCGCGACCACCAACTTTGGCATTCTGTTCGTTCCGTTTGAGGGCCTGTACGCCGAGGTCGTCACGCGCCCTGGGCTTATCGAGACCCTGGGCCGCGACTATCACGTCAACGTTGCCGGCCCCAGCACCATGGCGGCCATCCTCAACAGCCTGCAGATGAGCTACCAGACGTTTAGGCTGCAAAAGCGCACCGACGACGTGCTACGCGTGCTTTCCGCCGTCAAGGCCGAACTACCGCGCTATCAGGCGGCGCTGCGCCGCGCCCAGCAGCAGATCGAGACCGCGGGCAAAACGGTCGAGGGCATCATCACCACGCGCACCAACGTCATGGAGCGCAAACTCAAGGACATCGACGCGCTGGAAGACGCGCGGGAGGCCGACGCGATTTTGGGCTTGGAGTCCGCAGACTGCCCGCAGACCAAAAAGACGAGGACTAGCTGCATCTGACGGCGGGGCGCCGGCGCAAGTACGGCGCGGGCGCTTTTCGCATCGCGCTTGCCTGAAGTGCGCTTCAATGTGCAACAATGGCGTTTCGCCCTATCAGACGCGAAAGGAAGCCCATGTCTCAGAGAAGCACCAGCCCGCTCAGCCGCTCCACCGTGCGCCGCACGCTGCAGCGTTTTTGGGACGTCACGCGCACACAGCCGCTGATTGTCTTTCTCTCGGTGTTCTCGTCGGCGGGCTACATCTTTTTGCTCACGTTTGCCAACACCTACGTGATGGCCCTCATTGTCGACCGCGTTCAAGTCGGTCCCGTGGCGGGTGACCAGGTGTTTGAGGTCTTCGGCCCCTATATCCTGGCGCTCGTACTCGTTAACCTGGTGGGTCAGATCCTCTCCAAGCTACAGGACTACACCGTCTACAAGCTCGAGATCGCAGGCAACTATCACCTGGCGCGCCTATGCTTCGACACGCTCTCC
>CAJJPN010000227.1:0-2672 GCA_905193635.1 Coriobacteriaceae bacterium
GACCGGTCTCGATGATCTTCTCCATCTCCTCGCGGCGGTAGATAATCTCGCCGCCGGTCGAGAAATCGGGCATGGGCATGTACTCGAGCAGGTCGCAGTCGGGGTCCTTCAGGTAGTGCATCGTGGCGGTGCAGACCTCGTTGAGGTTGAAGCCGCAGATATCGGACGCCATAGCGACGCCGATGCCCTTGTTGGCCGAGACGAGGATGTTGGGGAACGTGGTGGGCAGCAGACGCGGCTCCTTCATGGCACCGTCGTAGCTGTCAACGAAGTCGACCGGGTCCTTGTCGATGTCTTTGAAGATCTCGGCGCTGATGGGGGAGAGCTTGGCCTCGGTATAACGCGAGGCGGCGTAGCTCAGGTCGCCCGAATAGTACTTGCCAAAGTTGCCCTTCGACTCCACGAAAGGAGCAAGCAGCGCCTCGTTGCCCGTGGCCAGGCGCACCATCGTCTCGTAGATGGCGGCGTCGCCGTGTGGGTTGAGCTTCATGGTCTGGCCCACGATGTTGGCGCTCTTTTGGCGCTCGCCCTTGAGCAGGCCCATCTTGTACATAGTGTAGAGCAGCTTGCGGTGCGAGGGCTTAAAGCCGTCGATCTCGGGGAATGCACGCGAGACGTTGACGCTCATAGCGTAGGGCATGTAGTTGACCTCGAGCGTCTGCGTAATCGGCTGGTCGGTGACCTCGGAGTGCAGGCCGATGACGTTCTCGGCGTTGACCTGCTTTTTCTTGGGCTGGTTCTTCGTCTTCTTCTTTGCCACGATTTCCTCTTGAACTTCTTATGGGCCGTCGTTATCGATTTGCTGCTACTGCAGGTCCAGCTGGTCCAGGTATTCCTTGCCGTGCTCGGAGATGTGACGCTTGCGGCCCGTCTCGTCGTTGCCCAGCAACAGGTTGAACATGGTCTCCATCTTGGTGACGTCCTCGGGTTCTACCTTGATCAGGCGGCGCGTCTCGGGGTTCATGGTGGTGAGCCACATCATGTCCGGATCGTTCTCACCAAGACCCTTGGAGCGGTTGATCGAGCACTTCTGGTCGCCAATCTCCTTGAGGATGCCGTTCTTCTCGAGCTCGGTGTAGGCAAAGTAGGTCTTCTCTTTGCAGTTGATCTCGTAGAGCGGCGACTCGGCGATATACACGTAGCCCTCGTCGATAAGCGTGGGCACCAGGCGATAGAGCATGGTGAGCACAAGCGTGCGGATGTGATAACCGTCGACGTCGGCGTCCGTACAGATGATGACCTTGTTCCAGTTGAGGTTGTCCAGGTCAAAGGCGCCAAGGTTCTTGATGCGCTTGTCCTTGATCTCCACACCGCAGCCCAGCACGCGCATGAGGTCCATGATGATGTCGGACTTAAAGATGCGCGGGTAGTCCTCTTTCAGACAGTTGAGGATCTTGCCTCGGACGGGCATAACACCCTGGAACTCGGCATCGCGCGAGGTGCGGATGGCGCCTGCTGCCGAGTCGCCCTCTACGATGTAGATCTCGCGACGGCTCTTGTCCTTGGAGCGGCAGTCGATGAACTTCTGCACGCGGTTGGCCATGTCGGTCTTCTGCTGCAGATTGGTCTTGATGCTCTGGCGCGTCTTCTCGGCGTTCTCGCGCGAGCGCTTGTTGATGAGCACCTGCTCCATGATCTTGTTGGCGGCGTCTTTGTTCTCGATCAGATAGGTCGAGAGGCGCTCCTTAAAGAATGCCGTCATCGCCTGCTGGATAAAGCGGTTATTGATGGCCTTCTTAGTCTGGTTTTCGTAGGACGTCTGGGTGGAGAAGCAGTTGGTCACCAGCACCAGACAGTCCTGGACGTCCTGCCACTTAATGCCGCTCTCGTTTTTGTTGTACTTGCCCTGTTGCTTGATGTAGGCATCGATGGCGCTGGTCAGAGCACTACGGGCGGCCTTTTCGGGCGAACCGCCGTTCTCGAGCCATGACGAGTTGTGGTAGTACTCCTGCATCATGAAGGTGCGCGAGAAGCACATGCACGCGGTGATCTTGACGTTGTAATCGGGCAGGTCCTCGCGGTCGCGACCGCGACGGTCAGCCTCGATAAAGAAGGGCTCGGTAAGGTAGTCGGTACCGACCTTCTCGAGCACGTAGTCCTCGATGCCCTTGGGATAGCAAAAATCCTCTTCGGAAAACTCGCCATCGTCGCCCTCAATGCGCAGGCGGAAGGTCACGTTGGCGTTGACCACGGCCTGGCGGCGCATGGTCTCGCGATACCAGTCGTGGGGAATGCTGATCGAGGTAAAGACCTCAAGATCGGGGCGCCACTTGATGGTGGTGCCGGTGCGGTCCTCGTCGCTGGGCTCGATCTCAAGCGCTTTCTTTTTGGCGCCAACGACCTTGCCTTTCTTAAAGTGCAGGGAGTACTTGTTGCCGTCGCGCCAAACCGTGACGTCCATGTACTCGGATGCGTACTGGGTCGCGCACGAGCCCAGGCCGTTGGTACCGAGCGAGAAGTCGTAGTCGCCGCCCTGGTTGTTGTTGTATTTGCCACCTGCGTAGAGCTCGCAAAAGACGAGCTCCCAGTTAAAGCGCTTCTCGGAGGGGTTCCAGTCGAGCGGGCAGCCGCGGCCGTTGTCCTCTACCTGAATGGAACCATCGCGAAAGGCGGTAAGGGTGATGAGCTTGCCGTAGCCCTGGCGCGCCTCGTCAACGGCGTTGGACAGGATC
>CAJJPN010000228.1:0-2611 GCA_905193635.1 Coriobacteriaceae bacterium
GCCCTGCGCGCCGGCATCGCGTGCGTTGTCGGCGCGATAGAACCGTTCAAACGCGTGAGCTGCGGATTCCTGGTTCATGCCGATACCCTCGTCCTCAACACTTATGTCGATCGTGCCCGCGCCCGCATCCGGCGTCACGCCAAACGAGATGGATGTGCCCGCGTCCGAATACTTGGCGGCGTTCTGCACGATCACGCGCAGAGCCTGCTTCACGAGCGCCACGTCAACGGGCGCGTCGCAGCGCGGGTCGCTGGTAAGTGCGGCATCGTACGCCAGTCGATATGTGTGCGCGGCATCGATCATCTGCGATTCCTCGCATACCTCGCCGACCAGTGCGGCCAGGTTGGTATTCGCACGCCGCAGGACCGTGCGCCCGGCATCGCCGCGTGCCAAAAACAGCAGCTGCTCCACGAGCTCCTGCATATGCTCGCTTTCGGCTTTGAGCGAGGTGATGGATTCTGCCAGCACGTCCGGGTCGTCTTTGCCCCAGCGGTCGAGCATGTTCACGTAACCCTGAATCACCGCGATGGGCGTGCGCAGCTCGTGACTCGCATCGTTGACAAAGCGCATCTGCTGCAGCTTTGCCTCTTGCATCTGGCGCAGCAGGCGGTTGAGTGCGACCTCGATGCTCGCCAGGTCGGCGTCGCCGGTGGTGACGCTCGGCGAGTCGACGCTTGCGCGCTCGATGGCCTGCTCCAGCGTTTCCATCTTGCCGCCGGCGAGCTGCATGCGGCCGAGCTCGTCCACACGCAAGGCCAGGTCGTTGAGCGGCGCCATAGTGCGGCGCACGCGGCGGGCGCCGCCGAGCATGTTGAGCACGCTGATGACCTGCCAACCCACAACGACAAGGTAGAGAGGCCATAGCGCGACGAGGTCCTGCGCGAGGGGGAAGGTCTTGGTGGTGCGCGCAAACTCGACGGTATAGGTGAGCGTTGTCAGGTCCCAGCCGCGCGCGGGCGTCAGTGACATGCCGTGAACGCTGGCGCTGGGGATCCATCCCGCGGTAAACGCGCCATCGGGCAGCGTCTGGTTGTAGCCATAGACGAGGATCGCCGCCGCAACAAGCAGCAGTAACAGATCCAGCCAGACGTAGCTCACCAAGCGGCGCCACATATAGCTCCAGTTGATGGCGCGGGCGATGGAGGTGACGCGCTTAGCCTCGTCGTTACGCGCGGCAGACATAGCCCACCCCGCGCACGGTCTGGATGATGCGGGCACCGCCGGCGTCTTCGATCTTGGCACGCAGGTGCGCGATGTGCACGTCGACGTTGTTGGTGTCGCCCACATAGTCGTAGCCTAGCGCCTCGTGCGCAATGCGCTCGCGCGTGAGCACGGTGCCGGCATGCGTCATAAGCAGGGCGAGGACATCGAACTCGCGGGCGGTCAGCACGATGGGCGAGCCGCCGACCGTGACTTCGCGGCGGTCGGGATCGAGCGCAACCGAGCCCACGGTGAGCGCGGTGGGGGAGGGCGAGGCAGAGGTCTTGGCCGAGTCGCCAGCTGGGGGTATCGCAACGGCGCACCCGCCCGCACCGCCCGCCCCAACGCCGCCAACGCCCGAAGCCGTCCGCACAGCCTCCGAGCGCTTTAGCGCCACGCGGATCCGTGCGAACAGCTCCTCGATCGCAAACGGCTTGGTCAGGTAATCGTCGGCGCCGGCGTCGAGCCCGGCAACCTTGTCCATCACGGCATCGCGCGCGGTGACCATGATCACTGGCGCATCCTTGTGCTTGCGTATGCGCCGCAGCACCTCCATGCCGTTGAGCTGCGGCAACAGTACATCGAGCAGAATCAGATCGTAGTCGCGCTCCAACGCCAGGTCAACGGCGGTGCGTCCGTCGGCGGCGTGCTCCACCTGGTAGCCCTCGTGCTCCAGCTCGAGTGTCACAAAGCGGGCGATTTTCTCCTCGTCCTCTACGATCAGGATTCGTGCCATGCGTGCCCCCGTCTGCGATTACTTGTCGTCGTTGAGATTTTGCTTGATGTCGTCTGCGGCGTCGGCGGCGTGATCCATCAGGTTATTGATGCTGCCGGGTACATCACCGTCGCTGTCGATGCGGTAGCGCATGCCAAAGAACAGGCCAATCAGCATCAGCCATATCGTGGCGCCCCAGGCAAACAGCGCGACGATGGGGATCAGGATGGGAATGTTGAGGATGATCGCATCGCGGCGCGTGGCGATAAACTTGGTGTCCAGACTCAGGCGGAAGAGCTTTTTGAGGTACTCCCACACGCTGTCCATCTTCTTGGAGAAGTCGGTCTTTTCGCTCGACTTTTCGTAGGCGGCCTGCGCGGCGACCATCTCGGCAGAGGGCTCATCGACTGGTGCGGACTCGGTGGCGGCATGCGCCGATGTGGTCTGGGTCTTGCCCTGCGACTCAAGCCAAATGATGGCGTCCAGAACGTTGCCGTCGGCGGCGTCGAGCGCGGCCTTGGCATCGGTGTAGCTCACGTTGCACTTGGTGCGGATGGTTTCAACTTTTTCGAGGTCGTCCATGACCTGTCCTTTCGTTCGATGGGCGCGACGTCGGGCGATCTGCCCGGGCGCGAGCGTTGCGTTC
Source organism: Coriobacteriaceae bacterium (assembly GCA_905193635.1). GTDB lineage: Bacteria > Actinomycetota > Coriobacteriia > Coriobacteriales > Coriobacteriaceae > Collinsella. Next base: position 2,562 of record CAJJPN010000228.1, read on the forward strand.
GGCGGCCTGCGTTGCGCGCCGCCGCCCCGCCCTCGGTCGAACTCTATAGT
>CAJJPN010000229.1:0-2533 GCA_905193635.1 Coriobacteriaceae bacterium
CGATTAGAAAAACAATGTCCTTAATAGCCGGAAGTGTTGCTGAACCATCAATTCTTTGAGAGATTTTTATCAATTGAATCAGCATTACCAAACTCAAAATTGATGCTGCCACCGGGACCACAAAGTTCTTATGTACAGTGGTGACAGTTGTATAAAATCCTCCTGTTTTTTTGCCTAGAAGGTTGGAAAAGCTTTTCCCTAGAATGGATTTTGTCGATGTTGTCTTTATATTGTTGATTGAAAGGTTGATCAGACTTTCAGACCAACCTGCGAGGAATGGTGCGGCTCCATGCGCAATGGCGTCTCCTGCATCAGAAAGACGATCACCAACCCATCCGGAAACAGAACCCCAAATATCGAAACCGGAGTCATCTGTACTATCTGCAGCGAGAGCAGGCTGAGGAAACGCTAATGCAATAAGAAGAGGGAGAATTATGAGAATCTTAGCTAGTCTTTTTGCAAGACATAGGCTCCCGTTTTTAGTTTTACTGGGTTTATTGTCTTCAAGCTCGTTCATTTTTCCTCCTTTACATCAATTCGCATTCTTGATTACTCAAATGGTAGATCACGGTTATTCCCGTAAGCTGTTGCTCGTCTGAATCCTCCAAAGAAAAGTCGAGACGATACTCGTTAGCATTGAAATCTGCAGTCAGGATCCCGTTGCAGCTCGCTTTTACAGCCGTCGGATAGAAGAGCGCACACTGCTCACGCACATAATCTTCAATGGTATCCTTCGCATTTCCTAGGATTTCACTCAAACCATCATCGATACCGTCGATATCAAAGGAACCCGCTGCTTGTGTTCGCGTATATTCCTCATTGGTTCCATTGTTTTCCACGTCGATAGACATCTTGAAATACGTGCCGTCATCGTTTTTGTCGACGGTCAGGACATGCGTTTTGTCATCGTCTGATTCATAGGCACAGTTATAGCGAGTAAGGTTCACCATCTCGCCGACATCGACTTTTTCAGTCGATAGACCCTTGATGATAAAAGGCTTTTCAACCTTGTTCGGATTGGCTTCCGGGTCGGCGATGATTATGGATGATTCGGTAAAATAAAGCGTACGTCCGGTGCCACTGTAGGTTGCCCAGATATTGGAAGAGAGTAGAGCGGAGAACTGTGCAGTCGACTGGTCATATTTATCGACAATCTTCTGCTGTGCTTTTGTCAACGTGACAGAACTTTTTTTAATCTGCTTCTTGCGCTCCTTTTTCTTTGCCTTTTGCTCTTGTTTTTGCTGTTCTTGGGTTTGAACAGAGGTTGTATATACACCGATTCCAATCGAGATAGCGCAGAAAATGGCAATTAAAAGTACCGCAACTTTCACGATTCCCTTATGGTCTGTTATTAAAAACCAAATGTCTCGCATGCTTTTATTCCTTTCCTTTTATTTAGATAGATCGACGCCGCCAAGCCATCCCCATTTACATCCTGTCCCTTTTCCATAAAAGCCGACAAATTCTTGAAGGCTCTTGATGGTAATAGGCCCCTCGTTGCTGATGACCTTATTATCGCCGATATAGATTCCGACATGCCCATAAAGACGACCCGCGTCGCCTGTTCCGGGATGTGACACGTCAGCGATAATCATCCCAACTTTTAAATCGCGAACGTTGGTGCTGGTGCAGTAAGCACGACACATGTCGCAAGCGTTTCCCCCAAAGTAACCGATGCCGGCGTTTTGAAAGACGTTTGTGACCCAGGCGGCACACCATCCCTGTCCTGGCGACGTAGTCGTATTTGCGGCATTGACTACATCTTTTTGCCTTCGGGTGGCTTTTTTTAAATCCTGGCCATTTCCGTCAATACCGTTAGTTCCATTACTGGTTCCCAGTGCATCGTAGATACGCTGTGCCTGTGCTAAACGATTCGCATCGGCCGCTTCACTCTCCCCGCAGCGCTCGAACTGGCTTCTGAAAAGATAGACACATTGTTTGAGATCGGACTGTGCACAAAAAACCTTATACTTTGCTTTATTCCAACCCGAACACGATTCAGCGAATTCATCCCAGAACCAGTCGAGCTGAACGGAAAGATCGGACATATCCTTCCCCTTTTGCTTGGCAAGGTTTTCCAATCCGGTCTTACGGCCGCCGAGCCATTGGCAGATACATACCGACCTCGCTGCACTCGCCCTCGAAGTTGGCGCGCAGACCATCAACGATCTCCTGCGGCACGCCCTCTGCCTTGCCGATGCCAACAACGTGCTCGGTAACATAGGTGTTGCCGCTCTTCTCCACAAAAGCGGAAGCGGGAGCCTTGCAAACGGGGCACTGAGCGGGGATCTCACCTTCAGCGATATAACCACAAACGGTGCAAACGTATTTCTTCATAAGAATTTACCTCCATTCGATCTGTTAAAAATAACACAGGACGGAAACCACCCGCCTGTTGCTTCCATGCGGGGCAGCTGCGCTGCCGGGTATAGAAAGAGCCACGGAAGGAGCTTTGTGCTTTGTGCACTTCCCTTTCCATGACTCTATTATAGCGAATAATTCCTAGTTAGTCAAGGCTTATTTTGAGAATTAT
>CAJJPN010000230.1:0-2522 GCA_905193635.1 Coriobacteriaceae bacterium
GTTTCTCTCCGGAACGTCCTCGGACATGCAAAGAGGCTCCGCATCGCGCTTCGCGCTGCGGAGCCTCTTTGCGTCCTGCGGAATGTTCCGGAGAGAAACCCCCGTCACGCCCCCGGATCCCCTGCGTTTACGGCCTTGAGGTCGGCGTGGGCGGAGATCGTGGCTGATAGGGATACGTATCCCAGTTGCTGTTTCGCGCTTTGCGCGAAAGGCGCACCACTTTGGGGTGAGTGAGAGATGTGGTTGTTGCGGTAACTGATCCCCGCCACAAATTACCCTTGGCATACTTGCGCGAAAGCCTGCTGGTGCTACACTAGCAATTGCTGTTTCAGGGCGGGGTGAAATTCCCCACTGGCGGTAAACCGGGCGGTGTCAAAGGGACGCCGTGGCGCAGGCTAGATGCCTGCGACCGAGCCGATGAGTCCGCGACCCGTGTGTGCGTTGGTTCGCATGCCGGCTGAACTGGTGAGATCCCAGTACCAACGGTTAGAGTCCGGAAGAAAGAGGCAGGTGATCTTATGTCTGAACAGTCGCAGCATATCCATTTTGAGAACACGAATAGGTGGAGCACCAAACAGCTCGTTACCATGGCGTTGATGTGCGCCTTGGGAGCACTGTTTATGTATGTGCAGCTGCCCATCCTTCCTTCGGCGCCGTTTTTGACGTATGACCCGTCGCTGGTGCCGGCGATGGTGTGTGGATTTGCGTATGGCCCTGGCGCCGGCACTGCTGTTGCCGCCATGGTGATCGTTATCCATGCGCTTACCACGGGCGATTGGGTCGGCGCGCTTATGAACCTGGTGGCTACGCTGGGTTATATTCTGCCCGCGGCTATCGTCTACCAGAAGATGCATACCTATAAGGGCGCCGTGATTGGTCTGGTGCTCGGCGTCATTGCCGCTACGGCGTTGTCTATGGTCGCAAACCTTACCATTGGCGTATGGTTCTGGTATGGCTCGGTCGATGTGATCGCCCCGCTTATGATTCCTGCCGTGCTGCCGTTCAACCTTATCAAGACCGTGCTTAACTCGGTGTTGACGCTAGCGGTGTATAAAGCAGTCTCCAACCTCATCACGCCTAAAAAGGACCAGGTCAAAGGCCGCGCATGATTGAGTGTCGGGGCGTTTCCTTTAGTTATGACGGTGCCACACCGGCGCTCGATGGCATCGATCTGAACATCGAGGATGGCGAGTTTTTCTGCATTCTCGGCGGAAACGGGTCGGGCAAGTCGACGTTTGCCAAGCATTTGAACGCGCTGCTGCAGCCCGATGCGGGAACGGTGCGCGTCAACGGCATGGACGCGTCCGATCTCGAGCTGGTCTACGACATCCGTTCGACTGCGGGCATGGTGTTCCAGAATCCCGACGACCAGCTTGTGGCGACGCTTGTCGAGGACGATGTTGCGTTTGGTCCCGAGAACTTAGGGGTCGAATCGGCCCAGATCGCGCAGCGTGTTCGCGAGGCGCTGAAGGCCGTGGGCCTGGTGGGCTTTGAGCGCCACGAGACCCATGCGCTTTCGGGCGGACAAAAGCAGCGTGTGGCGCTTGCCGGCGTTCTCGCCATGGAGCCGCGCGTGCTCATATTGGACGAGGCGTCCTCGATGCTCGATCCGCGCGGGCGCAAGGGCCTTATGAAGGCCTGCCACGCGCTGCACGAACGCGGTATGACCATCGTGATGATTACGCACTTTATGGAAGAGGCCGCTGAGGCCGATCGCGTTGCCGTCTTCCAAGCGGGCCGCGTTGCCATGCTCGGTGCGCCCGAGGAGATCTTGACGCAGGCGGACGAACTCGCGCGGCTGAACCTGGATATGCCGGCATCGTGCTGTCTTGGCAGGGCGCTTCGCGCGAAGGGCGTGCCCATTTGCGCACAGGTGCGCGAGGCGGATATGGTCGCCGATATAGCGCAGGCTTATGCCGAGCGGAGTAGGACAGACATCGCCGGGCGGCCTTTCGCATCCGATCCTCGTATTCCCGACAACGTCTCCTCTGCAATCGATAGCGCAGACGCGCTGGAGCCCGTCATCGAGATTTCGCACCTTTCGTATAGCTATTCGCTGAGCGCCCGCGAGCGTCGCCGTTGGCGCAAGCGCTCAGCCGCCGAGGGCGCATCGAACAAACAGGCCCTCTGGGGCAACGACCCTAGCAGCCCCTGGGCGTTGCGCAATGTGTCGCTAACGGTGCGCCGTGGCGAGTTCCTGGGGCTAGCAGGTCATACCGGTTCGGGCAAATCGACGCTGGTCCAGCATCTCAACGGCCTGATTCGTCCCCAGGAGGGTTCCGTTTACGCGTTGGGGCTCGACCTGGCAAACAAGAAAGATGCCGCCGCGGTTAAGGCAAAGGTCGGCGTGGTGTTTCAATATCCCGAGCGTCAGCTGTTTGCCGAGACCGTGGCACAGGACGTGGCGTTTGGTCCGCATAACCTTGGCTTGTCACAGGCCGAGGTTGCCCGCCGTGTTGCGTCATCGCTCGCGCGCGTGGGCCTCGACCTGGCCGCGGTGGGCGACAAGAGCCCCTTTGAGC
>CAJJPN010000231.1:0-2480 GCA_905193635.1 Coriobacteriaceae bacterium
GGACGTACTTAAATGAGTGCCCGCAGAATGAGAGTGGATAATCTCCCGTTTTTGGGCTGTGCTTTGGGCAAAAGTGGGAGATTATCCACGCTCATCCGGTAAGCGTCCAAAAATCCACGCTCACTTGCCGTGTCCCTGCCGTATCCTCCTCGCGCCAGTTTCTGTCGAGTCGGTGCTTCTTGCGGGTTGCCCGTATAATGGTTTGCGTATGAACCGCAACCAAGGAGTTCCAGTTTATGGACCAGAGCCTCTTTAAATTCGACCTTATCGCCGAGGACCCGACCACGCACGCGCGCGCCGGCGTGCTGCATACTCCGCACGGCGACATCGAGACGCCGATCTTTATGCCCGTGGGCACCAAGGCAAACGTCAAGGGTATTCCCACCGAGACCGTCAAGCAGCTCGGTGCCCAGATCGTGCTTGCCAATACCTATCACCTGTCCATGCGTCCCGGCGAGGACACCATCGCCGAGCTGGGCGGACTGCACAAGTTCATGAACTGGCACGGCCCCATCCTCACCGACTCGGGCGGTTTCCAGGTCTTCAGCCACAACGACGCCGTCAAGCTCACCGACGAGGGCGTGCGCTTTATCGTCAACGATTACGACGGCCGCCACGTGTTCTGGACGCCCGAGGACAACATGGAAATCGCCATGAAGCTCGGCTCCGACATCTGCATGCAGCTCGACCAATGCCCCGGCTATCCTGCCACGCGTGCCTATGTCGAGCGCGCCGTGGAGCTGTCGAGTATGTGGGCCGAGCGCTGCTACAAGGCTCATACCCGTGATGACCAGGCACTTTTTGGCATCGTTCAGGGTGGCATGCATCTGGATCTGCGCCTGCGATCGCTGCGCCACCTGGAGGAGTGCGGCGACTTCCCCGGCTACGGCATCGGCGGCTACTCGGTGGGCGAGGACCATGAGACCATGTTCGAGACGCTGGCGCCGCTGGTTTCCGAGTACATGCCTAAGCACAAGCCGCGCTACCTCATGGGCGTCGGCAACCCTACCACGCTCGTGCGCGGCGTTGGCGTGGGCATCGACATGTTCGACTGCGTGCTGCCGACGCGCACTGGCCGCATGGGTACCGCGTTTTCGAGCGAGGGTCGCCTCAACTTCCGCAACGCGCGCTTTGCGCGCGACGACGGCCCCATCGACCCCACCTGCACCTGCCCGGTGTGCACGGGCGGCTACAGCCGCGCGCTCATCCGTCACATGGTCACGCAGAAGGAGATGCTCGGCGGTATTCTGCTGTCGATGCACAACATCTACTACCTGCTCAACCTTATGCAGCGTGCCCGTCAGGCCATTATCGAGGGCCGCTACGGCGCGTTTGTGAGCGACTGGATGAACAGCCCTGCGGCGGTGGACTACTAAGAGCGGCACGGGCGCTTGCAGAGCGCGGGCAACGGCAAGGGGCGAGCGCCGGCCGGTCATCACGTTCGATAACGCCGTGTGCGCGACCGCTGACCGATGCCTTGCAAGCGCTTTATGCTTCGTGGGTACCATACCGAATAGTTGATGTTCGGGCGGGTGTTTGGCGCATGGCGTCGACCCCGCCCGTTTTTTCTCGATAGGAGTACCCATGATTAAGAACGAGAATGTCGAGGGCGAGCCTGCCTACGACGAGACATATCGCCGCGGTCCCGTGGTCATGCGCGGCCCCATGATTCCTAAGGACAACACCTACGCCAACCTGCTGGCGCCCGAGGATTCGACCGACTGGTTGCATGCCGATCCGTGGCGCGTGCTGCGCATTCAGGCCGAGTTTGTCGATGGCTTCGGCGCGCTTGCCGAGCTCGGACCCGCAGTAACCATCTTCGGCAGCGCCCGCACGCCCAAGACCGATCCGCTCTACAAGGCGGCGCGCACAGTCGGCCGTAAGATTGCCCAGCGCGGCGTGGCGGTTATCACCGGCGGTGGTCCTGGTGTCATGGAAGCGGCTAATAAGGGGGCGGCGAGCGTCAATGGCAAGTCAGTTGGTTTGGGCATTGAGCTGCCGCACGAGCAGGGGCTCAACAAATACGTGAACCTTGGTATGGACTTCCGTTACTTCTTTGTGCGCAAGACCATGTTCGTCAAATACAGCTCGGGCGCTATTGTTTTTCCCGGTGGGTTTGGCACACTCGACGAGATGTTCGAGGTGCTCACGCTGGTGCAAACGCACAAGGTTAAGCGCATGCCGCTCGTGCTGGTAGGCAGCGAGTACTGGCAGGGCCTGTTCGACTGGCTCAACGGTCCGGTGATGGACGCCGGTATGATCAGCCCGCTCGATCCTGATCTGGTGCATATTACCGACGACCTCAACGAGGCCGTCGACATTGCCCTGAGCGGGCTGATGTAGGGTAGCTAACATGGGACGGGGCTAAAAAGACTGGTCTGAAACGTTTGATACCAGTCTTTTTAGCCCAGTCTCAAATGAACTGCTTCTAAGTTGCGGTGGAATAGGGATTGATTTGCGGCTGATAAGCCAAAAACAGT
>CAJJPN010000232.1:0-2477 GCA_905193635.1 Coriobacteriaceae bacterium
GTGGTCTTGCCGTGGTCAACGTGACCGATGGTGCCGATGTTAACATGCGGCTTAGAACGGTCGAACTTTGCCTTTTCAGCCATTGGAATATCCTCCCTTAAATTAGGTTTTGATATTGGTTACAACAGTCCTGCTAATACAGAATTGCATTGCAAAACTATTCTACTAGATTCCACCTGTAAAATCAAGTGTTTTACAGGAAATTTTGCCGGAGCTACACTACCCCGGCAAAATCTTTATCCGTTTTTCAACGATCAGCCCTTGGTGCGGCCTGCGATGATCTGATCAGCGATGTTCTTAGGCACCGGCTCGTAGTGAGACGGCTCCATGACATACTGGCCACGGCCCTGAGTCTTGGAACGCAGGTCGGTGGCGTAGCCGAACATCTGAGCCAGAGGAACGAATGCGTTGACACGCTGGGTGCCAGCCATTGCCTCCATGCCCTGGATCTGACCACGGCGAGCATTCAGATCGCCGATGACATCGCCCAGATACTCATCGGGAACGATGACAGCGACCTTCATGATAGGCTCGGTGATGATAGGATCAGCCTTGCGCATAGCATCCTTGAAGGCCATAGAACCTGCAATGGAGAAGGCCATTTCAGAGGAGTCGACCTCGTGATAAGAACCATCCCACAGGGTGACCTTGACATCAACGACAGGATAGCCAGCCAGAACGCCAGACTTCATAGCACCCTGGATACCGTTGTCGATAGCCGGGATGTATTCCTTCGGGATAGCGCCGCCAACGATGGCGTTGACGAACTCATAACCCTTACCGGGCTCGTTGGGCTCGATCTTGATCTTGACATGACCGTACTGACCCTTACCACCAGACTGACGAGCGTACTTGGTCTCCTGGTTGGCCTCCTTGCGGATGGTCTCACGGTAAGCGACCTGAGGTGCGCCGACGTTCGCCTCGACCTTGAACTCACGGAGCAGACGGTCGACGATGATCTCCAGATGGAGCTCGCCCATGCCGGCGATGATGGTCTGGCCGGTCTCGTGGTTGGTGGACACCTGGAAGGTCGGGTCCTCCTCGGCGAGCTTGGTCAGAGCCAGGGACATCTTGTCCTGCTCGGCCTTGGTCTTGGGCTCGATGGCAACGTCGATAACGGGCTTAGCGAACTCGATCTTCTCGAGGACGATCTCCTTGCCCTCGGCGCACAGGGTGTCACCGGTGGTGGAGTTCTTGAAGCCGACGCAAGCGACGATGTCGCCGGCGGCAGCGTCATCACGGTCGATACGCTCGGCGGCGTTCATCTCGAGGATGCGGCCGAGGCGCTCGCGCTGACCATTGGAAGCGTTGACCACGTAGGAGCCGGACTCGGCACGGCCGGAGTAAACGCGGACATAGGTGAGCTTACCGACGAACGGGTCGGTCATGATCTTGAAGACCAGGCCGGAGAAGGGCTCGTCGAAGGAAGGATGACGCTGAATCTCCTCGCCGGTGTCCGGATCGGTACCGGTGACGGCCTCAACGTCGAGCGGGCTGGGCAGGTAGTCGACGACAGCGTCGAGCAGCTCCTGAACGCCCTTGTTCTTGTAGGCGGAACCCACGAAGACGAGGTTGAGCTCGTTGGCCAGAACGCCCTTGCGCAGAGCAGCCTTGAGCTCCTCGACGGTGAAGTCCTCCTCCATGAGGATCTTCTCCATGAGCTCGTCGTCAAAGCTGGCAGCAGCGTCAAGGAGCTCCTCGCGCTTGGTGGCAGCGATGTCGGCAAACTCAGCCGGGATCTCGTCCATCGGCTCGGGGTAGGTCATACCCTTCTCGTCGGCCTTGAAGTCCCATGCGGTCATGGTGACCAGGTCGATGACGCCCCAGAAGTTGTCCTCGGCGCCCATCGGGACCTGAGCGGCCACGGCGTTAGCGTCGAGACGATCCTTCATGGTCTCGATAGCGTTGAAGAAGTCAGCGCCCACGCGGTCATACTTGTTGATGAAGGCGATGCGGGGGACGTTGAAGGTAGAAGCCTGACGCCAAACGGTCTCAGACTGAGGCTCGACACCACCCTTTGCGGCCAGAACGGTAACAGAACCGTCCAGAACACGCAGAGAACGCTGAACTTCAACAGTAAAGTCAACGTGGCCCGGGGTGTCGATGATGTTGATACGATGACGGTTCTTTTTGAACAGAGCCGGATCGTGCTGGGTCTCGGTGTGGCTCCAGTAGCAGGTGGTTGCAGCGGAAGTGATGGTGATACCACGTTCCTGTTCCTGCTCCATCCAGTCCATCGTGGCAGCGCCGTCATGAACTTCGCCGATCTTATGGTTAATACCGGTGTAGTACAGAATGCGCTCGGTGGTGGTGGTCTTGCCTGCGTCGATGTGGGCCATGATACCGATATTTCGGGTCATTTGCAGGGATACGTCTCTCGGCGTTGCCATGGCTTAAACCTCCTCAGTAAGCAGATCAATAACGGTAATGCGCGAAAGCCTTGTTGGCTTCGGCCATGCGGTGGGTGTCTTCCTTTT
>CAJJPN010000233.1:0-2465 GCA_905193635.1 Coriobacteriaceae bacterium
AATGTCGCGCCGGGGGTTTGCCTCGGCGCTCGCCGCGGGCGCCCTGTCACTTGCGCTCGCGGGCTGTGGCGGCGGGGGTGCCGGTGCCGGGTCCGCCGCGGGCTCGGCTGCCACGGACGGCGCCGGTGCTGCTGCCGAGCCGGTCGAGGTGCACGTCGCCTCGCTCAAGGGGCCAACCTCGATTGGTCTGGTGCAGTTTATGGACCAGGCAGCGAGTGGCGAGACGGATAACGAGTTCGACTTTGCGATCAGCGCCGCGGCCGACGAGATCGTGCCCAAGGTCATTCAGGGCGATGTCGACATTGCCTTGGTGCCCGCCAACGTGGCGAGCGTGCTCTACAACAAGACCGAGGGCGCGGCGCAGGTCATCGACATCAACACGCTGGGCGTGCTGAACGTTGTGACGGGCGACGCGAGTGTGGCCTCGTTTGGCGATCTGGCGGGCCATACCGTCTATATGACGGGCAAGGGCGCCACGCCGGAGTACGTCATGAACTACCTGCTGGAGCGCGCGGGCCTGACCGGCCAGGTGACGCTTGAGTTTAAGAGCGAGCCCACCGAGGTGCTGTCGGCGTTGCTTGCCGATCCGTCTGCCGTGGGCGTGCTGCCCGAGCCGTTCAAGACGGCGGCCATCGCCAAGAGCGAAGGCAAGCTGTCGGCGCCGGTAAGTCTGACCGATGTGTGGGACGAGCTGGCAGGAGACACGGGCTCCCGTTTGCTGACGGGCGTGACCGTGGTGCGCCGGGCCTTTGCCGAGGAACATCCCGAGGCCGTGGCGGAATTCTTGAGCTGCCATGCGGCGAGCGTTGAGGCCGTGAACGCGGCGCCGGCAGATTGGGCACAGGCCGTGGTCGATGCGGGTATCGTCGATAACGCCGCGATTGCCGAAAAGGCGATTCCCGGGTGCATGCTCGTGTGCCAGACGGGGAAGGACATGAAGGCGGCGCTCGGTGGGTACCTGCAGGTGCTGGCCGATGCGGACGCGAGCGCCGTGGGCGGCAAGCTCCCGGCCGATGATTTCTACTACATGGAGTAGCCCGTGCGTGCGTTTGCTCGACAAATGACAGAGCGTATGAAGGCGGTGTCGGCAGCAGGTGCCGTCGCCGCCTTTTGGCTTGCTGTGTGGGTGCTGGTGGCGGCGCTGGTGGCGCAGCCGCTGATTTTGCCGGGGCCGGGTGCTGTTGCCTTGGCGCTGCTGCGCCTGATATGCGATGCCGGCACGTGGGCGATTCTGGCGGGCTCGGGCGCGCGGATACTGGGCGGGCTGGCGCTTGCCGCGGTATGCGGCGGTTTGTTGGCCGGGATTTCTGTACGGTCGCGGGCGTTTGCCCGCTTGGTGGCGCCGGCGCTTTCGTTTGTTAAGGCGACGCCGGTTGCCTGCGTGGTGGTCCTGCTGCTTATTTGGTTGGGGTCGGCACGTGTGAGCATCGCGGCGGTCTTTTTGATGGCGCTGCCGGGCGTATATTTCTCACTGGTCGAAGGCTTGTCGCAGGTGGATAAGCCACTGGAGCAGATGTTCCGTCTGCATGGCGTGCGCGGCTGGCGACTGTTTTGCGCCCATACCTGGCGCGAAGTCCTGCCGTTTGTGCTTTCTTGTGCCCGAGCCGTGATTGGCATGAGCTGGAAGGCCGGCGTGGCAGCCGAGCTGATCGGCATGGCGGTGGGCACCGTGGGTGAGCGCATCTATCAGGCGAAGCTTTTGATTGAGACGGCTGATCTGCTGGCGTGGACCGTGCTGGTCGTTGCCGCCTCATGGGCGTGCGAGCGCGTGCTGGTGTGGCTGCTGCGGGTTTCGGGGCCCGTGGCGTGGGGTGCGGCCGTGCGGGCGCATGGGCATGGGCTGCGCGGGCGTGCGAGGGCTGCGGGCGATGGCGCTGCAGCGGAGCTTGCGCTTGCCGTGGGCGATCGCGCGCCCTGGGCGCCGGCGCTCGACGGACTGGTGCTCAACGTGCCCGCGGGTGGGCGTATCTGTGTGATGGGCGCCTCGGGCATGGGCAAGTCGACGCTGCTTTCGTTGGCAGCGGGGGAGTGCGCGCCGTGCTCGATGGTGTTTCAGGACGCGCGCTTGGTCGAGTCCGCCTCGGCGCTGGATAACGCGCTGGTGTGCGCCGATGCACGCGTGGACGCCTCGAGTGCTGCGGCCCTGTTGCGCTTGCTGGTGCCGGGGGTCGATGTGCATGCTCGCGTGGCCGAGCTTTCGGGCGGGCAGCGCCGTCGCGTCGAGATCGCTCGAGCCCTGCTGTGCCCGGGCGACGCGGTGATTCTGGACGAGCCCTTTACCGGTCTAGATATCGCTGCGCGCGATGCATGCGCCGAGGTCGTGCTCGACTTGCTCGACGGTCGCATGCTGTTGCTTGCCACGCACGATGCCGCCGACGCTCAGGCCCTCGATATCTCGGACATCATCACGCTCTAAATACTAATTCAGCAACAAAATGATCCGTTTTTTCTCCGTCCCCATGGGG
>CAJJPN010000234.1:0-2400 GCA_905193635.1 Coriobacteriaceae bacterium
GGCCAACGAACATCTCAACAAACTCAGAACCAGAAATACTAAAGAACGGCACGCCCGCCTCGCCGGCCACAGCCTTGGCGAGCAGGGTTTTACCGGTACCCGGAGGGCCGACAAGGAGAGCACCGCGTGGCAGTTTGGCGCCGATCTCCTCGTAGCGCTGCGGCTTCTCCAGAAAGTCGACGACCTCCTTGAGGGACTCCTTGGCCTCTTCCTGGCCGGCGACATCCTTAAAGGTCACGCCCACGTCCTTGGAGGCGATCACGCGCGCGCCGGACTTGCCCAGTCCACCGCCGCCAAAACCACCGCCGCCAAAGTTCATCGACGGACCGTCATCACCCATGGCCTTCTTCATGCGGCGGTTGAGCCACCAGCCAATCAGGAAGAAAATCGCCATGGGAAGAATGAGGGTGAGCAGGTAGTAGGTCATCAAACCCGAGTTCTTGTCGGGAACGACCGATTCCAGGGACGCACCGGATTCAAGCACGCGATCGGTAAAACCCGCATCATTCGGCACACCGGTCGTCTTGTAGGCGATGTTCTCGTCCTCGCCCTTCTTGGTGTAATAAATCGTGTAATCGTCCGTGTTGTACTCGACCTTGTTGACGCTCTTCTTATCGAGCGCTTTGACAAACGTCGAGTAATCGGTCTTCGTAATCTGCTGCGTGTGACCGATGTTGGGGAACAGAACGGTCGAGAGCACGAGGTAGACGACGAAGGCGATGAGCACGTAGAGGATCATATTCCGTCTACGTTTGTTGTCATCCATCTCCATCTGCTTGAACTCCATCTACTGGGGTTGATAATGGTTTCTAGAATACCCAACCCGAGCGACGATAAACCGACGCCGGGCACGAAAGGACAGAGATGGCATCACTGGAAGTCGGCAAGGTTCAGATCTACACGGGCGACGGAAAGGGCAAAACCACGGCCGCCTTGGGGCTGGCTTTGCGTGCCACAGGTTATGGTCTCAACGTACTCATGCTGCAGTTTGCCAAGAAGCTGCACTGCGCCGAACACGATGCCGCGCCGCGCCTGGGACTGCGCATTGTGCAGGCCGATCGCGACACGCCCGAGGCTTGCGCCGCGCAGATCATGGAGCTCGCACGCGAGCAGATTAGCCAGGTAGACATGCTGATCTTGGATGAGCTGGGAGAAGCCATGCGCCGAGGCTTTGTGACGCGCGAAGATGTCGAAGCGTTGATCGCAATGAAACCGACCACCACAGAGCTCGTGCTCACCGGCCGCGGCTTGCTGCCCCTCGCCGACCTTGCCGACCTAGTAACCGAAATGCGTCCCATCAAACACTACTTCGACGAAGGCCTCCTAGCCCGCCAAGGCATCGAATACTAAGCCGGCACTTGGGGACGTTTCTTTTTTGCCGGCAGTTGGGGACACTCCTGCGCCGTCACCTATCCAGTAACCTAAATCTTCTTCCAACCTGCCGTACCAGAAACAACAGACGTACGACCAATGCCAACGACCCTCACTATTTGATTAATCGTGAGACCCGCTCTTCTCAATTTGCAGAGAATGGGCTTCCGCTCAGATGGTTTCATGGAAGCAAGCTCGGGAAGTGATATAGGGGCGGCAACGCTTTTGGCGACCTCAAGAGCCTCATCATCCAGGATGCGTGGTCGAGGCTCAGCATCGTAGGGCGCTTGGTCAATTCGATCGGCAAGATAGTGACGATACTCAAGAGATCCACCCACGAGATCTAGAACAATCCCGGGGTCACAGAATCCAAATCCATCATAACCGTAAGCATACGCTCGGTAACTGGACCAACGATATGTATCAACGGCGGAAATGCCTGCCTTGACCGGATTCATATGAATATAGTCGGCAAGCGAAATTGCTTGTACATCATTCTCGACCGGAATATTAGTAAATCTATCTTGGAACAAGTGCCCAACTCGATCTGTTTTGCGATTGAAATACATCGCATACGAGGTAAGAACGCCGCTCATGCACGAAGATATCTTCTCATGATGATCGTCGACCATAAGATGGAAATGATTCGACATGAGACACCATGCTGTAACGCCAACGCCATTACCGACAAGTTTATCCTCGAACAGCGTAAGCATCCGATAGCGATCTTCATCGTCTTCGAAGATGCAGATGCCGCCATTACCGCGTGCGATTATGTGGTTATAGCCTGTTAACGAAACGACTCTACCCGTTCTTGGCATATCGCCCTCCCATCACAAACCCACCGGGCAACATCTGATAGGCGCGGACGATCTAATTTGCTAAGCCCGTTTTGACAGTTTACAGGGCACGACAAACAGAGTCTCCGAAAAAGGCGAAATTACTTCCCAAGGAGTGTCCCAAAGTGCCGGCAGAGACGATATGAGCAGGACATAAAACATTGAGAGCCCCTGCTGCATGAAAGACCGC
>CAJJPN010000235.1:0-2354 GCA_905193635.1 Coriobacteriaceae bacterium
TTACACCCGCGCATATTGCCACTTAACGGCGCAAATCCGGCCCTCAGAATGGGACACATGGCCCACCCTAGCGAGCCGTCCACGCGTACAGTAAAGGCAGGTAATCCATGGGCGGTTACAGATTGAGGAGGACACGACCATGAAAAAGAAGGCCTTAGCGATTCTCACCCTCTGCATCAGCCTCTTTGCCGCGGTTGCCCTGGTGGGTTGTGGCGGAAGCGGTGGCGCTACCGGCAGCAGCGGTGGCGGCGGCGCGGAAAAGCCAACCGTGGATATGAGGACCGACTTCATTTGGTTTAAGGTCGAGGTCCCCGAGGGCGTCGAGATTACCGACGTTGCCGGCGACACGGCCGACAGGGCCCAGTTTAAGTTCACCAAGAGCGAGCACGCCAGCGACCGCTTCATCCCCGTCTTCGACCCTGACAAGAACGCCGACGAGCTGTTTGACTACGAGGCCAAGTGGAAGACCGACTTTGAGTGGACCGAGAATGATCCCGTTAAGTACAACGGCAAGACCTGGCGCAACGCTTCCTACACGCACACGGGCGGCGTGACGACCGAGTACTTCACCGACGTTGACGGCGGCAGCGTGTACGTGCGCATCGACAATGTCGAAGAGCACAAGGACGCCGTCGAGACCATGATGAAGTCCCTGGAGTTTGCCGATGATATCGCCAAGGCCAAGACCGAGGCCATGGACGTCAAGCTCGACGATATCGAGATCAAGCGCTAAAGCTCCAACGGCATGCAGCAGCGCCGTTTTAGCTCAGCCGGGATGCAAGGTGCGACTCCTTGCATCCCGGTTTTTTGTGTTCGAAAGCGCCCGGTCACATCACCATATTGAGCACGTTGACGAATTCCTGCGCCCTCGCGTGACTGCTGAGGCTAAAGACACAGGCAGTCAACAGCCTGTTACGCAGAAAAACGTCGCGGCCCTTGATCCTGTTGACCCCCGTGATGTCCTTAAGATAGACAATCTCGGTGTGCTTGCCACCAAACGTGCCCTTCTTGAGCACCTCAATACGGTTAGGGTAGATCTTGACGTCTTTAAACCCACCCGAACCCTTGTCCTGAAACAGCAAGGTGTTGTTGTCCATGCGTGCCACTCCCATGGGGTTCGTTAAAACTGTCTCTATGGCCACATTTTAGTCACAGCAAGACCCCATGCGAAGATGTCAGACAGCGCAGCAATTCGTGTCCGCGCGAGGCTTTAAACTAAATGCGATAAACATGCATTCCACAAGAGGAAAGTGGGGCGACAGTGATGGGCGAACTGGTAAACCGCGGGGAATCGACAATCGTGCCAGAAGTTTTTTACAAGCAGGTTTCCTCGATTCTCAACGCCGCTCGCGACAAGGCCTATACCGCCGTTAACTATGCGATGGTTGAGGCGTATTGGGATATCGGCAAGAGCATTGTTGATGAGCAGGGCGGAGAGGAGCGCGCAGCATATGGAGAGGCATTGATTGCAGGCCTCTCCAGAAGGCTTACCGCGGATTTCGGAAGAGGCTTTGGCATCGCAAACCTTCGCAATATGCGTCAGTTCTTTCTTGCGTTTCCAATTCGCGACGCACTGCGTAGCGAATTGAGCTGGACTCATTACCGCAGGTTGATGCGCATTCCCGACCCCGATGCTCGCGCCTGGTACATGAACGAATGCGCCGATTCTCGTTGGAGCACGCGTCAGCTCGAGCGTCAGATCAACACCATGTTCCGCGAGCGCCTGCTTGCCAGCAAGGACAAGGAGGCCGTCACCAAGGAAATCCAAAAGAGCGCCCCGGCTCGTCGCCCCGAGGATATCATCCGCGACCCATACGTACTGGAGTTTTTAGGTTTCACGGACGATGCTGCGTTTCGCGAGAGCGATCTAGAGCAGGCACTCATAACGCATCTTCAGAAGTTCCTGCTGGAGCTTGGCCGTGGCTTCGCTTTCGAGGCGCGCCAAAAGCGCATCACCTTTGATGGGCGCCATTTCTATATTGACCTTGTGTTTTACAACTATCTGATGCGCTGCTTCGTGCTCATCGACCTTAAGACCGATGACCTTACGCATCAGGACCTGGGCCAGATGCAAATGTATGTGAACTACTACACACGCGAGCTCATGAACGAAGGCGACAATCCGCCCATAGGCATCGTGCTCTGCGCGGACAAAAGCGATTCGATTGTCGAGTACACGCTGCCCGAAGACAACGACCAAGTGTTTGCCGCCAAATACCTGCCGTATCTTCCAAGCAAGGAAGAGCTGGCGCGCGAGCTGAGTGCCGAGTACCGCGCCATCAACGAAGCGACTAATGGCGAAACGCAAGGGTAGCGGCACGTTGCGACCGATACCCCCCCCCACGGCGTTTCAT
>CAJJPN010000236.1:0-2328 GCA_905193635.1 Coriobacteriaceae bacterium
GAGTCCTGAGGCTGTTGCAATGAAGATGAGAATCAAGGTCCCGCAAAAAATGAACTTCTAATTCGGCATACGGTCGATTTTATGGGGTATTCGGTCAGCATTTCGTTATAATCAACACGGTTTTATTTCTTATGGTTTATCTATCAGCGCAAGACGATGTCAGATGGAGGTCTGAATGTACAAGCGCACTAAGATTGTATGCACCATGGGTCCCGCCTGCGATAGCGACGAGACCATCCGTGAGATGATCAAGGCGGGCATGAACGTCGCCCGTTTTAACTTCTCGCACGGATCCTACGACGAGCACCACGGTCGCATCGAGCGCGTCCGTCGTATTTCCAAGGAGCTCGGTCTGCCTGTCGGCATCCTGCTCGACACCAAGGGCCCCGAGGTCCGCACCGGCCTTCTGGTCGATGGCAAGAAGGTTGCCGTCAAGACCGGCGACAAGATCGTCGTCACCGCTCAGCCCACGTCCGAGGATTTCCACGGCACCGCTGTGCACATCTCCCTCGACTACCTGGCTCTGCCCTCCGAGGTCGAGAAGGGCTCCCTCATCCTGATCGATGACGGCCTGGTTGCCCTCGAGGTCGAGTCCGTCAGCGGCCAGGACATGACCTGCGTCGTTAAGAACGACGGCCTGATCGGCGAGCGCAAGGGCGTCAACATGCCCAACGTCAACATCTCGCTGCCCGCTATCACCGAGCGCGATCGTCAGGACATCCTCTTTGGCCTGACCGAGAACATCGACTACATCGCCGCTTCCTTCATCCGTGACGGCGAGTCCGTCCGCGGCATCCGCAAGCTTTGCCGCGAGAACGGTGGCGAGCACGTGACGATCTTCCCGAAGATCGAGTGTGCCCTGGGCGTCGAGAACTTCGACGAGATCCTCGAGGCTTCCGACGGCATCATGGTCGCCCGTGGCGACCTGGGCATCGAGATCAAGCCCGAGCTCGTTCCGCACATCCAGAAGGAGATCATCGCCAAGTGCAACGCGGCCTACAAGCCCGTTATCACCGCTACGCAGATGCTCGACTCCATGCAGCAGAACCCGCGCCCGACGCGCGCCGAGGTTGCCGACGTTGCTAACGCCATCTACGACGGCACCGACGCCGTTATGCTCTCTGGCGAGTCCGCTGCCGGTAAGTACCCGGTCGAGGCCGTTAAGATGCAGGCCAGCATTGCTCTCGAGACCGAGAAGTACCTCCCGGCTCACGCTCCGCTCGAGGTTCCGGCCGATGCTCACGGCACCCGCGTTGTCAACAACGTTGTGGGTATGTCCGCTGTGAACATGGCCACCACCGTTGGCGCCAAGTGCATCACCGTGCCGACGACCACCGGTCGTACCGCTCGCCTGATCTCGCACTTCCGCCCCAACATGCCGATCTGCGCGTTCTCCCGCCACGAGTGGGCCGTCCAGCAGATGATCATGTACTGGGGCGTTATCCCGCACCAGGCCGAGATTACCCAGGGCACCGTCAACGGCACGATCGTCAAGGCGATCGAGACCGCTAAGGAGCTCGGCTACGTCGAGGCTGGCGATTTGACCGTCGCTACCGCCGGCGATCCCCGCATGAGCGTCCAGCTCGAGGACAAGGTCTCCTCGACCAACGTCGCTTACGTCGCTCAGGTGCGCTAAATCGTACTTGCAAGCAGATTTGCATTGCAAAGGGCCCGGAAGGCATTGCCTTCCGGGCCCTTTTTTAAGACCTTCTTCATATGCAGCTTCATCGATTTGCGTTCAGTCGCAAGCCTCTCCGATGCCGAGCGCACCACCGAAGATGCCCTGCGGCGGGAGCTATTGGTCGATTGGGATGAGCTGTTCGCCGTTAAGCCGGCCAGCTAGCAGCTAGCGATCAGGGGGACTGCGGGAACGTCAGAAGCAGCAACGCGAGCCGCAAATCCCGCCTCGGTTAGCTCGATGACCTCGGTAAACGTTGCATCGAAAAACTCCTCAGTTAGCAGTCGATACGGCGGATGATCGGGCTCGCCGGGGTTTTCGCGTACAATCTCGTGCATGACGCCGATAGTCTTGAGCACATATTCTTTATAGATGGGATACTGCCCAAAACGCGTCGCAGCGGTATAGAGGCGATCGGTCGCACGCGGAATGGAAACGATGCCCAGCGTCTTGCCAAACCAGTCAAAATCACCCTGCTTTTTAATGCGGAATTCCTCGCACGGCTTGCCGCCGTGTGCTTCCAGATACTGGTTCACACGGTTCTTCCACTGTTTCAATGGATAGGAACTGAAAGAACAGTAAAGACATATACTCGGGCAGAACGGGATTCCCACATACAGACTGTAACCATTTTCATAATCAATATCTTT
>CAJJPN010000237.1:0-2301 GCA_905193635.1 Coriobacteriaceae bacterium
TCGATCACCGGCACAAGCGACTCGCGCACGCAGCGCTGGATCAGGCCCGCACCGCCACGCGGAATGAGCACATCGACAATACCGCGGAGCTTCATGAGCTCGCCGGTGGCCTCGCGGTCGGTGGACTCGATCATCGAGATAGCTTCGCGTGGAAAGCCCTGGGCCTCAAGCGCATCGGCCAGCAGTTCGGCAATCATGGCGCACGAGTGGTAGGCCAGCGAACCGCCGCGCAGGATGCAGGCGTTGCCGGTGCGGATGCAGATGCCCGCGGCATCGGCCGTCACGTTGGGGCGCGCCTCGTAGACCATGGCAACCAGGCCCAGCGGCACACTCACGCGCGTAAGGTCCACGCCACTCGCAAGCACACGGTGATCGAGCACGCGGCCCACGGGATCGGGCAGCTCGGCGAGCTTCTCCAGGCCGGCGGCCATGCCCTCGACGCGCTCGGGCGTCAGCAGCAGACGATCGAGCAATCCGACCGAGGTGCCCGCATCACGCGCAGCGGACATATCGAGCTCGTTGGCGGCGACGATGGAGTCGATACCGTTGCGCAGTGCTGCGGCCATGGCGCGCACGGCCTCCTGGCGCTGCTCGTCGCTCGCCGTGGCAAGCGAGGCCGACGCTGCCTTAGCGGCAACGGCAAGATCGTGGACATACGTGGCTATATCGACCGACATGGACGGCCCTTTCTCCTAGAAGTTTGCAACCATGGTAGCCGATTTGCGCATGGCCTCGCCCGCGGCGGTAGAATTGGTCAACCCGAAACACCGCAACGAACGGAAGACTCACATGGCCCTCATTACTTCGTACCACGTCCCCGGCCTGTATGTCGAGGACCACAGCATCGACGTCCCCCTCGACTGGCGCGGCCTGGAGCCAATGCTCCTGGCCGTCGGCAGCACCATGCGCCGCGGCGCTATGCCGGCACCAATCGCCGGCGCGCCCGAGAGCATCAAGCTCTTCTACCGCGTGGTTTGCGCGCCCGACCGCATCAACGACGATCTGCCGCTGCTTCTGTTTTTGCAGGGCGGCCCCGGCGGCGAGAGCCCGCGTCCGCTGTCACCCACAAGCGATGGCTGGATCGAGGAGGCCGTCAAGCACTTCCGCGTGGTCCTGCCCGACCAGCGCGGTACCGGGCGCAGCAGCTGTGTAGACGGGCGCACGATTGCCGCACTGGGCGAGCGCGCCGAGGCGGCAGGCTCCGATGCGGCCCGCTCGCAGGCGGACTTCCTCAAGCGTCACCTCGCCAGCTCCATCGTGCGCGATTTTGAGTACCTGCGCCTGGTGGGCTTTGGCGGCAAGCCCTGGGTCACACTCGGGCAGAGCTACGGCGGCTTTTTGACGTTGAGCTATCTGTCGCTCTTCCCCGAGGGCGTGGCGGCAAGCTTTACCTGCGGCGGCATTCCGCACGTGCCGGCGAGCGCCAGCGAGGTCTACGCGCACACCTTCCCGCGCATGGCCGCCAAGACGCAGCAGTATTACGACCGTTACCCCGCCGATGTCGAGCGCGTGGCAGCCCTGGCCGATGCGCTCGAGGCTCAGAAGCCCGTACTGCCCGACGGCTCGCCAATGACGGTCGAGCGCCTACAGCTCATGGGCAGCGACTTTGGCATGAAGCCGAGCTTTGAGCGCATGCATTGGATTATCGATCACGCGTTTGTTACAGGCGACGGTACGCTGAGCTGCGGCTCCTCGGTATCCGACAGCTTTTTGATGCGCGCCTTCGAGCGCACCAACACGCGCACGAATCCGCTGTACTGGACGCTGCAGGAGTTCATATACGCCGACGGTGACACTATGCCCATTGGCTGGGCCGCAGCTGAAGAGAAGGCACACCACGCCGAGTTCGACACCCTCGCGCGCCCGCTCATGTTTACCGGCGAGGCCATGTTCCCGTGGATGTTCGAGCAGATGCCCGAGCTCAAGCCCTTCAAGCCCGCCATGGACCTGCTGATGGAAGACACCAGCTGGGACAAGATCTATGACCCGCAGCGCCTGGCCTGCAACGAGGTGCCGCTCCAGGCCGCGGTGTACTTCGATGACATGTACGTCGATTCGAGTCTGCAGCTCGACACGCTCAGCCGCGTGGGCAACTCGCACGCCTGGGTAACCAACGAGTTCGAGCACGACGGCCTGCACGGCAGTGTGGTATTCAAGCACCTCTTCGACGAGTCCCTCAACCGCGGAGACCTGCGCCGAATCTTCTAGCAAAGGAGTGTCCCCACCTGCCGGCACAATAGGAACGTCCATTACAGTCGAAATTGTCAGCCCGGGCCCGTCTCGGGCTACGATTGAGGCGCG
>CAJJPN010000238.1:0-2298 GCA_905193635.1 Coriobacteriaceae bacterium
AGCTTCCAGAGCCTTGTGACCCGAAACGCGACGCCTACAAGGACGGGTATGAGACTCTCTGCGACATAGGCGAAGGACGCATTCGCCGCGCAGGCGACAAAATCAAAACCGAGCTCGAGGAATCCAACCGTCAACTCAAGCTTGGCGAGGGACCCAAGCAGCTTCCCGACATCGGCTTCCGTGTGTTCGAGCTCGATGAGTCCGGCATTGAGAAGCCCGAGCCCGGTCAGCTCCTCTTCGACGTGGTCAAGCCCGATCGCTCCGATATGGATATCGTCTTCGAGATGATGCTCAAATGGGGCCTCGAGCTCACGCTGCCCGTCGAGAAGTCTGAAGCCGCGGGCTATCCCATCTGGTCCGTCGCTTGCGACGAGCTCGTCTGCTGCATGTCCCGAGGCCTCACCATTGAGGCGCTCGAGGCCATCGCCGACATGGAGCCCAGGCGCGTTCTCATCCTCGATTCCGTCCTCGACGACACCCTCAAGCTCAACGCCGTGCAGATCTTCAAGCACGCCGGCGAGCGCATGGGCTGTGAGATCGAATTGAGGACGGTCTAGCATGGCGGCGCTCGAGTTCAAGTTCTCATCCGACCAGCAGCACCAGCTGGAGGCCATCGAAGCAACCTGCGACCTGTTCCGCGGACAACAATTTATTGGCAGCGTATTCTCCGCCGATTCCGGCCGCAAAGGCCAGACGGCAATCGGCGAGCTCATGGTCGGCCACGGCAACGAGCTTCGCGTGGCGCCGGGCCAGCTCCTCGACAACCTGCACGCCGTGCAGGAGGAGGGCTGCCTCCCGGCAACCGACGTCCTCACCGATGGGCGCCTGCGAGACTTCACCGTCGAGATGGAGACCGGCACCGGCAAGACCTACGTCTACATCCGCTCCATCTACGAGCTAAACCGCCGCTACGGCATCACCAAGTTCGTCATCGTCGTGCCGAGCGTGGCCATCCGCGAGGGCGTCCTCAAGAGCCTCCAGACCACCCGCAGGCACTTCGAGACGCTCTACGACCGCACGCCGCTCGACTACTTCGTGTACGACTCGAAGGACATGGGGCCGGTGGGTAACTTCGCCACGTCGAGCTCCATCCAGGTCATGGTCATCAACATCGACGCGTTCAACAAGGGCCTCGAGAAGGATGGCACCGCGAAGGAGGGCAACCTCTTCCACCGTCCCAGCGAGAAGCTCACCGGCGGCTTCAGCCCTCGCGAGCTCGTGAGCGCCTGCAAGCCCGTCGTCATCATCGACGAGCCCCAGAGCGTCGACAACACCAAGCAGGCCAAGGCCGCCATCAAGAGCCTGAACCCGCTGTTCGTGCTGCGCTACTCGGCCACGCACAAGCAGGCCTACAACATGATCTACCGCCTCACGCCGGTCGACGCCTTCGAGCGCCACCTGGTGAAGGGCATCTGCGTGGACTCGATCAAGGCCGAGGCGAACCTCAACGGCGCGTACGTGAGGCTCGAGTCCGTCAAGTCCGACCCGTTCTCCGCCAAGGTGTCCATCGACGTGCGCCAGGCCGACGGCACGCAGAAGCGCAAGGCCGTCACGGTGAAGACCGGCAACGACCTCTACCAGAAGAGCGGCGAGAACAGCGACTACGAGAGCGGCTGGGTGGTCAACAACATCGGCGCCGCAGTGGGCGACGAGTTCATAGAGTTCCAGAACGGCGAGGTGCTCGAGCTCGGCGAGGCGCTGGGCGACGTCAACGAGGAGGTCGTCAAGCGCGCGCAGATCCGCCGCACCATCGAGGACCACCTGGCCCGCCAGTTCGAGCTGTGGCCGCGCGGCGTGAAGGTGCTCTCGCTCTTCTTCATCGACCGCGTCGACCGATACCGCGTCTACGAGCCCGAAGTCCACGGCGGCCTGTACGCCCTGATGTTTGAGGAGGAGTACGCAGGTGCCCTGAACTCGAAGGCGCCTCGTCGCATCGCAAAGGCGGCGGGGATCGGCAAGGGCACGTGGCTCGAGTGCTACGAAGCCGTCGGCGCCCCGCTGGTGCGCGACCCCCACGCCGTGCACCAGGGATACTTCGCCAAGGACAAGAAGGGCAAGTTCAAGGACTCCAAGGGAGCCGCCGGCACCGCCGACGACGCCGGGGCCTTCGAGCTCATCATGCAGAAGAAGGAGACGCTCATCTCCTTCCCGGACGGCAAGGACGCGGACAAGGACGTCTCTTTCGTCTTCAGCCACTCCGCGCTCAAGGAGGGCTGGGACAACCCCAACGTGTTCCAGATCTGCACGCTCGTCGAGACAAAGGACAACCTGACCAAGCGCCAGAAGATCGGCCGCGGT
>CAJJPN010000239.1:0-2266 GCA_905193635.1 Coriobacteriaceae bacterium
GGTAAATATTTGTGCGTGATGGTATCGTTGTTGGGGCTTTTACTGATTACGGGATGTTGACTTTGGAGTTGTGGATGGTGTCCCAAATGGATTCTACGCTTGGTTTTATTACTGACCAGCTTAAGGCGCTTACCTCGATTGCTTCGCCTACGGGGTTTACTCGTGCGGCTACTGATTATCTGATGGAGACCCTGCGTGATATGGGCTTTGGCCCCGAGCGTTCCAATAAGGGCAACGTGCTGGTCGAGCTTGGCGGCGAGGGCGAGCCGCTCGTACTGGCGAGCCATGTCGATACCCTGGGCGCCATGGTGCGCTCCATCAAGGACAATGGTCGCTTGCGTCCCACGACGCTCGGCGGGCATCAGTGGTCTACGGCCGATGGCGAGAACTGCACCGTTTACACGCGCGATGGCAATGTCTACACGGGTGTGGTTCTCAACACCGAGCCTTCGGCGCATGTGGCCGATGAGCCGGTCAAGACCATCGAGAAGAACATGGAGATCTTGCTCGACGAGAACGTCGATAGCAAGGACGATGTGCTCGAGCTGGGTATTCAGACGGGCGATATCATCGCTATGGATCCGCGTACCACGGTGACGGAGAGCGGCTACATCAAGAGTCGCTTCCTGGATGACAAGCTGTCGGCGTCGATTCTGCTGGGTTTGGCTCGCGCCGTTGCCGACGGCGAGGTGACCCTTTCGCGCAAGGTATCGCTGCTCTTTACCGTGTACGAAGAGGTCGGCCACGGCGGTGCCTTCGTGCCGGCCGACACGCGCGAGATGATCAGCGTGGACATGGGTTGCGTGGGCGACGACCTTGGCTGCACCGAGCGCATGGTTTCGATTTGCGCCAAGGATTCGGGCGGTCCGTACAACTACGACCTGGTAACCACGCTGTCTAATATCGCGCGCGAGCTGGAGCTCGATTACGCCATCGACGTGTACCCGCACTACGGTTCGGACGTCGAGGCCACGCTTTCGGCCGGTTACGACATTCGCCATGGTCTGATCGGCCCCGGCGTGTACGCGAGCCACAACTACGAGCGCAGCCACATCGACGGTGTGCGCAATACCTTTGAGCTGGTCCGCGCCTACGTGCAGCGCTAAGGAAGCAGTTTGCGACTCGGCTGACCAATCGCTAAGGCCCGATTTCTCGGGCCTTTTTTCGCTTTAGGTCGTTTAGTATTATGATGTAAGTAATCTATTAACTAAACACGTAAATTACTTAACGAGGTGATGCGGTGTATGGATACGTCTGAGTACTTATCTATGGGTGATGCCGCCCGCCTGTTGGGCGTTACGAAAGCCCGCATATCGCAACTTGCCGCATCGGGGACGCTTGTGTGCGATATTGTGGGCGGCCGGAAGATGGTCGAGTACAATTCTGCGACCGCCTACCAAAAGGTCCGCAAGCGAGGACGCCGTCCTGCGGCCGATGTGGGACGCAAGTTTACGCTGATGTCGGCCGACCATGAGGTCGCGCATGTCTCATTTGATCCGACGCGTGAGTTTCCCTTCGAAATCGCCGAGGTCCTCGATGCGCAACGAATGCCGTTTGGCACATGCTCGAGCTCTTCTCCTACGGTGAATAAACGGGAGCTCAACGTGTGGTGGAGCCATCGGTCGGTGCCTGACGTTCGCCCTGGACTCGTCTCGCGCTATCGTGAACTGGGAATTGCCAGTGGCATCGAGGTTCCGGTTCGGTGCCTGGGCTTATCGCTTTCGGATTGTTATTGGCTGCGGCCGGCCGATTGCGCCGAACTCAAATGGCAAAGCATCAATTACTTTGAGAACGAATTTGAGCGATCGGCGCTCGAAGAGCGTTCGGGTTGGCTGGAAGGCATCGGTCTAAATAATCCGGATAACACGTCCGAGGGCGAGCTCCCTAAATCGTGGATGATCCGAAACGGCATTCGCGTTTTGGCTAAAGGGTGCGGGATGGACGACCAACGGCCCTTTAACGAGGCAGTTGCAACGGCTCTGCATCGTCGCTTGCTTTCCAAGGGGGAGTTTGTTCCTTACACGGTTGAGCGCATGTTCGATGGCCCTGTGTGTCTGTGCGACGACTTTCTTGACGGCCGCGAGGAATATGTTCCGGCTGTTTACGTTAAGGGCGCATTTGGTAGCCAGCGGGGAAACTCGACATACGATCGATACTGTTGCTACCTCGGCAAGCATGGTGTCGATGAGGCCGCTGTGAGAAGGTCTATGTCGCAGATGATTGTCTGCGATGCCCTTTTGGCCAACAGCGACCGCCATTGGCGAAA
>CAJJPN010000240.1:0-2256 GCA_905193635.1 Coriobacteriaceae bacterium
CGCCTACAACACCGGCGAGTACTTCCACGGCCCCTTCGAGGCCACCGAGCCCGGCGTGTTCTACTTTGTGCAGCTCGGATCGGGCGAGTGCCGTCCCATGGAGGAGCGCGCGCTCGCATTCCTTAACACGCATACCGATACGGTCATGGTGCTCGATGCGCTCGAGTACGGCGTGGGCGAGGTGCCCGCCAGCGTGCGTTCGTTCCTGGAGCCGATCTTCTTCTACTCGATGAGCTGCGAGCTGCGCGCCGCCCGCGGCAAGGTGTTCGACCACAGCCCCGAGGTTCGTCGCTACATGGGCATCGAGCAGTACTAAGTACCGGGAATTATCTTTTTTGACGGGGCCTGCGCCACGCGCGGGCCCCGTTTTGCGTTGTGGCGGCTGGATCCGTGTTTGCGCGAAAACGAAGGTGAATACTTTTCCGCGAAGTGAACGACCTATTTTGGACCCCCGAAGCATCGACACTTTTTGACGCCAAAACCGCAGGAAAAACCTTACGAAACCGCAGGAAACGGTGCCTCCAAAGTGTCGATGCTCCAGGGGTCCGATTTCACTCGTTCACTTCGCGGAAAAGCATTCACCTTCGTTTTACGGCAGCCCGTCAGTCACCCTCTCGGCATTAAAAATGGGGTAAGGCCACGTGGCCTTACCCCATTTTTCGTTAGCTATAGCAGCCTGTGCGCTACTCGCGGCACAGGTGCACGGCGAAGCCGGCGAACTCGCGCTTAAAGTACACGAGCTTGGTGCCGCCGTCGGGCAGCAGCACGCGCGACTCCTCGTTGACCTCGAGCCCGCGCTCGGCAAACCACTTCTCGGCCGCATCGATGTCGTTGACGGCAAAGCCGATGTGGCCCTTGGTGCCACGACCGTTCTGCTTCATGACCTCGATCAGCGAATCGTTAAAGTACGAAACCGGGGTCTCGATAACGGGCAGGCCCATCATCGTCGAGAACAGCTCCGCGATCTCCAGGGCATCTGCCGGGTCGGTGGCGTTAATGCCCACATGGGCAACGCGCATGCCAAAGAGCTCGACCGGATTGGCGTTCTGCTCACTCATACAGTCAGCGCCTACTGAGCCATGACGTCGAGGACGGCCTTCTCGGCAGCGACGCGGTTCATGCCGGTCATGAAGGGCACGCCGCTCACGTACGGGCAGGTGAGGCCCTCGGGGGCAACGGTGGTGGCGATCAGCAGGTCGGCGCCCTCGTCGCAAGCGTCCTTGGCCTCAGAGATGGCGCACTGCACGATCTCATACTTGCCGGCATAACCGTTGGCGTCGAGCATGGTAGCGACCTTCTGGGCAACGAGCGTGGAAGTAGCAGCGCCAGCACCGCAAGCCAAAACGATCTTCTTCATAGGTAATGTCTCCCTTCATGGTTTACTTTAGGTAAGTGTACCGCAGCGAGCGATGGCACTCAGCCTCGATGAGCTTTTATGCCAGTTTGCTTGCGCGCTGCGTATAATACATCTAGTACGTGTTGTCATACCGCTCGCTATATGAGCGACTAAGGATCCCAATATGCCCGATTCCCGCACCCTCTGGACCGCCGTCGTTATCATCTGCATCGGCGTGTCGGTGTTCTTTAGCGTCAAAAAACGCACTACGTTTAAACGCCTGCAACAGTTGATGGCCGCCAAACAGTGGGCCGAGTTCGATCGTTTGCTCGACGGCAAACTCACCAGCATGCTGTACCCGCGCTACAACCGCGACTACCTGCGTCTGAACTCCTATCTGCTGCGCGAGGACCACAAGCGCGCCGATGAGATGTTCGATTTGCTGCTGGGGCTCAATCTGCCCAAGATGCAGCGCGTCGACCTGGTGATTAAGGCCTTTAACTACTATGCTGGCCAGGAGGACCGCAAAAAGTCCAAGGAGCTTCTGCACGAGATCAAGGGCTTTGAGGGCGGTCAGGCCGAGGCGGTCGCACACGAATGCCAGCTGATGTACGACACGATGATCCTCAAGCGTCACAACGACATTCCCGAGCTGGAGCGCATGCTCGAGGATGTCGGCGACGACCCGGTCAAGCGCTGCCGCTTGGAGTACCTGCTGGCCCTGCAGTACCAGAACAAGGGCGACGAAGCCAAGTTTGCCGAGTACTTGGAAAAGTCAGGCCAGCACTCGATGGCCGTCAACGCGTAACGGACGGCTTGTGCTAGACTTCTAGTCTCACGGGGGCGTGGCGGAATTGGCATACGCAGGAGACTTAAAATCTCTCGCCGCAAGGATTGTGGGTTCGAGTCCCACCGCCCCT
>CAJJPN010000241.1:0-2181 GCA_905193635.1 Coriobacteriaceae bacterium
GGTTTTTTCATGCCGCGACCACTTGACTCGAACGTTGCCATATCAACATTTCGTGTCGAGGATGTAATCCCGCGACCCACCACCTCAACATGGCGCGGTCGTTGTAGAATATTGCAATGATTGCTCCCACGACATGGTGCCGCGAGCACCAGATAAGGAGATTCTTGTGTCTGAGACCATTAACGGCAGCCTGAGCGTCTCGAACGACGTTATTGCCGATATTGCCGGTTATGCTGCGATGACGTGCTATGGCGTCGTCGGTATGGCTGAGCAGCTCCAAGGCGCCGAGAGCGTGCGCCTGCTTGCCGGTCAGCGCCTCCGCAAGGGCGTGCTTGTCTCCGCCGACGAGAACGGCCTTACGGTCGATCTTCACGTCGTGCTCGAGAACGGCGTCAACATGAAGTCCGTCTGCCACAATCTTTCGAGCTCCGTTGCCTTCACCCTGCAGGAGATCGCCCAGATCGATCCCGCCAGCCTTAAGATCGGCATTCACATCGACGCGCTCAAGAGCCGTCTGAACTAGCATCCGAAAACGGAGATTCAAATACCCATGATTGCAAAGACCATTCGCACCTGTTTTCCGATCGCTGCGGCTGCTGTTTCCGACAAGGCCGAGGAGATCAACAAGCTCAATGTCTTCCCCGTACCCGACGGCGACACCGGTACCAACATGTCGCTCACGCTCGCCTCGGTGACCAAGGAGCTTTCCGCCCTTCCCGCCGATGCCGATATGGAGGCCATCGCCGGCGCCATCACCCACGGCTCCCTGATGGGTGCCCGCGGCAACTCCGGCGTCATCACCTCTCAGATCCTGCGCGGCGTGGCCGAGGGTCTCGTCTCTGCTGATGAGCCCATCACGTCCGCCAACATCGCCTATGCGTTCCGCCGCGCCGTCAAGGTCGCCTTCCAGGCCGTCCGTAAGCCCATCGAGGGCACGATTCTCACGGTGCTGCGCGATGTCTCGACCAAGGCCGACGAGTGCGAAAAGAAGAAGTTCTCGGCCGAGGACGCGCTCGATGCCATCGTCGTCGAGGCCTACCAGTCCGTCGCTCGCACGCCCGACCTGCTGCCCGTTCTGAAGGAGAACGGCGTGGTCGACTCCGGCGCCTTTGGCTTTGCCATCTTCCTCGAGAACTTCGTAGCTGCCGCTCTTGGCCGCAGCACCGTTGTCGAGGATTTCTCCGCTACGTTTGACTCCGCCGGCTCTGCCCGTGATGCCGCTCTTGGCCGCGTTGAGATCGAGGCTAACGACGACTGGGAGGGCTCGGAATTCCGTTACTGCAATGAGTTCCTGTTTAAGGCCGACGCCCCGTTTGACGAGGACGAGTGCCTTAAGTTCCTGGGTTCCATGGGCGACTGTGAGCTGCTCGTGGGCGCATATCCCGACTACAAGATCCACGTGCACTCCAACACCCCGAACCTGGTGCTCGAGCACATGCTGCAGCTTGGCCAGATCTACGAGGTCTTTATCCACAACATGGAGATGGAGGCCCACGACCGTACCGCCAAGATCCACGAGGACCAGGAGAAGGCCGCCGAGCCCGCGAAGGCCCTGGGCTTTGTCGCCGTTGCCGCCGGTTCCGGCGAGGCAGACATCCTCAAGTCCCTCGGCGTTGACGTGATCGTGTCCGGTGGCCAGACCATGAATCCCTCGACTGCAGACCTGCTGGGCGCCGTCGACCAGGTCAACGCGACCTCGGTCATCATCCTGCCCAACAACGGCAACATCCGCATGGCCGCCGAGGCCGCTGCTTCAGCCTGCACCGACAAGAAGGTCGCCGTCGTTCCCACCAAGACCGTTCCGCAGGCCTTCTCCGCGCTGTTCGCGGTCCTACCCGATTCCGAGCTTGAGGATGCCGTCGCCGCTATGGTCGACGCCATCAGTGAGGTTCGCGATGGCGAGGTCACCCGTGCCGTGCGCGATTCCAGCGCCTCCGACGGCTCGCCGATTCACTCCGGTGACGTCATGGGTATCATCGCCGGCTCCATCGATGTGGTCGGCTCCGACGTGAAGCAGGTCACGCTCGATTGCATCAACCGAATGCAGGAGGAAGAGGAGGGCGACGCGCTGACGATTCTGGCCGGCGAGGAACTGTCCAATGAGGCCTTCCAGGAGATTGTCGACGCCATTGAGGAGGCTCAGCCCGATCTGGAGATTGACGCCCATCGTGGCGAGCAGCC
>CAJJPN010000242.1:0-2153 GCA_905193635.1 Coriobacteriaceae bacterium
CCACCTCGGAGCCGTCGCGCACCGCGATGGCCTTCTTGGAGGTCAGCAGCGTGAGCTTATCGACCATCTTCTTGGAACGCATGGACTGAATGACGCCAATAGCGGTATTGAGGAACACCACGAACAGGAACGTCAGATTCTTAAACGAACCGGTCAAAATGACCAGGAACGCCAAGATCACGTTGATCAAATTGAACAGCGTGCAGAGGTTCTCGATGATGAGCTCTTTGACCGACTTGGTCTTGAGCTCCATGTTGCGGTTGATCTTACCGGCGGCGATGCGCTCCTCGACCTCGGCGGTCGAGAGTCCGCGCTCGATATCCGTTGCTGCCATACCACGTCCCATCACGTCGCGTCGGTATAAGAAAAACCGCCCGGACCATGCGAGGTTCGGACGGTCTCACGTTCGATGGTGCCCCATGTTGGATTCGAACCAACGGCCTTCTGCTCCGGAGGCAGACGCTCTAATCCCCTGAGCTAATAGGGCCAACGTTTGGCATTATACCCAAGTGCACCACGGGCTATCAAAATAAAAGAAAAAGCTTTGCAATTCCGAGGAAGACGCGGCTCAACGGCCCACTTTAGAAGGCAAAAGCGAGTCAGATAGTATAAACTCTCATGCACCATATATACACGGCTCGCGATGCGGGCCGTTTTTGCAAGGGTTATCCATCGAGGTGAGAGGCACACCATGATTGCAATTTTAAAAGAGAGCGCCAGCGACGAGGCCGTCAGCCATATCGTCAGCTGGATTGAGAAAAAGGGCCTGAAGACCGATGTCTCGCGCGGCGAGAACGAGACGATCATCGGCCTGGTGGGCGATACGACCAAGATTGACCCGTTCCTGCTCGAGTCCATGGATGTCGTCGAGCGCGTGCAGCGCGTCTCCGAGCCGTTCAAGCGCGCCAACCGCAAGTTCCACCCCGAGGACTCCGTCATCGACTGCGGCCACGGCGTCAAGATCGGCGGCGATCAGTTCCAGGTCATCGCCGGCCCGTGCTCCGTCGAGGGCGAGAACCTCATCCGCATCGCCCGCCGCGTGAAGGCCGCCGGTGCCACGATGCTGCGCGGCGGTGCCTACAAGCCCCGCACTTCCCCGTACGCCTACCAGGGCATGGGCCCCGCCGGTCTGGACCTGCTGTGCGAGGCATCTGCCGAGCTCGACATGCCGATCGTCACTGAGATCATGGACCCGCGCGACGTGCAGGTCTTCCTGGACAAGAAGATCGACGTCATGCAGATCGGCGCCCGCAACGCCCAGAACTTCCCTCTGCTCAAAGAGGTCGGCAAGACCAAGACTCCGATCTTGCTTAAGCGCGGCATGTCCGGCACGATCGATGAGCTGCTCATGGCCGCCGAGTACATCATGAGCGAGGGCAACGACAACGTCATCCTGTGCGAGCGCGGCATCCGCACCTTCGAGACCCGCACCCGCAACACCTTCGACCTCAATGCCGTGCCGGTGCTGCACCACCTGTCGCACCTGCCCGTCGTCGCCGACCCCAGCCACGCCACCGGCTACACCCGCTACGTTGAGCCCATGGCGCTCGCCGCGACCGCCTGCGGTGCCAACGGCCTAGAGATCGAGGTCCACGACGAGCCCAGCCGCGCATGGTCCGACGGCGCTCAGGCCCTCACCCCCGATCAGTTCGACGACACTATGCGCCGCATCCGAGCCATTCGCGAGGTTGTCTGCCATGAGACCATGGAGTAGCCCATGGGTACAGTGAGAAACGCGCGCGTTAACCAGGGCGGCCCCAAGTGCGCCGGCATCGTCGGCCTGGGCCTCATCGGCGGCAGCTTTGCCCGCGGCTATGCGCAGGCGGGCGTCCGCGTGCTGGCCTGGGACCCCGATGACGATGTCATGACGGCCGCCAGCATGGGCACTGTCGCCGGAGAGCTTAACGACAAGACGCTCGGCGAATGCGACATCATCGTCCTTGCCTGCTATCCCGAGGCATGCATCGAGTGGCTCGAGGCGCACGCCCAGGCGCTCGCCGACGCCACCGACACCGAGGCCATCATGGGCCCCGTGGTGATCGACACGGTGGGCGTCAAGGGCATCGTGTGCGAGCGCGCCTTTGAGCTAGCCCGCGAGCACGGCTTTTACTTTGTGGGCGCGCACCCCATGGCGGGCACGCAGTACTCGGGCT
>CAJJPN010000243.1:0-2145 GCA_905193635.1 Coriobacteriaceae bacterium
CGGTCATGCCGGACAGCTTCTTGTACATGCGGAAGTAGTTCTGGAAGGTGATGGTGGCCAGGGTCTTGGACTCGTTGGCCACCTGAACGCCCTCCTTGGCCTCGATGGCCTGGTGCAGGCCCTCGGAGTAACGGCGACCTTCCATAATGCGGCCGGTGAACTCGTCGACGATCTTAACCTCGCCGTTGGTGACCACGTACTGCTTGTCGCGGTGGAACATGTACTGGGCCTTCAGCGCCTGTTGCAGGTGGTTGACCAGCTGACCCGAAAGGTCGGCGTAGATGTCATCGATACCCAGGCGGCGCTCGATTTTCTTAAGGCCGCGCTCGGTGGCGGCGATGGTGTGCTTGGCCTCGTCCATGACGTAGTCGCCCGTGGGTTCAACGTCCTCGGTGGCGGTAAGCATGTCGTGCGACACGTCCTCGCCGCGCTCAAGGCCACGCACGGCACGCGCGAAGTCCTTGTAGGTACTGGCGGACTTGGTGCCAGCGCCCGAGATGATCAGCGGGGTGCGAGCCTCATCGATCAGGATGGAGTCGACCTCGTCGACGATGGCGTAGTTGTGACCGCGCTGCACGCGCTGCTCGGGACGGGTGACCATGTTGTCGCGCAGGTAATCAAAGCCGAACTCGGAGTTGGTGCCGTAGGTGACGTCGGCCTGGTAGGCCGGGCGCTTGAGCTCGAGCGGCATGTTGTTCTGGAGCAGACCGACGGTCATGCCCAAGTACTTATAGATGCGGCCCATCCACTCGGAGTCGCGCTTGGCAAGGTAATCATTGACGGTAACGACATGCACGCCCTTGCCGGCGATAGCGTTGAGGTAGCCGGCCAAGGTGGAGACGAGCGTCTTGCCCTCGCCGGTCTTCATCTCGGCGATGTGGCCCTCGTGCAGTGCCATGGCGCCAATGAGCTGCACGTCAAAGTGGCGCATACCCATGGTGCGCTTGGAAGCCTCGCGCACGGTGGCAAAAGCCTCGGGGAGCATGTCGTCGAGCGACTCGCCGTTGGCGTAACGCTCGCGGAACTTATCGGTCTGGCCGCGGAGTTCCTCCTCGGTCATCTTCTCAAACTGGGGCTCAAGACCGTTGATCTGGTCGACGATCTTGTAGTAGCGCTTAAGGTCCTTATCGGATCCAAAGGACAGCAGCTTTGACATGAATCCCATGTGGTTTTCCTTTTTGGCCATCGCCCACGCCGTGCAGCTGCGGGCGAGTTAAACACAGATGATTGTACTTTAGCCAAACAAGGCGCGGCCTATACGGTCGACCTCGACCGCCACGTAATAACTATGACCAACCTGCCACAATGGGACAGGTTTATTTTGGCAAGTTTTATCTGAGCAAACGCCGTCTCTCTGCCATTTGGTGCCACGGGGACAGGTCCGTTTGCACCAATAAAAAGAAAAGGGCCGCGCACCCAAACGGATGCGCGGCCCTTATGCCATGAATGCGAGTGTTTGCTCGGCGAGCTATTTACTCAGCAGCCTCGGTGGTCTCGGCCTCGGCAGCGGCCTCCTCGACGGGAGCCTCTGCGGGAGCCTCGGCGGCCTGCTTGGCAGCCTCCTCGGCAAACTTAGCGGCACGCTTAGCCTTCTCGGCAGCCTTAGCCTCAGCGGCGGCCTTGCGAGCGGCCTCGGCCTCAGCAGCCTTGGCGGCCTTGGCAGCCTTGGCCTCCTCGGCCTTCTTGAGCTGAGCGGCAGCAGCGCCACCGAACTTGTCGGCGAAGCGCTGGACGCGTCCACCGGTGTCGACGAACTTCTGCTGGCCGGTGTAGAACGGGTGGCACTCGTTGCAAAGCTCGACCTTCATCTCGGACACGGTAGCGTGCGTCTTGAAGGTGTTGCCGCAGGAGCACGTCACCGTGCACTCGACATACTGGGGATGGATACCCTGCTTCATGGTAGGACTCCTTATTGGTCAGGCGCTGGTTACCGATCAGCGCATAAGGCGTCTTGGTTTCCGACCAAGACAACAAACTCGGCTATGGTACCACGGCGCCGAGCGTCCCACAAAAGGTTCACGGTCTTTTCGGCACAACACGAGCTGGACCTTAAATATCAACTTCATCCGAACACTCCCCCACATTCATCTCTCGTATGTATCGAGGTATTCCTGCTTGAGCGTCTGCGAGGACGACTTGATCTTT
>CAJJPN010000244.1:0-2137 GCA_905193635.1 Coriobacteriaceae bacterium
CTATGTACCCATTGCCGTGCATTTAATCACGCGGATTCCCAAAGACCCGAATAACGATTGCTTGATACCGCATACCGAAGTCTCGCACTTTTCTGTGGCAAAGTGCGCTATAGGAGGGAGCCGGCGACTTTGTATTTGGTCCCGAAAATTGGCTTTGAACTGCTGGTTTTATAGAGATGAAAAAGCCGGGCTCCCCTATTGGGGAAGTCCGGCGGTGCGTGTTGAAACCGTGAAGAGGTGTCCTTTCCAACGTATAGAAGACACCACCCCTAGCAATAACTAGCTATTAAGCTTGTTAATGTCGTCGTCGGTGATGGTGCCTTCCTGGCTGGACGATTTGTCCTCGGAGGATGCGGTCTCATTGTTGGAATCGGAGGACTCGCTGCCGGAAGACGTGGTCTCACTGGACTCAGAGTCGCCCGGCTGCACGTTAGCGCCCGAAACCGTCTTAGTGGTGAGGTCGTAGGGCATCGTGCCGTACCAGACGCAGTGGACCGCCTCGAGCGTGCCGTCGGCCGTAATACCGTCGAGGGCATCGCTCACGGCACGGCACAGTTCGTCATTGGACGAGAGGCCCGCAACACCAAGCGTCGAGGGCGCCTCGAGCGCACCGACATAGGAGACCTCGCTCATCAGGCGTGCAAGATAGCCGCCGGCTGTGGAGTCGCAGATCACATAGTCGACCTCGCCGGACTCGAGCGCCTCAAAGCACTCGTTGATGTTGGAGTAGGTCTTTTGGTTGGCGGTGATGCTCTGCTTAGCAAGCGCCTCCTGCGAGGCCGAGGACATCTGGACACCCAGAGTAGACGTGTTAAGGGTATCGGTGGAAACGCTTAGCGACCCACCATCGCTGGTTTTACCGAACACGGAAGCGGCATCGTACAGGCAGGTGCCGAGCGAGCTAACGTCCCCGTCCGTGGAGTTGATCTCGCCGATAAAGATATCGGCCTTTTTGTCGCCGAGCGCGGAACCTGCCGAAGACGCATCGACAAAGGCGACCTTAAGGCCCATGCGGCTTGCGAGGGCACGGGCGGCGTCAACCGCATACCCCGTGAGCTCGCCGTCGGCGCCCTGCATTGCCTGCGGCGCATCGGAAGTATCGAGGGCAACCGTCAGGGTTCCGGGAGTGACCAGGGCATCGTCCGACACCGCCGGCGTGACGGTCTCGTACTCGATCTGGTCGATCGTGGGAGTCGTGAACGTAGACAGCGGGTTGAACGCGCATCCGCTCAGGCCCAAAACGGCAATGACCGCTGCGGTCCCAGCACCTAACCGAGCCGCGTGCATCAAGCTGCCCCTCACCATGTCCACTACCCTGCCTTCTGTGTCGTATACGATCCGTGCGTTGCGCGGAATATCGGGTTGTTCCCACCAGCTGACCTGGTATTTGACCCCACACTTGCGCACCGGGGTGTTTGCTCGGGAGGCCGCAGCCACCTTCACGACTGGCCCGCTCGCCCGCGAGGCGGTATTGCCCCAAAGAAAGTAGAACGGACGGTGCGGCTTACATCTAGGACGCGCCATGATCGCGCCGCGCGCACGCGGTCGCTTACGTGGATCCCTTTGACCGCGTCTGTCTTGGACTAGGACGGGCATTTCGTCCGTCCGCAACCACAGCCTGGCAGGAACGTAGCGCATTATAGCTAAGTTCAAGCTAAAGTTTAAGGTTAAGGGCGTCATTCGCATCGTGCGCACAGATTTTGCAGGTCGGAGTGGGCTATTCGTGCCCCTATGAAGCCCGGAGCTCCCCTACGGGGAGCTCCGGGGCGCCCTTCTTAGGGTGCCCTGGTCAAAATATGGCAAATATGAGTACTGCCACCAATTTAGTAACAGGCAGTTTTAGCCTCTCGGACAGATTTTGCGCTCAGTGTCGCCAACCTGATGCTTAGTTATTCTACATTTGTTTATTATCTTCTTACTTTATGACGCCTCCGAGTCCTAAATTCCTTGATTTTGCTGTTACTGATTTAGTGACAGTACTCATATTTGCCATATTTTGGCCAGGGCATATGATTAACCCCCTATTTTCGACGTGAATTAGACCGGCTTAAGCCCAAAACACGCCCGCAGCGTGTTAAGCAAGGTGGCGCGCGCAGACGTGGTGTAAGAGCGTCCCGAGGTCCGTCGCTGCAAGTCC
>CAJJPN010000245.1:0-2136 GCA_905193635.1 Coriobacteriaceae bacterium
CAGGACTACATCGTCGTCGCCACCACGCGCCCCGAGACCATGCTCGGTGATACGGGTGTCGCCGTCTCCCCGAAGGACCCCGAGAAGGCTGCCTTCGTGGGTAAGACCGTCAAGCTCCCCATCGTCGACCGCGAGATCCCCATTTTTGAGGATTGGCACGTCGACGCCAACTTTGGTTCCGGCTTCGTCAAGGTCACCCCGGCCCACGACCCCAACGATTACGCCATGGGTCAGGCCCACGACCTGCCGCAGATCAATATCTTCGACGAGCACGCGGTGGTCGTCGAGGGCTACGGCGAGTTCACCGGCATGAACCGTGACGAGTGCCGCGAGGCCGTCATTAAGTGGTTCGAGGAGCACGATCTGCTCGACCACGTCGAGGAGCTCGACCACTCCGTCATGCACTGCTACCGTTGCGACTCCGCCCTGGAGCCGTGGCTGTCCGAGCAGTGGTTCGTCGCCGTTGACAAACTCAAGGGGCCGGCGCTCGACGCCGTCAACTCTGGCAAGGTCACCTTCCACCCCGCGCGCTGGACGCAGACCTACACCACCTGGATGGAGAACCTCAAGGACTGGTGCATCAGCCGCCAGCTGTGGTGGGGCCACCGCATCCCCGTGTTCTACTGCGAGGACTGCGGCTGGGAGGACGCCCTTACCGAGGACACCGACGTGTGCCCCAAGTGCGGCGGCCATCACGTCCATCAGGACGAGAATGTTCTGGACACCTGGTTCAGCTCGCAGCTGTGGACCTTCGCCACGCAGGGCTGGCCACAAAAGCCGGAGCTGCTCGAGGGACATCACCCCACGACGGCGCTCGTCACCGCGCGCGACATCATCGCGCTGTGGGTCGCCCGCATGGTCATGAGCTCGCTGTACTTCCTGGACGAGGTTCCGTTTAAGGACGTCGTCATCTACCCGACGATCCTTGCCAAGGACGGCAGCCGCATGTCCAAGTCTAAGGGCAACGGCGTTGACCCCATGGACCTCATTGGCATGTACGGCGCCGACGCCATGCGCTTCAACTTGCTCACGCTGTGCACCAACAACCAGGATGTCAAGTTCGACGCGAACATCGACAAGAAGACCAAGAAGCTCATCGACAGCCCGCGCACCGAGCAGGCCAAGTCGTTTGTGACCAAGATCTGGAACGCCAGCCGCTTCCTGCTTATGAACATGGAAGGCTACACGCCCGGCGAACCCGTCGTGGAGACGCCGGCCGACGCCTGGATGTTCAGCCGCCTTGCCAATGCCGTGAAGATGGTCACCGAGGGCATCGAGAACTACACCTTTGGCGACATGGCGCGCGGCGTGCAGCAGTTCTTCTGGAACGAGGTCTGCGACTGGTACGTCGAGGTCACCAAGGCCCGTCTGAAGGGCGAGGGCCGTCTGCAGGCTCAGCGCAACCTGATCTTTGTGCTCGACACCTCGATTCGCCTGATGCACCCGCTTATGCCGTTTGTCACCGAGGAGATCTGGGACAACATGCCGGCCAGCGTGCTTGACTTGGATGCCGAGGGCAACGTTGACCGCGCCGAGGCGCTCATGATCGCCAAGTGGCCCGAGCCCGCCGACTACGCCAAGTACGTCGACGAGCCCGCCGAGCGCGCGTTTGAGCTGTGCCGTGCCGTCGTGTCTGCCGCCCGTGCCACCCGTTCGCGTTATCGCTTAAGCCCCAAGGCCGAGCTCGACGTTGTCGTGCGCGCCGGCGCCGAGGATATCGAGAAGC
This sequence comes from Coriobacteriaceae bacterium, assembly GCA_905193635.1. Taxonomy (GTDB): domain Bacteria; phylum Actinomycetota; class Coriobacteriia; order Coriobacteriales; family Coriobacteriaceae; genus Collinsella. The sequence continues at coordinate 1,727 of CAJJPN010000245.1, forward strand.
TCGAGAGCCTGCGCTCCACGATTGAGCCGCTGGCGAACACCGCTTCGCTGGTTATGGGTACCGACGTTGAGAAGCCGGCTGCGAGCATTGCCGTGGTCGACAGCGGCGTCGAGGTCTTTGTGGTTCTCGAGGGCAAGGTTGACCTTTCGGCCGAGAAGGCGCGCCTGGAGAAAGAGATTGCCGCGGCCCAGAAGGAGCTCGCCGGCTGCGAGAAGACGCTCGCCAACGAGGGCTTTGTGGCCAAGGCCGCGCCCGCGGTGGTCCAGAAGAAGAGGGACCGTGCAGCTGAGCTCAAGGAGATCCTGGCGGCGCTGACTGCTCAGGTTGCTGACTTCTCGTAGGCGGTACTGGGGGACGCGGTTTGGGGCATTGCTCGCTACTGCGGACAGTCCTGCTCGCACGAAGGCCAC
>CAJJPN010000246.1:0-2120 GCA_905193635.1 Coriobacteriaceae bacterium
GAAAACGGGCTGAGAAATCGCTATTATGGTTAAGAGCACGAGTTTGATCCCCTTTCTCGTGCAGGGACATCTTCTTCCCACCGATGGATGTGCCCGCTCCCCAATCTCGGGCGCATCCATCACCCATTTTGCAAATATACCAATATCCGCGTAGTCGTCATATACCATCGCCGGGCTCAATCTCTTCTCATGGTCAGGGTCATTTTTTTAATGCGAAGTGGTAGAATCTTACAAAAGATATTCAAAGAAAGGACTTATGCAATGGTTCCGAAAGTAGACCCACCGAAATTTCCAGAAATGCTGAACGCTATTACGGAGAACGTCCGAGACAGCTATGCGGGCATGGTCTTTATCGACGATCCTGAAGATCTGGACTCATGGGGGTTCACTAAAGAACAACTTGATGAACTGGACTCTTTTGCACAAAAATATGGATTGACTGACGTTCTCGAAATCAATGAATGGAATCCTGATTCCAAGCCGGATTATATCCTTTCGGCATTTTCCGGCCTCGTGGATAAGATCGACGATCTGCAGGGACGAATCCGACCAAAAGCCGATGATGTCTCGATTGAGAACTTTATCTACCTGAATCAGATCAAGGCCGATGTCCCCGAACCGGACCAGCTTGCCCATGCCGAAGAGAACGACCATATCTTCGGTTTGATCTCTAAATTTGCCGAGGGACAGGACACCGCCTTCGTCGTGCAAAAGGTCAATTTCTCCGGAACGAAACAAATCGGTGAACCCGAATATGAGCTTCTTCCTCTCGGTCCCACTTCCGGTGAGGACCTTGCCGATTTCACCGAGTGGTTCATGGATGATTTCAAGAGCGGCGTCGACTTTGGCTGCGATGAGAATCGCGAGCACCTTGCCATGCTCGCCCATACTGCTTTCTACCGTGAAGGCGAATATGTGGACCAGCTACTCACCTTCCACCAACTTGATTTTTCCAATGCACATGCCGTGACGGAAAAGTTCTCCTTTGAGGGCCGTCCGGAAAGCAATGAGTTCATGGGCGATCTCGACCAACTGTTCCATGATCCAAATTCAATCGTCAGCTCGTCAGACATCATCGACGTTATCGAAAACGGACCGATCGAAGGTGTCTCCAACGGCGGGGCGCCCTGCCGTGAACACACGAGACTTTCCGATAAAGCCGAAACCGTCAAATCTGCCTGCAGCAAAATCGCTGAGACTGAACAACGTGAACCGGGAATCGAGCAGCCGACCCAGATCGAGGCAAAATGATCAGCGAACGTGACCTCAGGCTCGCAAAGGCAATCGTCGACCCGTATATCGGCCGGGACATTATCGCTACCGCCGTACTCGGAACGAAGCTCGGGACCATGCTGAACGAGAACGCATACCGTGAAGTCGTCGACAATGCCCAGAGGCTTATCGATGGAACCGAGTGTATTCCGCAGGGCAAGACGCTCGAGTTCATTTTGCGAAATCGGTACGTCGAGACGATCAAGACCGATCGGAAAAGCGATTTGTCCCTTTCCAAGATGTGTGGGCTGTTGAAGGTCAATCGTGCCGTAGCGCGAGGCGATTGCGAGACGAATAACGAGAAGACTTACGAAGAGCGTTAAATGCGGCGCCTTCGGCACCTATGATCCGCTCGCAACGCTCGCTGATGGATTGTTTTCTACTCTACTAAGGAGGGAATATGTGGCAGGAAAAGCTTCAGGACACAGCAGCATCCCATCCATGGCTTGAGCCGCATGAAGCCATCAAACGGAAAACCCAAGCACCGGGAATGCAATTGGTAGATTGGTACGGCTTCACCGTGCCGAAAACAAAAAAGGAGATGTTTCTCAAGCAGTCCGCCCGTCGTGAAGATCTCCTTGTTGTCGGCGAGGTCGACAACATCCATTCTTTTTTCAGCGACTACGAGACGGAATGGAGATCGAATATCCTATTCGATGATCTCGACGAGGCACTGCGCTACTGTGAGGACGTCCGTTCCGGTTTCATCTCCGACATCCAGCTGCATTCGAGTTTCATCATGTACAAAGAGCCGGGATTTAAAGCCATGCCGGGTGGCGGCTTCGCCGGATGGAGCGATCTATTCTATGCGGCTCACGGCAACCTGGAATATGCCAACAAGCTCCTTT
>CAJJPN010000247.1:0-2099 GCA_905193635.1 Coriobacteriaceae bacterium
GCCGCGCGGCAAGGAGATATATTGCCAGACCGGAGGGCCCCCGGGGGCGGGAATCTGGGCGTACACATTTCCTACACATATAATGACTCTCGGCTGGCTGGGTAAATATAAGAGGGGGCCTCGTTTCCGAGATCCCCTCTTTCGACTATCTATAGTAATAGACTTTAAATACCTTATGCCAGCAGCTTGCGACCGGACTCTTCAATCGCGTCAAGTGCTGCATCAGCCTCGGCGGCATCCGCGCCCTTGGCAAAGATATACAGCTTGATCTTGGGCTCGGTACCAGAAGGGCGGACGATACCCTTGTTGCCACCCTCGAGATCAAACTCAATGACATTAGCCTTCGGCAGGCCGTTCACGCAGGTGTTGTAGTCCACGACGGCCTCAATCTTGGACCCAGCAAGCTCCGCAGGCGGGTTCTCGCGCAGACCGGCCATGATGCCGGCCATCTTTGCCGCACCCTCAGCACCCGGATAGCTCAGCGAAATCGTCTTATTGTGGTAGTAGCCATACTTCTCGTACAGCTCGTGCATCGCGTCGGCAAGGTTCTTACCCTGCAGCTTGTAATACTGCGCCATCTGGCAAATCAGAAGCGAAGTGCTCACCGCGTCCTTATCGCGCACGTGGTCGCCAGCCAGATAGCCGTAGCTCTCCTCAAAACCGAAGATAAAGCGATCGACTTCACCAGCATCGGAAAGCGAGGTAATGATGTCACCGATGTACTTGAAGCCCGTCAGGCAGCGACGGAGCTCAAAACCGTACTCCTCGGCCAGAGCATCGACCATGGCGGAAGAAACGATAGTAGTAACGGCAACCTTCTTAGTGAGGTCCTCACCGCGGGCAGCACGGGTCTTGCAGATATAGTCGAGCAGCAGAACGCCCATCTCATTGCCGGTCAGCAGCAGATAGTCATCACCATTCTTAACGGCAACGCCAACACGGTCGGCGTCAGGATCGGTTGCAAGCAGCAGATCAGGATGAACCTGCTCGCAGAGATCGATGCCCTTCTGCATGGCCTGTCGGATCTCGGGGTTAGGATACGGGCAGGTCGGGAAATCGCCGTTAGGTTCCTTCTGCTCGGGAACAACCGTGACATCGGTGATGCCAGCGCGCTCGAGCACCGTGGTGACGGGAATGAGGCCAGTACCATTCAGCGGCGTATAGACAAGCTTAAGCGGAGCGCCAGCGATCTCCTCGGCAGTAAGATTCGTAACGCCGCGCGCGAGAACGGCGTCGTAATAACGCTCGAGGCACGAGTCATCGATCCATTTGACCAGACCCTGCTCAAGAGCCTCATCGAAGTCCATGGACTTCACGCCGGTGAACGTATCTGTCTCGGCGATAGCCTTAGAAATTGCATCGGCGGCCTCGCTGGTGATCTGGCAGCCGTCGGGGCCATAGGCCTTATAGCCGTTATACGGCGCCGGGTTATGACTAGCAGTCATGCAAATGCCACCGGAGCACTTAAGATCACGGACGGCCCAGGAGAGCGTCGGCACAGGAGAAATCTTGGGATACACGAGGGCAGTCACGCCGTTTGCTGCAAGAATGGCAGCCGTCGTCTTAACGAACAGCTCACCTTTATTGCGGCTATCGCGAGCGATGGCGACCGTCGGATGCTCGAAGGTCGCATTGAGATAGTCAGCGAATCCCTGGGTCGCACGACCGACCGTATAGATATTCATACGGTTGGTGCCCGCACCGATAGTGCCGCGAAGACCGGCGGTACCGAAGGCGAGATCCTGGAAGAAAGCGTCGGTGATGGCGTCCTCATCACCCTGCTCCTTCATCGTGTTGAGCTCAGCGAGGAGCTCCTCGTCCTTGACATTGGCAATCCAAGTATCAAGCAGCTCATGAACATCTGCCATGTGAGTCCTTCCGTCACAATCAATAAAACGACCCGTGTAAAACAGGACAAGCGCAGCAGTGCGCTAAAGCAAATATTAGTCCATTGAGAACAGAGAACCGACCAAAGAACGGTGAACGTCTATATTCAGCGGTAGATGATTAAATTGATTTAATTGCATAAGGAATGTTGCCCTTTAACGCAAAAAGGGGGAGGCCGCGAGGCCTCCCCCTTCTTCAAGTCATCCGACGGC
>CAJJPN010000248.1:0-2096 GCA_905193635.1 Coriobacteriaceae bacterium
TCCCGTGATCTTCTCGATCGAGTAGGCAACTGCCCATGTCCGAACTGTGCTCCGTGCCGCGCGTCTCGGAGCGCTTTGCCCAGAGCAATGCGCTCGACGAGGATATCGCGCGACTCAAATATGTTTCGGGTAAACGTGAGGAGGCCCTTCGCCGTCTGGGAATTCGGACGGTGGGGGACCTCCTTCTCCATATCCCTCATCGATACCTGGACTTTACGCGCTCCTGGTCCATCGAGATGGCGCCCATCGGTACCGTGTGTACCATCATCGCCACGGTCGACCGTATCGTTCAAAAGAAGCCGCGTCCGCGCATGCAGGTGACCGAGGTCTCACTCGTTGATGAGACGGGCGTGCTGCAGGTCGCCTTTTTCCGTCAGCCTTGGATTGCCCAGCAGCTTAAGCAGGGCGACCGCCTGGCCGTGATGGGCAAGGTTGAGTTTGCCTACGGTTTTAAGCAGATGGCCTCGCCGCACTTTGAAAAGCTCGATGAGGGGCGTGCTGCGGGCACCATTTTGCCGGTCCATTATGTGAGTGACGGCGTGAGCCAGGCATGGATGCGCCGCATCGTAAGTGGCGCGCTCGAGGTCGTCGGCAATCCCTTCGACCCGATTCCCGCACGCTTGCGCGTTAAACGTCGCCTGATGAGCGATGCTCGTGCGCTTCGATCGATCCACTTTCCTTCGAGCATGGCTGAGCGCGATATCGCGCGCGCACGGCTTGCCTACGAGGAGTGCCTCTACCTGCAGCTGGCGCTGCGCCTGCGCAACGACGGCAGCCTGGTCGATGTGGTGCCCTACGCCCACGCCGCGGGCGAGCACCTGGCCGCGCTTAAGCAGGCCCTGCCGTTTTCTCTGAGCGACGAGCAGGAGGCCGCGTTCCAAGATATCCTGCGCGATATGTGCGATGGCGGGCGCGTGATGAACCGCCTGCTGCTGGGCGATGTCGGTACCGGTAAGACCGCCGTTGCCGCCTGCGCGCTGGCTGTGGCTGCCGATAGCGGCACGCAGGCCTGCGTTATGGCGCCCACGGGCGTGCTGGCGCGTCAATATGCCGATAAGACCGGCCCCTTGCTCTTGCAGGCTGGCATGACCTGGGCGCTCCTGACGGGCGCCACGCCGGCGGCCGAGCGCGAGCGGATCCATGCCCAGCTGGAATCGGGCGAGCTCGATGTCCTCTTTGGCACCCACGCGGTGCTTTCGGATAACGTGGCGTTTAAGCATCTGTCGCTCGTGGTCATCGATGAGCAGCACCGGTTTGGCGTCGGCCAACGCAACGCCCTGCGTGCGAAGGGCCCTGGTGCCGATCTGCTCGTTATGACGGCAACGCCCATCCCACGTACGCTGGCGCTTTCGGTCTACGGCGATCTGGACACGAGCATCATCCGCCATCGGCCCGTCCCTGGCGCTGGCGTGACGACACGCGTGCTTACCGAGTCGAGCCGCGACCTTGCCTATGGCGCCATCCGCGAGGCGCATGAAAAGGGTCAGCAGACCTACGTGATTTGCCCGCTCGTGGAGCCGAGCGACTCGGCCGATGAGCTTGAGGATGTGCCCGGTATCGTCCGTGACGACGAGGGTCGCGTAACCGTGCCCGTGCCGCTGCACGATACGGCAACCGAGCTCGACCGCCTACGCCTGGCGTTGCCGGGGCTTACCATCGAGCGTCTTCACGGCCGCATGCCGGCGGGGGAGAAGGATCGCGTGATCGACGCCTTCAAGCGCGGCGAGATCGACGTGCTCGTTTCGACCACGGTGGTCGAGGTGGGCGTCGACGTGCCCAACGCCACCGTCATGGTCATCGAGAACGGTGAGCGCTTTGGCTTGGCGGCCCTGCACCAGCTGCGCGGCCGCGTGGGCCGCGGCAGCGTGTCGGGCACCTGCCTGGTCATGACGCACTCCAAGGGCAACGGCGGCGCTTCGGCGGCGCAAGACCGTCTCCAGTCGCTCGAAAAGACCTCGGACGGCTTTACGCTCGCCCAGATGGACCTTCGTCTGCGCCACGAGGGCGAAATCCTGGGGTACCGCCAGCATGGCGGTGTGACTCTGCGCTTTGTCGACCTGGATGCCGACGAGGAGCTGATCGAGTGGGCCCATTTG
>CAJJPN010000249.1:0-2089 GCA_905193635.1 Coriobacteriaceae bacterium
TGACACGGTTCCCGATGGCCTATTAAACGTAGTAGATGGGCCGGTTTCGTGGCGGCGGCATCGCAGACAGCCGACCGAGGGCGCCCGGAAATGAGCAAGGCACCCGTCTAACGACCGATTTCCAGCCAGTTGCATAGTACGTTGGCTCGCAACTCCATTTCCGTCGTCTTTTGCGCCTTAGTTTTGCACCTATAGCGTAATTCCAAGCGCGAGCAAAGACTTCTCACGATCGCATCAAGCTGCTCGGCATCGTTAAGCATGTCGTGCGTAACCAGGAAGACGTCATACCCCATACTTTGCAGCGCCGTCATGCGTTTGGCATCGTGGCCCAGCACGGCGCCTGATCCGTGGATAACCTCTCCCTGAATCTCCACGATGCCTGCTTTCATTATGGTTGGATTTACGATCACGATATCCCCGTAGCAGACTTTTTGCCCTGCAATTCTCTGCGCCGATGCGGTAAGCGGTGTAAGGTCGTTAATATATACGTTTCGAAAGCCGGCACCGCCGCGCGAGCGAGGAAGCGATAGTAATAAAATTCCTGCAACTTCAAGCGGAGAAGCTGCTATACCTTTCACCAGCTGCGCGGCGTTGTAAAACTTTGTACCCCACTTTCGTCTTTTCATCTTACTGGCGTACTCATGAAGCTCGTGTAATTCGATGAGCGGCTTTCTCATCCAGAGCGAAGTGCCCTTTAGCCTTGTGACCTCCTTCGTTTTCTTTTGTCCGTAGGGCTCCTTCGTGTTTACCTGTTCTTTGACTTTTATGCGCGCATAAACGCGTTTCCATTGTGGTTCGTCTTGGCTTTCATCAAGGTCAAAGAGGGATTCGGTGGTTGCATTCTCGGCAGCCTCATTGGCTTTGTCTAGTTCCGCTTCTACTGCTACCGTGGGCTCAAAGACTGAGAACCATCCGCAAAATTCGTACATGGCAAGGACAAGATCGGTTGGAGACAGAAAGCGCGCCATGGTGAATAGCGTCGCAAGTGGATTGGTAACCCTAAAGCTCATCGCGGTTTCCAGCGTGCTATCTACCTCCGAAGCATCATCACAGTGGATTGTTGTCCGTAATCCCGAATGGTAGTTAACGCCGCCGGGTGCTGTCGTGGTAATGATCGGGGTCTTGAGGACTTCGGTTACGAAGGGTGATTGGGATAGGGCCCGCCAGCCGTCTTCTGAGTTGGGCAAGCGCGGGTAGAGGTCGCGCACTTGCGGTGGGCAGCGCCAGTATCGGAACGCGGTGTTTGCGCAGACGATCTCGTCCATGTGGGCCTCCCCTGGTTTCGTCCGCGGGCCGTGCGGATTGCGGGTAAGGTCGATTATCTACTGGCGCATCATGCGGGTAAGTACTGGAAGCTGACCAAATGCTGACCAAATGCTTGACGAGTTCTGCCGAAAAACCGTCGTGTGATAGAAATCCGCTGGAAGGTGCTCTGAGCGTGTGGTCTCTGTCTCCAAATTTGCGCTCGGATCACATGGGGAATTCAATGAAATTACGCATGCGTTTTATATAAACCGAGCAATGACGTCAGCAAAAAAGGTGCGAGAAAAAACGACGCCTTAGACAACTACGATTATCCTTGGTGTCAAAAAGAAAAAGGTCAGAGGCTTAACACCTCTGACCTACTCTTTTGATGGTGGGCGATACAAGATTCGAACTTGTGACCCCATCCGTGTGAAGGATATGCTCTACCCCTGAGCCAATCGCCCGTCGCCTTTCGGCAAAAGAGATACTATCATAGCCGCGCGTGGTTTACCAAGAACTTTTTGCCCCCGATTTTAAATTCGTGGGCGCAAACCGCGCCACTGCAATCAGGGCAGCCGACAAACCACCAGCTCAACCGCCCTTTATCGTTTGATCCATGAGGTCTCGGGGCGGCAGATCAGTCGCGCGTTGTTGTAAGCCATGTCGAGCGTAAGGCAGGTGCGCGCGGCGTAGAAGCCGTCCTCGCGCTGGATGGTCAGCGCCAACTCGGGCTTGTCGCCGGTCAGGCACAACGGTAGCAGCAGCTGGATCCGACCACCGTAGAACTGCGGCACCGCGAGCGTGTAGTTGGCGGCGGCGCGGCGGGCGGCTTTGAAGAAAAAGC
>CAJJPN010000250.1:0-2049 GCA_905193635.1 Coriobacteriaceae bacterium
CGCCGGCCGTCGCCGTTAGAACTCGGCAAATTCTGGAGCGCCGACCTCGATTTGCTCGCGACCCGCCATAAGCTCGCGCATCTTAGCGCAAAATGGCTCCTGCTCCCCCGCCTTAAACACCAAATGAATCGTCACGGCGTCCGCGTAATCGGTGTCCGAAACCTTGGCACCACAATCCTGCGCCAAGCGAAGCACCTGCTCATACTGCGGATAGGCCACATGCACGTCAACCGGCACGACACTTGTCATCTCGACGATCTGCCCGGCCTCCTGAGCCGTGGCCACCGCCGCCTGCGTCGCCGCGGTATAGGCGCGTACCAAACCACCAGGCCCCAACAGCGTGCCACCAAAATAGCGCGTCACTACGCAGCAAACATTTTTGAGCCCCGCGCCGCGCAGCACCTCGAGCGTCGGCATACCGCTCGTGCGGCTCGGCTCACCATCATCGCTCTGGCGCTCGCGCCCGTCGACCAAAATCCACGCGGGAACATTATGCCGGGCATCGTAATGACGCTTGCGAACCATCTCGATAAAGGCATTTGCCTCATCCTCGGACTCAATATGGACCAGCTGGGCAATAAACCGGCTCTTACGATCGACGAACTCACCCGTAGCCTCAATATTCAATTGCAGAGTAAAATAGCTGTCCAACAAAGCCCCTCAACAGAATAAAGCGAGCAACAAACAGCCTCAATAATACGATAACCCTAGTAAAAAGAATGGCAACGCCGATGATTCCGTCAACCAAAGCGAGAACCCGCCAGCGCGAGCAAGGTGCCTTGAAAGACGAGATTGCAGCAAAAATTGGGCCGCCGATGACCAGGCAAAAACAGCGAGACGGCGTCAGCTGAGTCGATTTGGCCCGAAAGAGGAGGGAGCACGCCTTATGGCGGCGACCGACGAATGAGCGCCAAATCGGCCAGCTGACGCCGACGCAGCGTCAACAAGAAAGCTGAGTGGGCCTATAAGCCGGGTTCTGTCGTGAACGGTCATTTATCTTGTCTGCACGTTACCGTGCAGCTCCACGCACGCTACCCGAACGCGGACCGGGCCGGCCCATAGCGTTCCTATTCGCGCTTGCTCCGGATGGGGCTTGCCAAGCCGCCGTGTTGCCACGACGCTGGTGGTCTCTTACACCACCGTTTCAGCTTTTCCCTTTACGCCTTGCGACGCAGGTGGGAGTCTTCTTTTCTGCGGCGCTTTCCGTCGGATCACTCCGCCCGGCCGTTAGCCGGCATCCCGCCCTCTGGAGCCCGGACTTTCCTCACGCGTACCGCAAGCAGTACATCGCGCGACCGTCTGGCCCACTCAGCTGTGCAAGAGTGTAGCACACCGCCGCCACAGGCAACGGCACAACACAAGCGCTCGACACGATAAACCAAGAAGCGCCCATGCGCTACAATAATCCCGTCGATGGGCAACGTTGTCAGTCGAGACGCGACCGCGCTCCGCACCCCTCCGTCTACTCGGTGCGTTCCCGCCTCCTCCCCGAGGCGGGATGTCGGCTTTTTTCATGCACCGACAATTCAATAGCCTGTGGACAGCCCGGCAGCATTGCGCATCTCGGTGCCAAATGCAAAAAGGGACCCGTCCATTACGGACGGATCCCTTAAAACAAGTGGTCGTCAAACCGATTTACTCGGCGTCAGTCTCCTCGTCCTTCTTCTCGGAAGGCAGCGGGGTAACCTCGATCTCGACGCCCAGAGTCTCAGCAGCGGACTTCATGGACAGGGAGATACGACGACGGTCGAGGTCGATCTCCATGACCTTGACCTGAACCTTGTCGCCCACGTGGGTGACCTGAGAAGGCTGATCGACGTGCTTGTTGGCCATCTCGGAGATGTGCACCAGGCCCTCGATGCCGTCCTCGACGGAGATGAAGACACCGAACTGGACGATCTTGGTGACCTTGCCCTTGACGATCTGGCCGGGAACGTGGGTGCGAGCGAAGCGCTGCCACGGATCCTCCTGAGTCGCCTTCAGGGACAGGGAGATACGCTCACGGTCGAGATCGACGTCGAGCACCTCGACGGTGACCTTGTCGCCGAC
>CAJJPN010000251.1:0-2023 GCA_905193635.1 Coriobacteriaceae bacterium
CGGGTGCCCTACCGGGAGTAGCCCCGACGGTTGACAAAACTATAGGAACACCCAAGTGCCGGAAAAGGAGAGGCAGCACTGCTGGCAAAACGAGCCGCAGCGCTGCCTCTCTTTATGCAAACACTATCAAGTTGTCCCTATGGATTGCGGGCTTCTCGGCCAGGTCTGCGAGCAGGCGGTTGCTGGCAATCTGGTCCTGGCGGCGGCCGGCGGCGAGCTCCAGCACGTCCGAATCGGCCTCGGCGATACCGCGGGCGACAACCATGCCGCTCGGGTCGCACACGTCGAGCACATCGCCCTCGGCAAACTGGCCATCGACCTCGCGAATACCCACCGCGAGCAGCGACGATCCGCGGCTGACCAGCGCCTTCGCGGCGCCGTCATCAACCGTCACCGAGCCGTGCGCCTTGTCGCCCAGTGCAATCCACAGCTTGCGGGGTGCAATGTCCAGGCGCTCCGCCGGCGGATCGAACAGCGTGCCCACGCTCTCGCCGCGGGCCAAACGCACGAGCGCATCGGGCTCCTCGCCCGAGCAAATCACGCTCTGAATGCCGGCCGTCATGAGAATGCGGCTTGCACGGATCTTGGTGATCATGCCGCCCGTGCCCACCGATGTGGAAGAATCGCCCGCCGAGGCGATGATCTTGGCGTCGATCTTATGCACGACCGGGACGAACTCGGCCGTGGGGTCCTCGTGCGGATTGGCGGTATAGAGGCCATTGATGTCCGAGAGCGTCACGCACAGATCGGCGGAAACCAGACAGCTCACAAGCGCCGCCAGCGTGTCGTTGTCGCCAAACTTGATCTCATCGACGGTGACGGTATCGTTCTCGTTGACGACCGGCACCACGCCAAGCTCCACAAGGCGAAGCAGGGCGTCGCGCGCGTGCAGGTAGGACGTGCGGCGCGCCGTGTCGTGACGCGTGAGCAGCACGAGCGAGGTGAGCAGGTCGCGCGCATGGAACTCCTCGTCGTAGGCCGACGAGATGATGCACTGACCGGCCGAGGCGCAGGCCTGCAGGCTCGGCAGGTCGCCGACCGGCTTACGGTCGAAGCCCAGCACGGGATAGCCGCAGGCAATGGCACCCGAGCTCACCACGACCAGGCGCCAGCCAAGCTCGCGCAGCGCTGCGGCCTGGTCGGCAAGCCCGCCGATAAAGGCGCGGTTGACCTTGCCGTCGGCGCCCACCACCGTGGACGAACCGATCTTTACCACCATCGTTTTATAAGAAGTCGTCATACGTCAAACCAATCAACTGTTCAGCGAACGGCCGAGCCGGCGGCCAGGGAAGCGTGACTCGCCCCTACCGCCCAAGGAATTAGTGAGCCCAGGGAAAGGCAGAGGCCGCGGCCATGTTCTTGCGCACGAGCTCGTCGCGCACCTGAGCCAGGCCCTGTTCCATGCCAACCACATAGGTCTGCGGGTACAGGAAGCGCTTGAAAGCTGCGTCCAGATGATCGAGTGCCCAAGCACAGCGCTCGCGCGCGTCCTGGATGCTCTCACGCGGAGCCACCGCGCTGCCATCGCGCACGATCGGCACCAGCAGCTCGCGATACTCAAGTTCGGACACGTCGGTCACCAGGGCGGCATCATTCACGGCCACGAGGGTATTGCCGCGCGCGGCGCCCTCCCCCGCCAGATGGTCCTCGTCGTAGATCATGTCGCAGACCGGGCCGCCAAAGCCGTCGTAATAACGGCGCACGCGTTGCACACCCGGGATCGTGCGCTTGTATGGCTGCTCAGAGAGCTTGACCACCGGCGTCCATGGATCTGCCTCGCTCGCACGGCGGGCGGAAAGCTTGTACACGCCGCCCAGCGCCGGCTGGTCATAGCAGGTCGCAAGCTTGGTACCCACGCCAAAGCTATCGATGGGCGCGCCCTGGTCGAGCAGCGACTGAATCGTGTACTCATCCAGATCGTTAGAAACCGAGATCCCCACATAGGGCAGGCCCTCGGCATCAAAACGGCCGCGCACATACTTGGAGAGCTTGGCGAGGTCGCCGGAGTCGATGCGAATAGCCG
>CAJJPN010000252.1:0-2015 GCA_905193635.1 Coriobacteriaceae bacterium
GCCAACGAGGCCGCCGAGGCGCTCATCGCACCGGGTGTGCGCATGTGCGACCTGGACCGCGCCGCACGCGACGTTATTGAGGATGCGGGCTACGGCAAGTACTTTACGCACCGCCTGGGCCACTCGATCGGTCTGCAGGACCACGAGCCTGGTGACGTTTCGCTCGTCAACGAGCAGGTCGTAGAGCCGGGCATGACGTTCTCTATCGAACCAGGCATCTACCTCCCCGGCCACACCGGCGTCCGCATCGAGGACCTGGCCCTGGTGACCGAGTCCGGCGTCGAGATTCTGAACGCCTACCCCCACGATCCAGTCCGCCTAGACTAGGCAATGCGGCAAAGGGGCTGTCCCTTTGCCGCATCACATGAATGCCGCCACAAAAACGGCCTATCTACTACGTTTAGCCCGCGTGGGTCGACCATACCCGTGTTTTCGCAAAACTGGCAAGCCCTTTACCTGCGGTTTTGATTTCGCAATTCTCGGTATGGTCGAGGGTTACCGGTCAAACGTAGTAAATAGGCCCATTTCGTGGCGAGCAAGTCAACTCGAGGCGCAGGGCAGCCAAAAAAGCCCCGTCCCAAATTGACTGCTTTTGAGTTGCGGTGATATACGGACCGTTTGAGGCTTCTGGCTTGTAAAACAGTCCGTATTTCACCGCAACTGATGAGGGGATGGGTTAACGGAGCAGCCCCGCTACTTCGCCGGCTAGGGTGATGGTACCGGCTGCTACGAAAGGCTCGCCCGCGGCATCGAAAGCCGCGAGGGCCTCGGATACGCTGGGGTACACGCCCGCGAGCTTGTCGGCGTCCACCAGGGAGGCAAGCTCCTGTGCGGGCAAGGCGCGATCGGAATCGGTCTGGGTTACGACCACGCGGGGGAACGCCGGAACCAGAACGTCAACGATACCCGCCACGTCCTTATCGGCCAGCGCGGCGCACAGCAGCGTGGAGCGATTCTCTACGCACGAATCGATCTCGTCCAGTGCGCTCACAAAGTTCTCGCAGCTCTGAGGGTTATGACAGGCGTCGATCAGCTTGAGCGGATTGGTTCCCAACACATCAAAGCGACCCGGCGTGGGGCAGCCCATAAGCGACGCATCGAGCTTGTCATGATCGAGCTCGCGACCCAGATACCCCTCGCACAGCATAATCGCGCACGCGGCATTCTGCGGCTGATACGCCGGCTTGACCATGCTAGACGTATAGATCGCACGCGGCGTGGTGCAGCTAAACTCAACCGTGTCGCCCACATGTGCCGGCACCTTGGTCGTGGCATGGTTCACCACCAGCGGCACTATGCCGCACTCGCGACAACGTGCATCCATCACGCGCTGAACGCTCGCCTCGTGCGTACCCTCGCCCAAAACAACCAGGCGTCCAGGCTTAATAACCGCAGCCTTCTCCCCCGCAATGGCCTCGAGCGTATCGCCCAAAATGCGTGTGTGATCGAGCCCAATGCCCGTAATGGCAACGGCGACGGGATCGGTCGCACTCGTGGCGTCCCAGCGTCCGCCCATGCCGACCTCGAGCACGGCAATATCCACCGCGGCCTCGGCAAACACGACAAGTGCGGCAGCCGTCAGCAGGTCAAACGGCGTAATGGAATAGGCGCGCTCCCCCGCCGCCACACGACGGGCATTCACGCGATGTCCCGCCTCAACAGCAGCAGAAACACCACGGGCAAAGGCCTCATCGCTCACGACGCGTCCATCGACCTCCATACGCTCGGGATAGCGCACCAGCTGCGGCGACGTATACAGCGCGGTCTTGAGTCCCTCGCCGCGAAGGATGGCAGCCGAAAATCGCGTGGTCGAAGTCTTGCCATTGGTACCGGCAACCTGAATGCAATCAAAGTACTCGTCCGGACGCCCCAACTCATCGAGCATATCGACAACCGTCTCAAGCAGAGGCCCAGCATCCCCAGAAATCCGCCCTGTATCAGCAGCTAGCCCCACAGCCTCATCAAACGAAAGCAAATCAAACGAGAACGGTACAGAATACGACCCCGAACGTTTA
>CAJJPN010000253.1:0-1988 GCA_905193635.1 Coriobacteriaceae bacterium
TTTCCGAATCGATCGTGTAACGAGCAACGATCTTAAACGGATACGGGTACTGCTCGAGCAACTCGGCATGGTCGGCAGAGCTTAGGCTCAGCGCAACCATGTTGTCGCCCTGCTCCTCGAGCTTCCACTCCTGTTTGCGCGCAAAGCCGTGGCGAGCGAGCTTGACCTCGCGGCCGCCCATGGTCATCGCGCGGCCGTCACGAAGGCCACCGCAGATCGGGAAGCAAATGGGTGCCTGGCCCGACCAGACCGAAGGATCGCCCTGCCACAGGTACTCGCGACCGCTGGCTTTAATCGAAGTGAACGATCCGCCAGCCGTGCTCAGCGCCACACGAATAGAACCGTTATCAAGAACAAACTCCATAGGAGCCTTCCCTTTCTTACGACAGCCCGCCAAGTCAATAGGGCTGATAGAAAACCGGCCCGCGCCCCCTCACAGAAACGCGAGCCGTCAATTGAAAAGCTGCAGAATGCCGGGTACCGCCAAAACGAAGCGCACAAGCTCAGCAAGCAAACGTGTTATCGGAGCAGCTTGCTGAACCAAAAGGCTTCGCCGCAACAGAGGGAACCCCACAGGCACCCTCAACGTCAGCGAGCGGCGCTCAGGTGCCCCAGGTCGCCGCGAAAGAGGAGCGACGCGTACTTCATGTACGCGAGCGACGGTTTGAGCGGCGAGATGGGGTGCCTGAGCGTCGCGCAGCGTCGACCCGTTACGCGGTTTGGTAAAACCGCGTAACCTCCTTAGTCGTGGTATTCGCCGCGGTCCCACTTCTCGAGGAACTCGTCAAAGAAGTGCGGGTCGGCCTGAGCCTCGGCGTCGGCCTTATTGCAAGCGTCAATCTTGGCGATCAGGGCGTCGTGCTCGGGAGTCTTCTCGTAGGGCTCCTCCAGGAAGGCAAGCATAATGTCGGCCATCAGGAACTCACCGGTGATCTTACCGCCAAAGCCCACGATGTTGGCGTTGAGCTCGCGACGGGCATACAGGGCAGAGGTCATGTCGCGAACCAGGGCGCAGCGAGCGCCGGGAACCTTGTTGACGGCGTTGGTGATGCCGATGCCGGTGCCGCACAGGGCCACGCCAAAGTCGGCCTTGCCGTTGGCAACAGCCTCGCCCACGGCCTTACCATAGATGGGATAGTGCGTACGGGTGTGGCTGTAGGTGCCGCAGTCGAGCACCTTGTAGCCAGCCTGCTCCAGGCGGTCGGCCAGATAGATCTTCTCGTCCGTAACGATATGGTCGCAACCGATTGCGATGGTCTTCTTCATCAGAACGTCCTTTCGTCTGAATTCACAAGTTGAGGTAGAAGTTCGAGTTCTCGGTGGCTCTCGTTAGGCCATCTTGTTGAGCATGTCGACACGGATCTGGTGACGGCCGCCGGCGTACTGAGCGCGCAGGAACTCGCGGGCGATCTTCTTGGCGACCTCGGTGCCCACAACGCCCGGGCCCATGGTGACCATGCGCGAGCCGTTGTGCTCGCGGGTCATGTAGGCGGAACGCTCGTCGGAAATGTTGGCGACGACCATGCCCTTGATCTTGACGGCGGCCATATAGGAGCCGACGCCGTACTTATCGAATGCGAAGCCCTGGGAATCCTTGTGCTCCAGCAGGTCCTTGGCAACGGCGGTCGCGGAATCGACAAAGTCCGCAGCAGGGGTCTCGGAATAGTCGACGACCTCGTGACCGTCGGCGATGAGCATCTCCTTGATGGACTCCTTCATCGACATACCGTCGGCATCGGAAGCGATTACAACCCTCATGACATCCTCCTTGAGAGATACGCAGGTGCGTAGTTTCTGTTTGGAAGTGTTGAATCGCGCTCAGGTCCGGGCATCTGAATGTGCGGTTCTTCACTGTTCATGTTTATTTGAACACATTCAAACATCGGGTGCAACCATTATTTGTTTATCTTTGTTCTTTTTTGAACAAATACCGTTCACGGTTGATTGCCGACCGTTTGAGCCCGGCGCAGACGTAGCGACCATGTGTT
>CAJJPN010000254.1:0-1984 GCA_905193635.1 Coriobacteriaceae bacterium
TATTGGCGTCTTGGCCTTCACTCGATTCATCCTGAATATCAAAGAATTAAATATTTAGGTGTATATAATCCACGTATGAATGTCATCTATCGCTATTCAGTAGATAAAATCTCTGAAAAGGCTATTGAAGAACTTGATTATTCAATCATCTGTTATCCCAGAAAATGATAAGTATTTAATCTTTGTTGAATGGATTAGTTAATAATGATTCCACGGAGGTTCCGATATGCCTGTGTATGATTTTGCCGTCTACTCATCCGATGATGGATCGCTGACGCTCTACCATCGAAGGCGGACCTTATTGCCCCTAAAGGGCATGGTTTTCGAGGGAAAACGCGTATCTGCTTGTTTTCGAATCGGAAGGGAAGGCCGTGACCATGGCTGGACTGCGGACAGTAAATGCAAGAAGGCTGTGAGCGTCCTCGTCGCTGATGCCGGGATTAAGCCGAAAAAGATCGACTACTGGTTCGTTGATTTCAAGAACCTTCGGTTTGTCGATCTTTCAAAACTCGACACCTTTGACGTCCAACATGCCGGCGGACTCTTTTGCGGCTGCGAGCACTTGGAGGAGGTCTTGATGCCTGCCATCGGTCTACCGTCTGCTATACGAACCGCCTGCATGTTCCAGGGCTGCAGGTCGCTCACTAGCCTCGACATGGCAGGATGCGACCTGCATAGTGCCGTAGATCTTCATTGTATGTTTTCGGAATGCAGAAAACTGGAACAGGTAGGCGCCTCCACCTGGAACATCCCACGCGCCAGCGATGTCAACAAGATGTTCTTCGGCTGCCAAAACTTGCACGAGGATTTTCGACGTTGGCAGCTCCCGCATCTGGCTCTAGCGGATGACTTCAACCGCAATTCTCCCGGCATCCTCGCGCCGGATTGTATCGAGCTCACCCAGTAGGCTGCGTAGCAATAGTAGATGAGTTTAAAAGCGATGCCACAGACGAATCGTAGATAAGGCTTTAGACCAATGGAGGTCGATAATGTCGCTTTAGCGGCCTTACTTGTTTGTCTGGTAATATCGTAGTATTATTGTTTATATAAAGAAAGAGAGGAGGAATCATGATGGATATCGATAATTCGTTTGAAAAAACTCTTAATCCTTGCCTTAAAGATGCGATTGCCGCCTATCTCGAAGGAGAAGAAAAAGCGAAAGCTAACATAGGGTATTTGGAATTCGACTGTGACTATTGCCTACTACAAAGTGAAATTAACAGCGCTGAGATTGAGCGTTCGATTACTGAGGAACAGGCATGGTATCTTCGTAAGAAGTATTTAGGAATCAAGAGAACGGATATCTAAATGATTGATTTCACGGATGCTCCTAAGCTTAAGAAAGGCTATGGTGGAGCCAATGGAAATAAGATTTCTATTTTGTTAAACGGGTCACGCTGGATGCTTAAGTTTCCTTCTATTTCGGAACGAAGCCCTGAGTTGCATTACACAAAAGGATGTATTTCTGAATATATTGGTTCACATATCTTTCAGTCAACTGGCATTAGCGCTCAAGATACTTTATTGGGTACGTATTTTATAAATGGTAGTGAAAAGACTGTCGTAGCATGTCGTGATTTTGTTGAACCTGGTTTTGAACTTCAAGATTTCGCTTCTCTGAAGAATCAAATGGTAGATTCTGCTAGAAGTGGATATGGAACAGAATTAAAGGATATTCTTGAGACCTTCAATGTACAGGATGTTATTGATCCGGAAGAACTTGAGAATCATTTTTGGAATATGTTTATTGTTGATTCTTTAATAGGAAATTGGGATAGACATAATGGAAATTGGGGATTTTTATACGATTCCACCCACGACGCGCTTAGTATTGCTCCCGTATATGATTGCGGAAGCAGTTTGTTCCCAGAAGCGGGCAAAGCTATGCAAAAAGAAATTTTGCATAATAAGCAGGCTTTACATCGCCGTTTGTACAGTATTCCAACTTCTTCTATTAAGATTAACGGTAGACGTATAAATTATT
>CAJJPN010000255.1:0-1852 GCA_905193635.1 Coriobacteriaceae bacterium
CCAGCGCTCGACCCACGACTTTGGCAAGGACATCATCCCCAAGCTGCTCGGCGAGGGCAAGCGCCTGTACAGCTACGAGTTCCACGGCTTTTGGAAGGACGTCGGCACCATCGCCAGCTTCCACGAGACCTCGATGGACCTGCTGGGCAACAACCCCGAGTTCGATCTGTTCGACAAGCACTTCCCCATCATGTCCAACATCACCACGCGTCCGCCGCACTACATTGGCCCGGACGGCCGCCTGGACGACTGCCTGGTCTCCAACGGCTGCAAGATTTACGGCACCGCTCGCCACTCGATCCTTTCGACCGATGTCATCATCGAGGAGCGCGCCGTGGTCGAGGACTCCGTGCTGCTGCCGGGTGCGCACGTTAAGAGCGGCGCGCACATCTGCCGCGCAATTTTGGGCGAGAACTCCACGGTCGAAGAGGGCGTGAAGCTCGGCTCTGTCGATACCACCAAGGATACGGCCGTCGTTGGAAATGACGTCGTTATCGGGAAGGGGGAATGATCCGATGATCAATCGCAAGGCCATCGGTTATATCACCGCTAACTACTCTTCGACCTACGGCAGCGTGCTGCTCAAGGACCGCCCCATCGCGTCCGTTCCTTTTTTGGGCCGCTACCGCCTGATCGACTTCCCGCTGTCCAACATGATGAATGCCGGCATTAAGACCGTCGGCGTCGTCATGCCGGGAAACTACCGCTCGCTGATCGACCACGTGGGCTCGGGCAAGGACTGGGGCTTGGACCGCAAGAAGGGCGGCCTGTTCATGGTGCCCGGCAACGCGTATGGCACCACCAAGGGTGGCATGCGCTTCCTGCTGCGCGACATCATCTCCAACAAGACGCTGTTCCAGCGCTCGGATAAGCCCTATGTCGTGATGATGGGCACCAACATCATCTTTAACATGGACCTCAACACCATCATCGAGGCGCACGAGAACTCCGGCGCCCAGATGACCGTGGTGTACTGCAAGGCCACGCGCAATGTCGAAGACGAGACCAAACTCGAGATTAACGAGAACGGCCGCCTGACGGGCGTGAGCGCCGGCGTCGCGTACGGCGACAACGCCTCCATGGACTGCTGCATCGTCAACCGCGAGACGCTCCTCGAGATCATCGACCATTACCAGGCCGCCGACTATCTGGACCTGCTCGAGGCACTCCAGGGCGACTTTGGCAACATCGATGTGTGCAGCTACGAGTACAAGGGCGAGGTCGTGGGCGTGTTTAGCGAAAAGTCGCTGTATCGCCGTAGCATGGACCTGCTCGACCAGACCGTGGCCGACCAGCTCTTTGACCCCAAGCGCCCGATCCTGACCAAGGCTCACGACGTGCCGCCTTCGCGCTATGCGACCGGCAGCCACGCGTGCAACTCGATCATCTCGGCCGGCTGCATCATCAAGGGCACCGTGCGCAACTCGATCCTGTCGCGCGGCGTCGTGGTCGAGGAGGGTGCTTCGGTGACCAACTCGATCATCAACCAGAGCTGCATCATCAAGAGCGGCGCCCGCGTCGAGAACGCCATTCTGGACAAAAACAACGTGGTTCCCACCAACACCGAGCTTCGCGGCACGCCCGAGAACATCCTGGTGCTGGGCAAGGTTAACTTCCGACACCACCATCGTACGTTAACGTTGGCACCGCAACATCGCTCGTAACAAGTAGAATAGCCGCCCGGTTAGCGCCAGGCGGCTATTCTCGAATTGCAACATGGGAGACAATATGGCAGATTCCAGCAAAAAGATGCAGATCGTGTTTGCCTCGGCCGAGTGCGCACCGTTTGTAAAGACCGGTGGCCTGGGCGACGTGGCAGGCTCGCTGCCTGCGGCGCTTGTGCGCGCCGGCG
>CAJJPN010000256.1:0-1834 GCA_905193635.1 Coriobacteriaceae bacterium
AGCCTTTTAATGAGGTTTGTAATGAAAGGAAGTCCGCATTGAGTCGAGACAAGATTGCCGTCATCATTCCCTGCTATAACGAGGCTCTTACCATCGGCAAGGTAATCGATGACTTCCGCCGCGAGCTCCCCGAGGCGTCTGTCTACGTTTACGACAACAACTCGACCGACGGCACCGCCGCCATCGCCCGCTCGCGAGGCGCTGTCGTCAAATTCGAACCCCGCCAAGGCAAGGGAAACGTCTGTCGCCAGATGTTCCGAGACATCGAAGCCGACTGCTACCTCATGGTCGACGGCGACGATACCTATCCGGCCGAGGCGGCTAAAGCCCTATGCGAGCCGATTCTTGCTAAACAGGCCGATATGGTCGTGGGCGACCGTCTTTCGAATGGCACCTATGCGAAGCAGAACGGACGCACCTTTCACGGTTTCGGCAACGACCTCGTGCGTGCCATGATCAAATGGATATACGGTTACGGTTTCGAGGATGTCATGACCGGCTACCGTGCCATGTCCAGGCCGTTCGTCAAGACCTTCCCCGTCCTGTCCGAGGGCTTTCAGATTGAGACCGAGCTATCGATCCACGCCGTCGACCGGCGCTGGCGTATCGTGAATATCCCCGTGAAATACCGCGACCGCCCCGAGGGCTCGGTTTCTAAATTGAATACCGTAAGGGATGGGCTGAAAGTAATTGCCATGATTGGAACGCTGTTCAAGGACTACCGTCCGTTGAAGTTCTTCTCGCTGGTCGCCTTGGCGTTCTGCATCGGTGGCCTCTGTGCCGGCATGCCTGTAGTGAGTGAGTACCTTGCCACCGGCCTCGTGCCCAGACTCCCGACAGCCATCTTAGCCGTGGCATTCATGTTTATTGCCGCCCTCTCGCTGGCTACTGGATTCATTCTGGATGCCGTGGCGAAAGTCGAGCGCAAGCAATGGGAGCTGCGCGTATACCGCCAAGCTGAGAACGAATGATACGATCAGACCGTGACGGTCTTTCAACTGATGCATGCTAGATTCGTTAACTAAAAGAGGAAGCCATATGCACACTGATCAAATCTATATCGCAAGGGACGGGAAGTCAGGTATGCATGTTCTCGTCAGAATCTTGGCAGTCGATGATATAGGAGTAGATTATCCTCCGATTGATCCCGACAATTTCAATAAACTGATGATGGCAAGGGATGTAAGATCGCTGGTCCTGGCTGCCCGCGATCTCGGACCCATGTACATTTCAACAGACATCCTCTCACGTCGCATTTTTATACCTAGCCACCTCCAGCAACACATTGGGCACGGGGTTAATCTCGTCCCATCCGATCTAGAGAGCCTGCTTCCGGAATGCTATTTCGATCCATACGCATTCCCCGTCGAAACAGATGACATGGGCTATAGGGCGATCGGCCGAACGGGAAAGAAATCGACACGAGAGCTTATCGGCGACCTTGACTTCACCAAAGCCGGAGATCTGTCCTATCTGGACTCGCAGTTTCGCGCAATCGTCGAGCCGCTGCACGACTGGATCTTTGCGAGAAATCTGCTTTCAATCCTCATGCGCATCGGCGGGCTATACAGATCCGGTGCCGATCCCGACACTATTCTGGAAGCCGCACGGTTCCGTCAAGTGAATCCCATGGTTCTGAAAAAACGATTCGATATAGATACGGACACCTGCTATGCAATCCCCATCGCTTTCAATCCGATCTATCGAATGGAAAACTTAGCAGACAAGGATATTTCCTTCGATGCTCTGCAATTCTGCCCGCTGTACGGAAGCCTTATCGATAAAAAGAATTCCTTTAGCCGAACTGCGATTGAGAACCATCTTAAAGGTCCCA
>CAJJPN010000257.1:0-1820 GCA_905193635.1 Coriobacteriaceae bacterium
GCTCGAAAGGGTGAGACGGATGCCGAGGCTGTTGAGAACGAGGTTGCTGCCGAGTCGCAGAGGCCCGCGAAGGAGCAAAAGCCCGTGGAGGCCCAGGAGCCCCAGCGTCGCCGTGGTGCCCACTTTAAGGCTGCGCAGCAGGATGTCGCGCATGAGGTTGAAGAGCTTTCCGAGGCCGCAGACGATGTTGAGGAGTCTGCCAAGAAGGCCCCGGGCTCATGTCGTCCCGGACGTGGTTTTGCGAGGCGCGCGTATCCCGTAAGGCGTCAGGAGAAGGGCGAGCCGGCTCCGACCGCTCAGGCCGAGAAGGCCGAACAAACCGAGAAAACCGTTGAGCCGGCGGCTCGCGAGCAGCAACCTTCCGAGTCGCAGCCTGCGGCTGACACTGAGGTCAAAGCTCAACAGACCGCTGATAAGCAGGCGGGGGAGAGCGCCTCAGGCAAGCCCCGCCGTCGTCGTCACCGCGGCGGTCGTGGCTCAAATGCCGAGGCCGCGGCCGAGAAGACAGCGACACAAAACGGAGATGAGAAGGCCGAGACTCCGGTGGATCAGGTCAAGCGCCAGCCGGCGAAGGAGGCCAAGTCCGATCGTCCGCAAAAGCGCTCGTCTGCGCCCAAGCAGGAACGTAATACCCGGGCAGATTCCAAGCGTAAGCCTCATGCACAGGCTGAGCCTGCCGCGGCTGATAGTGCTACCCAGCAGCCCGAGTCGGCCGTCCACGGCGAGGTATCGGCGTTTGCCCTTGCCCGCGTTTTGGGCAGGCAGCTGCTCAAAGTTGTCCCTACGCCTACGGCGCTCTCTAAGATCAAGGAACAGCAGACTCAAATTGTTAAGGTCGAGGGCAAGGACGGCAAAAAGGCGCCGCAGCGCACTCAGCACAACGAGATGTCCAACCGCAAGATTGCCGAGGAAATCGCAATCATCCAGGCTTGGATCGAGCAAAACCGAGGTGCCGATACGCCGGTTGCCTCGCGCCGCCAGCGTGCCTACCAGATTTTTAACGACGAGAAGGCTTTTGACGGCAAGCACGGTGAGCGCCTGATAAGGCGCATGACCGAAAAGGGCATCAGCATGCAGGCGATCAAGGTCGCCCCCAACCGCCCCGTGCACTTTACGGGTTTCTTTACGCTGGGCGCCGATAAGCCGTTCATTATGGTCGAGAACCTGGACACCTACGACGAGATCGTCAGGCTGCTGCGTGGCCGCAAGCACGCCAAGCTCTTTGGCATCAAGGTGGGCGGCGTGATTTTTGGCGGCGGATGCAAGGCGAGCGTCTCGCATGCCCTGGACGATTATCTGGCCGAGATCGGCTATCGCTTTAACTACGTCTACTACGTGGGCGATATCGACCGCGAGGGCGCGCGCATCGTCGAGCAGGCTCGCAATGCCAATGTGGTTGAGATTCGCCTGCATGCCGGTATGTACCGCGCCATGCTCGCCGAGCATAAGCGTCGCGTGAAGGCCGGCGGCGAGTGCGAGCGCGCGGCTGCCAACCAGGGCGTGCCGCAGAACTTGGCGGCGACGATCAAGGATCTGCCCATGGTCACGCGCGTGCAGTTCCGCAATGTGCTACGTGAAGGCGGGCGCATTCCGCAGGAGATTCTGATGACCGCCGACTATCGGGATGGCGACTCGGGAAGCTTCGACCGCATGCTGAACAACTAAATTCCGCCGGCCCCGGGAGAGCGGGGACACCGGCTTAGGTTTCCTGCTCTACAGTCCTGCTCACGACGGAGGCCACATTAAGTGGCCTCCTGTTCGTGCGGAACTCGCGATAAACTTTACCCGCGGCCCCCGCCGGGAACAGCAAAAGGGCTGGT
>CAJJPN010000258.1:0-1810 GCA_905193635.1 Coriobacteriaceae bacterium
CTCTTCCGGGTCACCCGCAACGCCGACATCGACCCGGACGGCGAGGGCGTCGAGGAGGAAGAGGATTACCGTCAGCACATGAAGCGCATCCTCAAGAAGCGCCTGCGTCTGCAGCCGGTGGTGCTCGCGGTCTCGGGGTCGCTCGAGAAGGCGACGCTCAAGACCATCCGCAAGGCGCTCGAGCTTTCGCGCCGCTCTGTCTTTACCTGCGATATCCCGCTCGACCTAGGCTACGTCTTTGGCATTGAGGGCAAGATTCCCGAGCACCTGCGCAACGAGCTGCTCTTTACGCCGTTTAAGCCGCAGCCCAACCCCACCATCGATATGACCCGCTCCATCCGCGAGCAGGTACTTCAGCACGACAAGCTGCTCTTTTATCCCTATGAGGCCATGAACCCCTTCTTGGACCTGGTGCACGAGGCCGCCTACGACCCCGAGTGCATCTCGCTGCGCATCACGCTCTACCGCGTGGCCAAGCAGAGCCGCCTGTGCGAGTCGCTGATCGATGCCGCCGAGAACGGCAAAGAGGTCACGGTGCTCATGGAGCTCCGCGCGCGCTTTGACGAGCAGAACAACATCGAGTGGGCCGAGCGCCTGGAAGAGGCCGGCTGCACCGTCATCTACGGCTCCGAGGGCTTTAAGTGCCACTCCAAGATCTGCCAGCTCACCTATCGCGAGGGCATGGCGCTAACGCGCCTGACGCTGCTGGGCACCGGCAACTTTAACGAGAAGACGGCCAAACTCTACAGCGACTTTATGCTCATGACCGCTCACCCCGGCATCGGCGAGGACGCCAACCTGTTCTTCCGCAACCTGTCGCTGGGCAACCTGCGCGGCGATTACCGCTTCCTGGGTGTGGCGCCCGTCGGACTGAAACCGCTCATCATGCGCGGGCTTGACCGCGAGATCCAGCGCGCCCTCGCCGGCGAGCCCGCCCGCGTGTTCTTTAAACTCAACTCGCTCACCGACCGCGAGGTCATCGACAAGATCGCCGAGGCATCGTGCGCAGGAGTCCGCGTGGACATGATCATCCGCGGCATCTCGTGCCTCAAGCCGGGCGTTCCTGGCAAGACCGAGAACGTGCATGTCCGTTCTATCGTCGGACGCTTTTTGGAGCATGCGCGCGTTTACGCCTTTGGCGTGGACTCGGACATGATCTATCTGAGCTCGGCCGACATGATGACACGCAACACCGAGCACCGCGTGGAGATCGCCTTCCCCGTGCTCGACCCCACCTGCCGCGCCCTGGTGCACGAGTACATGGGCATGCAGCTGCGCGACAACGTGAAGGCCCGCAGCCTCACGAGCGACGGCACTTGGGTCCCCGTGGAGCGTGCAGAGGGTGAGAAACCCTTCAACTCGCAGGAAGCCCTGCTGGAGCGTGCCTATCGCAACGCCGAGGCCGCGCCCGAGCCCGTCATTGAGGCAAAACCCGCCCCTACTCCTGAGCCGCAGCCGGCCACACCCAAGGTCCAAAAGGTCCAGGCGACCGTCATTGAGCCCGAGCCCGCACCTGTACCTCAGCCCGAGCCGCAGGTCACCAAGCCCGCACCCGAGACGAGCGCCCGTCGCGATAAGCCCGCCGGCAAGACCAAGGCCATCGAGCGCCATCGCCCCGGTCGTGTGCGCATGGGCCTGGGCCTGATCGGCCTGGGTCTTAAGACGCTCATTACCGGCAAGACGAAATAGTCGTTTGTAGAAGCAGTTTGTAGAAGCGCCCCGCATTTGAGGAAAGCCTCGGATGCGGGGCGCTTTTCCCTGCTACCATGGTGCGAGCAACAACACGAATGACAGGCAGGGATATGAAGCT
>CAJJPN010000259.1:0-1795 GCA_905193635.1 Coriobacteriaceae bacterium
GCCCATGGCCGGCAGGATGTTGGCGGCCACGCCGCAACCATCGATCACAAAAGACGGGATAAAGTCGAGTAGGCCCTGGATGGCGCCGGAACCCAGATAGAAGGCGCCGCCACACAGCAGGAAGTACTCGAGGCAGCCCCAAAGTCCAAGTCCCCAATGAACGGCGTAGATGCCTTTGAGGTTTCCCTTGAGGGCGAACTTGTCTGCCATGTCGACAAACACGGCGAACAGGGCGTTGGTAATGTTGCCGATCGTCAGCGAAAGGACGGCGATGGGCATGGCGAGCGCGATGGCCGTCTCGGTACCCTGACCGAGCTGAATGGCAAACGCGCAGGCGAGCACGCCGCCGACGGTTTCGTTGGGCGGTACGTAGGCGCCGATGGAGATCGAGCCCATGAATAGCAACTCCAGGCTGGCGCCAACGGCAAGGCCAGTCTGCAGGTCCCCCAGCACCAGGCCCACGAGCGGGCACAGGACGATGGGGCGGAACGCGTAGAGGGTGCCGAGCTGGTAGTCGAGACATCCAAACGCTCCGACTAAGCCGACGAGGATTGCTTGGACAAGCATAATTCCTCCCAATAAGGAATCTCGAACCGTCGTCACTCCCGTCGCGCGCGTTGTTGATATCAATTCCGGGAGTTCGATTACACGGCTCGAAGCGTACCTGGTGTGCTGCTAACACCTATGCCAGGCACAAATGATTTGATACCAATTATAGATATGCAGGTTCTTACTATTTAATACCACTCGCTCAGCGGGGTGTTTTTTACCGTAAACGGCAGACGTATCCCGTCAGGCGCGCTCTTTATTTCGATGGCTGACAAGCGCCACCAGAAAGCCATCGCCAAAGGCATCGGATGCCAAATTGGCCACAATCACCAAAACGATAATCGCCGCGCCCAAAAGCTCGTTCCAGCGAAAGACCTCGCCAAAGAGGAGCGCCGACCAGCAGGGGGCGAGCACGACCTCGCTCATGCAAACCAAGTTGGCCGCAAACGCATTGGTGCGCGCAATCCCCTTGGCATACAGCACGCTCGCAAGGCCGCTGCAAAAAAGGCCATGCACCAGCATAAGCCCCCACTCAAATGGTCTCACGGAGTCTAGGGCGCCGGCAAAATAGACGATCGGCAGCATCGAGATACCGCAGGAGATAAGCGAGGACACCATGGGCGACGCATCGGGGCGAGAGTTCAAAAAGAAACACAGCCCAAAGGTAGCGCCCGAAATGACCGCAAGCAGGTTGCCGAGCATGCCCTCGGCACTCAAATCGCCTAAAAAGAAAAGTCCCATACCCGTAAAAGCAACCACCACGGAGGCAATCTTCGCAGGCGAGGGCAACGTGCGAGTTGCGAGCGATTGATACACGATAACGAAAATCATCGAGGTGTACTGCAGAACAATCGCGTTGCCGACCGTCGTGAGCTGGTTGGCAAAGTTAAACGTGGTGCCCGTCACGAAGTTGCAGACGGCCACAAGGGCAATAAGACGGCTGACGCGGAGGACGGGCCTGCCGACGAGCAGGATAAAGAGCGCCATAAATATTGCCGTAACGGCACCGATCAAAAGAGCCGACTGCGAATTGGCGCGAACGAGGATGCCGATAAAACTCCACAAGAGCGCCGTGCCAAATAGATACATCGCCCCGCTCACGCCATTATCGGGTGGATTGTCAGATCGAATCACGAAGCACCTCCAGCTAGCTTTCGGTAATAAAAAACGGCGACCGCAATGGGTCGCCGTTTCCCTTGGGGGCAGAATAAAACGCAGGAGCCTACGCCAGCACGCCGAAGAACGC
>CAJJPN010000260.1:0-1690 GCA_905193635.1 Coriobacteriaceae bacterium
CGGGCAGAGTTGCTGGCTGATTTTAACGAGCTGAGAGATTGCGCGAGCAGGGCAGCGAACCTTCCGGCCATTTTTCAAAAGTACTTTGAGGGAATAGAGAAAGTGATTGTTTTTTGCCCGAATGTCTTCGAGCTGAATGAAATCGAGAAGATGTGCCCGTGGTGGTTTTCCCGAGTAAACGGTAACGTTCATACCTATGTTGTCCATAGCTCGAATCCCTTCGGGACGAGTGAATACGATGGATTCAAAGAGGACGATGATGAGACCGCAATCAAGCTTTTGCTTTGCGTCAACCAGCTTAACGAGGGGGTTCACATCAAGGGCGTGGATGCCGTCATTATGGTACGGCGTACCTCGTCGCCGACGATTTTCTATCAGCAGCTTGGGCGTGCATTGACCGCCGCAGGCAACTTCGAACCGCTGGTTATCGATCTAGTCGATAATTTCGAGATGATCGGAATTGAGCAGATCGTAAGCATGATGTCGGAAAGCTACGCCCGGCTATCTGGAGAAAATGATCCGGAAGAACTCATTCCGCCTTCAGCTTTCAAGGTCATCAATCATGAGAAGGACGCAAGGCATTTGGCAAAAAACCTTGAACGACGGCTCGCATTAAGATCCGAGAAACTGACAATTGATGAGAAGATAGCGCTGTGGAAGGGGCTTTAGCAGATGACTGATGGGAAAAAGGACCAGCTCAAACGGAAAAAGACTCTGGAATATGAGCTTCGCCGCCTTTATCGCGCGGGAGAGCTGACCGAGCAGCAGATTGCCGAGTTGAAGGAAGCCGAGTTTCCATTCGATACTCCTGTTCGCAGAACGGCAAAATCGGTTGTTCGAATCGACGATGGCAAGAAGTGGCCGAGCTGTAGTGCAGCGGAAAAAGAGCTTGGGATCACCCAGGGCTGGATGTCGGATGTGTGCAATATGGCCCAGAACGGCAAATGGGTCGCGATCAAAAATCAGTTCTATTGTTTTGAGTCGATGTATTCGCCGGATATGGATCTGACAGAGATTCGAGGGCTTGCCGGATGGATCGTCATATTGGAAACGGGAGAGATGTTCCCGACTACGGGCGCAGCGGCAAAGGCTGCCGGCACAAGCAGGTCGGTAGTTCTAGACCATGTGAAAAACAAGGTCAAGCCTCAGAATAAGAGGTTTTCGTATGTGAGGGATTGGGACGGGAAAGTAGGAAGACTTGTAGATTTGAATGTGCAGATGATTTGTCTTGAGACGGACACCATCTATCACAGTTATGACGAGATCTGTGCTGCAATATGGTCCGATGGATATGACTGGGCAACGCGAAAAGAGATTGTTCAGAAGGTCGGAGATGCCATACGGCATGGATGCCCTGCCTTTGATATGCATTGGGCAAACGGTGAGAACCTTGAAGAGAGAAAAGAAGCCTACATGGAGGAGAAAAGGCTGTGCGCTCGTCCGGTTATCGAGTTGACAACGATGCGCGAGTACGCAGATGTGCACGACGCGCTGAAATTCGGCTCACGTTATGTCGACTGGAAGAAGATCGTTGCAATCTGTGATGCGAAGGGCGAGCCGACCAGCGAGGCGACTCGCTGGAGGGGTGAACGATGGTTTTGGAAGGATGATTGGAATAAAAATATCAAACTGAAGTCTGGCGAGCGTATTAAGGACATGCAGCCGGTGATTTGCTATGAGCGGGGAAGGT
>CAJJPN010000261.1:0-1657 GCA_905193635.1 Coriobacteriaceae bacterium
TGCCCCCCGTGAGCGCTATATTGAAAAGTTACAAGCGCTCTTCGGTTGCACCCGCGATGAACTTGTTGGCGAGGAAAACGGTTTGGCCGTAAAGCTCGCAAATAAAAGAATCGTCACCGACGAAGACCCTGCTATCCACGAAATGGAGGGCGCATTTCCCGTCATCGATATCGAATCGCAAAAGCGCCGCATCACGCACGGCCAACAAAATGCTTGCGCGCCTGTAGACGTAGCCAAACGTCACCCACATAGCGTTTTCGTTAAAATCAAAGGCGACGAAATGTCCCGCATTTACCCTCCCGGCAGCTTACTACTTGTCGATACCACCGCAAAGCCCTGGAACGGCTGTGCTGTATTGGCGCTCGCAGACGGTAAAACACCGGTAATTAGGCGATTTGCAGAAGGAAACGACATGATTGTGCTGTCGTCCCATTCATATGCAACAGCAAGTCCGGATCTGATGTTTAACAAACGGAGGATTAGAATCATAGGAGTCGTCGTTTGGTATCAAGCGAGCCACGATCACACGCTTAATTAAATCGACTTTCCCAAAAACGACCGTACCGCGCAGACAGCTCAAAGTCCCAGCCTAAAAGAACTACTTTTTGGCGGCTTTACGCTCATCGCGGATGCGGGCGCGGTCCATGGCCGCCTCGACGGCCGAAAAGCGGCAGCCACAGTAGTTCTGCCGATACATGCCCAGCTCGCGCGAACGACGCGTGGCCTCTGGATAATACGGGCGAAAATCGCGAATCACCGGGGTGAGCCCGCGGGCGGCGGCCAAGCGCTCAAGCACATCATTACACGTGTCGAACAGCTGATACGGCGAGACGGCGAGCGTCGTGCCCACATATTCAAACCCACGCTCCTGGGCCACACGGCACGCCTCGGCCAAGCGCAGGGCATAGCACGCGCGACAGCGACGGGGCCGATCGGCGCCCAGCGGTGCCACGCCGGTCTCCCAGCGATCGCGGTCCTCCCCTGCCTCGATAAGCTCGATCTCGCCATCGGCACACCACCGGCGCAGCTCGTCCAGACGCCGCAGCCACTCATCTCGCGGCTGAATATTGGGGTTAGTCCAGCAGATCGTGGGCTCAAACCCCTCCTCGCGCAGCAGGCGAACCGGCTCAAGCGAGCACGGCGCACAGCAGGCGTGCAACAACAACGGCTTCATCGACATCCCCTCCCAATCCTTGCCCAAAGACTACTTTGCGAAAAAGCGCACGCCAAAGGACGTGTCCTCGCAGGCGACGATGCGGCGGTCGCGCAAAATGGTCCGCACGTAATACCAGTCGCCCACACAGCCCGACAAATGCAAGCCGGCCGCCAGGTAGCACAGCAGCGGATAGCCAAAAAACGCAAACCCCAAGGCAAGCACAGCCGTCAGGATCACCGTGGGCGCCAGGCAAATGGCCATGTACCGCCGGCGCGAATACACAACGCCCTCGGCGCAGGCGTAAATCATGCACGTCTCGAGATTTGCCCCAAAGGTAACCCGAGCACCGGCGGGCGCAAACAGCTTAAAGAACACCGCATGCACCAGCTCATGGACACCAAACGACGCCGCAGAGACGACCGCCAAGCCGACTATCCAGCCCAAGACCGCCGTCCAGCCGCCCGCGTCAGCAGCATCCAAGTCTGCAGGCCCGCCCAGCAG
>CAJJPN010000262.1:0-1654 GCA_905193635.1 Coriobacteriaceae bacterium
GTTTTCGCTCGGTCAGGTCCTGGGCTCGCACGAAGAGCACATTAAGTGCTCTTCGGCTCGTGCGGAATCTACGAAAACCAAGCAGGCGGACGCGCCTTAGGTATCGATTACTTCAGTCTGAATTGACTTCGCTGAGGCTTAAACAAACACACAGAATAACACAGGTAGTTGGGTGTTTTGCGTATATATAAAATAGCCTCCGACCGCGGATGGTCGGAGGCTATTTGCAAGCACGTTTTTGGCAGGTTTACCCGTAGATGCGTTGGGGCTGTTCTTCGCCCTTAACCGCCGCTTCGGTCACGATGACCTTGGCGACACCCTCCTCGCTGGGGAGGTCGAACATCGTCTGCTGAAGCACGTCCTCGCAGATGGAACGCAGGCCGCGGGCGCCGGTCTTGCGGGCGAGCGCCATACGGGCGATCTCGTGAAGGGCCGCGGCCTCAAACTCAAGCTCAACGTCCTCGAGCCGGAACATCTTGCGGTACTGACGCACCACGGCGTTCTTGGGCTCGGTCAGAATCGACACCAGGTCGTCCTCGTCGAGCGCCTGCGTCTGGGTGACAACGGGCGTACGGCCCACGAACTCGGGGATCATGCCAAAGGCGTTGAGGTCCTGCGGGAGCACCTGACGCAGCAGGTCGTTCTCGTCGACCGAGGTGGGGCCGGCGATCTCGGAGTTAAAGCCCACGCCCTTGTTGCCCACGCGGTCGGCGATGATCTTGTCCAGACCCACAAAGGCACCGCCGCAGATAAACAGGATGTTAGTCGTGTCGATCTGCAGCAGCTCCTGCTGGGGATGCTTGCGGCCACCGGTAGGCGGAACGCTGGCCACCGTGCCCTCAAGAATCTTAAGCAGCGCCTGCTGCACACCCTCGCCCGAGACATCGCGGGTAATGGAGAGGTTCTCGGCCTTGCGGGCAATCTTGTCAATCTCGTCCACGTAGATAATGCCCACCTGAGCGCGCTCAATGTCGCCATCGGCAGCATTGATGAGCTTGAGCAGGATGTTCTCCACGTCCTCGCCAACGTAACCAGCCTCGGTGAGCGCGGTGGCATCGGCGATGGCAAACGGCACCTCGAGGATGCGCGCGAGCGTCTGGGCCAGCAGCGTCTTGCCGGTACCGGTGGGACCGAGCAGCAGGATGTTGGACTTGGCGAGCTCCACCTCGTCCATGTCATCGTCAAGCTGCGAGTCCAAACCGTCGTCAAAGGCCGAAAGCGCAGCACCGCCCTCGATGACGCGGCGGTAATGGTTGTACACGGCAACCGACATGGCGCGCTTGGCGTCCTCTTGGCCCATGACATAGGCCGAAAGCTCGTCATAGATCTCGTGCGGCGTCGGCACGTGCGTGATGACCTGGCGGTCGTCCTCGAGCTCAAAGCCCTCGGCCTCGGGGTCCACGGCGGGCTGCCCAGCAGCCTGGCCGTGATCGTTGAGGAAGCCCGGCAGCTTGCCGTTGCGGGCAGCGTCCATAAAGTCCGAAGCCAGCGACTCCTCAAGGATCTCGGAGCAGGCGGCGACGCACTCGTCACAGATAAAGATGTTGGTCGGACCCTTTACGAGGCGACGGACCTGCCCCTGCTCTTTTCCGCAGAAGGAGCAGCGGATGGGGTTGCCATTCTCGTCAAAGTTGTCCTGCATGTTTCCTGCCAT
>CAJJPN010000263.1:0-1605 GCA_905193635.1 Coriobacteriaceae bacterium
TGCTATGGGCTTTGATTGCACGCAGGCGACTGTCTCTCGCGATATTGCCGATATGGGGCTGCGTAAGCTCCCTGAGGGCATCTATGTTCTGGCAGAGGACCTGCACCTGCAGCGTATGGTTTCCGAGCTCGTAACGGGCGTTCTGCGTACTGATAATCTGGTTATGATCAAGGCTCAGCCTGGCACGGCTTCCGGCATCGCCGCCGCCGTTGATGCGGCAGAGTTACCCGATGTGCTTGGCTCGCTTGCCGGCAACGATACGATTTTGGTTATTGCCCAGACGGCCGAGGACGGCGAGCGTCTCGAGGCGCTGATCAATAAGTTGAGCAATTCTCGCAAGTAGGTGTGCGGGTCGTGCGCTCGGCATTGTGTGCGCTGACATAGTGGCTTGTAAGGGGCATCGACGTTGGTCGGTACCCCTTTTTGTTTGCCGGTATAAAGACCGCCCACCAGGTCGCTTCAAACTAAAAGGCCCCGAGCAGTTCAATAAGCTGCTCGGGGCCTTGTTGGCTTTAGTCGCGTACTTCTTAGCCGACCGTATCGTCAGGCGTGGGCGAGGGGTCGGGAGTGGGCGTAGGCGTAGGCGTAGGCGTAGGCGTAGGCGTGCCGCCATCGCCGCCGGTCGAACCACCAGTGGAGCCACCCGTCGAGCCACCGGTCGTACCGGTGCCGCCGGTGGTGTCGCCGCCCGTGGTCTCGGTGGTCGTGGTCGTCGTGGTAGTCGTTGTGGTGGTTTCCTCTTCCTCTTCGTCCTTGTCCTTGTCGTCGTTCTCCGACTTCTTGGTGTTGTTGGTGCCGTAGAACTTCCAGACGCTGTTGTTCTTGTAGGTGGGCGCCGTTCCGGTCGCAAACTCCTCGCGCTCGGTACCGGTCAGAACGGTGTTCATAAACCGCTTAAAGACAGGCAGGTTGGTGCTGTCGCCCAGCAGGTCCGTGCCGTACTTTTGGATGGGGATCTCGCCCGCGGAATAGCCGGTCCACAGGGCGCACGCCAGCTGCGGGGTATAGCCGCAGAACCACAGGTTGGTGGTGTTGTCGGTGGTGCCCGTCTTGCCGGCATAGGGCTGGTTGACGCTTAGGGCACCGGCAGCGCCCGTACCGCCGCCCTGCATGACGCCGGACAGAACATCGGTGACCGCGGCGGCCTCGCCCTCGGTAAGCACCTGTGAGGGATTGTCAGTGTGCTGGTACAGCACCGAGCCGGTACGAGAGTCAATCTCGGTGATGGCGATCGGCTGGCGATAGTAGCCGCCATTGGCAAACGTTGCGTAGGCGGCGGCCATCTCGAGCGGCGAGATCGAGCCGGTGCCGAGCGTCATGACGGGAACGTCCTCGATGTTGTCCTTGGCGGGATCGATGCCGAGCTTTTTGACGAGCGAGATGATCTTGCTGTTGCCGACGGCTTCCGCCACCTGGATGTAGCCGGTGTTGGAGGAGTATGCCGTCGCCTGCTTAAGCGTGATGTTGCCATAGCTATGGTTGGCGTAGTTTTGGACCTCGGTCGTGGTGCCCTTGGCCTTGAGCGGCGAGTTGCAGTTGAGGGTGACGTTGGGGTTCATGCCGTTTTGGATGGCAGTTGCCAGCGTAAAGGCCTTAAAGGTGGAG
>CAJJPN010000264.1:0-1527 GCA_905193635.1 Coriobacteriaceae bacterium
TCATCCGCAATGTCGACACCCTGGAGATAAAACCTGCTCCGCTGTTCGATAGCGGCAACTGCCTGTGGTACAACGTACCAACTGCCGTGCTCGCAGCTGGGGAGTTTGGGTTTCCCGCTAAGCCGTTTGGGCCCGACCCTTCCGTCCAGCTGGCGCTTGCGGATTTGCTCGATTGGTTCGATTCATCGCGGCTCAACGGATTTGTTGATGAAGCGATCGAGATTCTTTCGCAGAGCGAGTGGGCGACGGC
Source organism: Coriobacteriaceae bacterium (assembly GCA_905193635.1). Taxonomy (GTDB): domain Bacteria; phylum Actinomycetota; class Coriobacteriia; order Coriobacteriales; family Coriobacteriaceae; genus Collinsella. The sequence goes on from CAJJPN010000264.1 coordinate 251, forward strand.
GGAGGGTCGACTCGAGGCCATTCACCGCGGCCTTGAGCGTCGCGTAATCGAGGTTGGTGCCGCTGTTGAGGTACTTCGACACGTGCAGCGATAAACCCGCGGCTACTTAAGCGCGCCGGTCACGGTGCCGCCGCCCAGGACGATGTCGCCCCGATACACGACGACGGCCTGTCCGGGGGCGATGGCGCGCTGCGGCTCGTCAAAGGTCAGCAACATTTGCCCGTCTTCGCCGCGCGTAAGGGTCGCTGCCTGGTCTTTCTGTCGGTAGCGGTACTTGGCGCCCACGCGAATGCCGCCGGCATCGAGCTCGGCCTCCATGCACTCTGCTGGCGCGCTCCAGATCCACTCATTGGCAGTTAGCGCCGCCGCGGTTAGGTCCTCGGCTTCGCCCAGATGCACAATGTTGTTGGCGGCGTCGACGCCCGTTACGTACACGGGATGCGCCATCGCGACGCCCAGGCCCTTGCGCTGGCCGATGGTATAGCGCAACGCGCCGTTGTGGCGTCCGACCACGCTGCCGTCGCGCCATACGATATCGCCCGGTGTAGCGGGATGTCCGCACCGACGCTCGATATAGCCCGCATAGTCGCCATCCGCGATAAAGCAGATGTCCTCGCTTTCGGCCTTCTTGGCGTTGGCAAAGCCCTGCTCGGCGGCAATGCGGCGCACGTCGTGCTCCTTGTCCAGGCCTGCCAGCGGAAAGATCGTGTGCGCCAGGCGCTCCTGCGTAAGCGAATATAAAAAGTAGCTTTGGTCCTTCTTAGGGTCCTCGCCGCGATGCAGCTGCCAGGTTCCGTCGGACGCCTGGCTCGTTTTGGCGTAGTGACCTGTGGCGATGTAATCGCAGCCCATATTGAGCGCCGCATCGAGCAGCGCGCCAAACTTAATATGGCGGTTGCAGATGATGCACGGGTTGGGCGTCAGCCCCTCCTGGTAGGCGGTCACGAAGCGCTCGATTACATTGCGGTCGAAGGTCTGCTGCAGGTCGAGCACACGGTGGGGTATCCCCAGGCGCTCGGCGACGGCCTTCGCGTCGGCGATGTCGCGGTCGACTTTGCTCATGCCCGTGACGGGATCGGGTGCGGGGCAGGTGAGGCGCATGGTGGCGCCGACGCATTCGTAGCCCTGGCTTTTGAGCAGGTACGCGGTCACGCTGGAATCGACGCCGCCGCTCATGGCGACGAGCACGCGCTTGTTGTGCATGGGGAGGTTCTCCTTGGTGGCATGTGGCCAAAAAAGAAAAGCGGCGCGGGAGGCTGGTTCCGCGCCGCAGACAT
>CAJJPN010000265.1:0-1513 GCA_905193635.1 Coriobacteriaceae bacterium
GACTGCGGTGGCGGTTGCCATGATGCACCTCCCGGTTAGATGCAATACGTGTATTACATTCTGTCACATCACCCGCACCGGCGTACGGCCGCATCTGCTCTTTTACCTTACATTATGTCAACCGGCCCATGGTCGGCTTATTCAGCCGGATTAAATCAAGCATTAAATCAATCCAGACCTATAAGGGGCGGCGGAAATCCATTGAGGAATGAGGGCGCCGTCCCTAGGTCGGCTCCTCGATGGCCGCGGCTGAATTCCCCTGCCATCGTCTGCGTGGGTTCCGGCACGGGGTTCTGGCACTGCTCGAGTGGGGCACAAGGCTCGGCTGTCGGTCGTGCCGGACGGCATACGTTTTGAGACCGGCAAGCTGTTGCCGGCTCGAGGACAGCGGCCCGGTGCACCGGGCCGATCGATAGAGGACTCAGGTTCACAGCGCAGTTTCTTGGGGCTCGCATATATAGGAAGACTTGATCGGCAATCGATTTTAATGAAGTCGACAGCGCGTGTCAGAGCTTTCAACAAACCGCAGGTAAATCCGTGTACCAAAAATTGGTACACGGATTTACCTGCGATGTTCATGCTTGGTCAAAAGCCCATCAAGCGATATATTCATTATTTTAATGCGCGCGCCTGAGCTTTTGGCTGAAGTGGCAGTCCGACCGCCGGCAGGCGGCCACGCTATGTCCAAAGGCCACGCCTACTCCCAGTGCCCGGCTACGTCGACGACCCAGTGCTGCCCGTCGAGTTCCTGCCGCAGGGCTACATCAGGGACGTCTTATTGGGGGACGACCACATGGAACCCCGGGAGATCAAGCTGTACGGCTGATCCATCCGTCAACAACATGTCAAAGCCCCAAAACCCAACAGGATCGCGAACGAGGGGATGAATTGACCGCCCGGGTATTTGCGCCCGGGCGGTCAATTTTATCAACCATGGGTGCGATTCTGTGAGGCCATTTTTCTGGCATCCGCCGTTTGCTCCGGTCTCAACGCACCCATCGACCGTTCAGTTATCTTTGCGAACGCGACCACGTGCGCATTTGTCGAACAATCAAATGTCCGACAATGTCTGACGGAGCTGTCAGACATTCACGCACGAACAGGTGAGCTTCGCGAGCGATTGTAGGCAACTAGTAGCCCCAGCTGCGTCTTTAGCGCAGGTTCGACGTCTGACATCTTGAATGTCTGACGTTGAACGAAGCTGGTTGATAACAAGCAGGTGGAATAAACATGGAGCCCGACACCTCTCGCGCAATCGGCGCGCGGCAAGGGTCTGGCCCATCTCATATGTTGCCAACGCTAACGGTGAACCTGAGCGCCCGGGCACATTCTTTGTTGGCTGAAACCGGCATAGCAACTAGCGGAAGGCATCATCGAAGGAGTGTGCTGGAAAGCACCCGTCTCCTTAACTGTTAGAAATGCAAGTTAATAATCTACGTGGTCAATATAATACCGTTGAACCCGCATATCGATACCGCTCAGCCATTCGCCTCGCCCCCGTCGCACGTATCTT
>CAJJPN010000266.1:0-1508 GCA_905193635.1 Coriobacteriaceae bacterium
TTTGGACGCGGTCGAGCTCTTGCGGTATGCTTGCAACCTTGACTCCGTGGCGACGCGCCCCCTGCGCGATGCGGTCGCCATGCGATATCGACACATTTTTAAGGAGGTCAGCGGAGGATGAGAATCATCGGCGGCGAATGGCGCGGTCGTAAGATCGAGGAGCCCCGTGGTCGCGATGTCACCCGCCCCACGACCGATCGTGTGCGCGAGGCATGCGCATCTATGGTCATGTCGGCATTTGACTTCGATCTGGACGAGGTCCGCGTGCTGGACGCCTTTGGCGGCTCCGGCGCCTTAGGGTTAGAGATGCTCTCACGTGGCGCCCGCTCGCTCACGACGTTCGAGATCGATCGGAATGCCGCGCGGCTCATTACCAAGAATATCGAGTCGCTCTGCCGTGACCGTGCGCGTTGGCGCGTGGTAACGGGCGACATGCTGGCGAGCGCCTCGCGCGGTCGTGTGCCGGGCGGCCCCTTTGATCTGGTCCTGCTCGACCCGCCCTATGCTTTTGGTGCCGAGCCGGTCGAGATACTGCTGCAGAACCTGGCTCAGCAGGGTCTGCTTGCACCTGGCGCTTATGCCCTGTTTGAGCATGCCGCCGCTGATGCGGGCGCGCATCCGGCAGGCTTTGAGATCGTGCGCGAGAAGCGCTACGGCATTACCTCGGTCGACCTGCTTCGTTGGGTCGGCGATGACGATGGTGAGGAAGATTGCGCCGGCACCGATGCTCACAACACCGATGCCATGACGGTTCAGGAGAACGCCCATGAGTGACACCATCAACCGCGTGATCGTCCCGGGCACCTTCGATCCCATCACGTTTGGCCATATCGACGTCATCCGCCGCGCCCGCCGCATCTTTCCCAGCGTGATCGTCGCTGTCGCCGAGTCGCAGGGTAAAAACGGTGTGGGCACCACGTTTATGCTGGATGAGCGCGTGGCGCTGGCTCGTGAGGCGCTCGGTGATATCGACGGCGTCGAGGTCCTGCCCTTTACCGGCCTCTTGGTCGACTTCGCTCGCGAGCAGGGGGCGGGGGCCGTGGTCAAGGGCCTGCGCGCCATGACCGACTTTGAGTACGAGCTGCAGCAGGCAGACCTCAACTATCGCTTGGATAACGAGCTGGAGTCCATCTTTGTCATGAGTGCGCCGCAGTACGGCTATATCTCGAGTTCGGTCGTTCGCCAAATCGCCTCGCTCGGCAGCGATGTATCGACGTTTGTCCCGCCCAACGTGGTCGAAGCGCTCAGACACCGCTTTTCGTGACGTTTTTTATTGCCTGGTGGCATGTGGTAAACTAGCACGATGATATGTTACCTATGAAAGGAGACCGGATGCCGGGCGAGAATTTTCCTGGCGATAGGATCGTCAGCTTGGTCGATGAGCTCGAAGGGCTGATCGAGGAAGCCAAGCCGCCTTTCGGCAAGAACGCTCAGTTCAAGGTCATCGACGCCGACGTGTTCTTCAACATCCTCGACGAGATCCGCATGAGCTATCCCGAGGAGTGGCA
>CAJJPN010000267.1:0-1472 GCA_905193635.1 Coriobacteriaceae bacterium
GACGGCAATGACGGCCAGCACGATGAGATTCGCAGGGTTGAGCAAGTCACTCATGCGCTCCCCTTTCAAGTAGCACTATCTAGATACCCCCATGGGGTGTCCCCATCTTAACCCAAAATCATGTCTGTTCGGTCAATTAGTTTCCCTCTTCAAACTTTTTTGTTGACCATGGCTTACTTTCGTGTATAAGTTTTCCTAGGCTAACAGTTTAGATCCGTAAGGAGCGCCGTGACTCGAACCATAGATATCCCAACGTTTCAGGCAGCGGTCGTGCGCAACTGCTCTCCCACGCTCGCGGGCATCAAGCCGGCATCGCTCTTTACCTATCCAGGCACCTACGCCCACGGGAACGGCTCGACCACAACCGAAACCATCGCAGAACGTCGAGCACGCCTGCTCAACGTTATCGCCCAGTGCAATCGCGAGCTTGACCCGCTCGGCATCCACCTGAGTGTTTTGGTCTGGCGGCCCTGCGGAGCACTCGTGTACGTGTACCGAGCCAAAAGCCTCGCCACCTATTTCGCAGACCCTCGCGCCCAAACAGCGCTCGCCTCGGAAGGCTACGACACGAGAGACCTTTCGACATGCCTTGTGCATTTGGCATCACGCATCACGCTCGCGAGCAATAACGTCGCGGAATGCGCTTGTAGCCAGACTCGATGCGCACTACCCCAGCAAGCTAGCTGCAGCAACGACTGCACCTGCGAGTTTCCGCACGAAATAGGCTACTTCCTTGGATATCCCTACGACGACGTGCACGAGTTTATCGTCCAGCGCGGCGAGAACTACAAGGTCTTTGGGGCCTGGAAGGTCTACACGAATGTCGAGCAAGCGCTTGCGATGTTTGACGCCTACCGTGCCTGCACCCAATACTTCACCTTTGTCTATCAGCAGGGCTGCAGCCTGGCGCAACTTGCCCAGACGACCCGATAGAACATAGAAGCCGCGGCAACCTGCCACACAACTGAAAGGACTCAACATGAGCAAGATCGCCGTCGTCTACTGGAGCGGCACGGGCAACACCGAGGCCATGGCAAACCTCGTCGCCGAAGGCGCCACATCCGCGGGCGCCGAGGCCGAAGTCATCCCCTGCGCCGACTTCTCTGCCGACAGGGCCGCCGACTATGATGCCTTCGCCTTCGGTTGCCCCGCCATGGGCTCCGAGGAGCTTGAATACGATGAGTTCCAACCGATGTGGGACGAAGTCAAGGAGACCCTCGGCGACAAGAAGGTCGTCCTCTTTGGCTCTTATTCGTGGGCCGAAGGCGAATGGATGGACAATTGGAAGGCGGACGCCGACGAGGCAGGCGTCAACGTGGTCGACTCCGTCATCTGTTACGACGCCCCCGACGATGAGGGCGAAGCGGCCTGCCGCGCCCTTGGAGCCGAGCTCGCCTAGCTGCAATGAGCTCCGCCCGTAACGCGCTCTGCACCAAAACACATTCGCGTCCCAACAAAAACGGGAGCCGGAT
>CAJJPN010000268.1:0-1463 GCA_905193635.1 Coriobacteriaceae bacterium
GCCTCACGGCCGCGCTCGGCCTCTCTGGCGGCCTTCTGGCGCTCCTGCTGCGGCGTCCGCTCGTGGGCCGTGGCGCGGGTCGGGGTCGTTTGCGGGAAGGGGCGGAATCCTACGCTAAGGCTTTGGCCAGCGATATTCTCCGGTGAGATTGATGTGTTCCCAGGGGATAGGAGAAGTCGCTTGATATCTAGTATGACGTCTGTCGCACCTGCTTGATCGCGGCCGCGATAGCTAGATCGCGTTGCTCCTCTTCTCCATCCGCGTTCCAAGCTGCGGAAAGGCACCCATAAGCGTACGCCTGGTCGAGCAGGCGACGCGGATCGACGTCCAGCGCACGAGAGAATGCGTCCGCCATCTGTGCAATGCGTCTAGGATCGAGACAAAGGTCGTCTCTGTCAGCCGGATCGTAGAACATATTGGCGGCGCCAAAGCCCACTTCACCGACCAGACCGACGGGATCTATCACCAGCCAGCCGCGACTGGAGAACATGATGTTTTCATGATGCAGATCGCCATGTAGCCCACGCAGTTCCGAGGCATTGCTCATCATTTGATCGGCTATAATCGCCGCGTGGACGTAGTCAGTTTGACAACCTGCGTTTTGATCATCGCGCGCCCGCTGAAACAAAGCTGCAAAGCGATCCCGGATCGGGAGAAGGGCAGAAGGCAGGGGTTCCTCAGATGCGGCATACAGCTTCGCCATTAGTTCCGCTGCAATTTCGGTCGCCTGGTAGTCGCCGTGCTCGGCAACGATGTGAGAGAGCATTCGCTCCCCGGCATATTCGAGCAACATCAGATTGTTCTCACGACCGAGCAACCGGACTGCTCCCCTCCCATTGCGCCATACCAGATAGTCGGCCCCGCGCAGTTCATCAGCAATGTCTTTTATAGGTTTCAATCCCTTGACGATTGCAGGAGTCCCGTCTGGCAATGAAACTTTCCAAACGAGGCTGGAAAAGGTGTCCGCAATGAGAACAGGTTGCGAAACGTGCCAATGAGCAGGAAAAACAGGCGGCATGAACATCAACCCCAAGTCAGAGGGTCCAATCGCAGATAGAAGGCAAGGCGTTCGCGGTCGGGGGCTTCGATCCCCAATACATTGAATAGGACAGCGAAGGCGCGCTCTGCTTCATCTGGCGCTGCCCAGTTCTCTTCGGCGTTAGCAATCATGAGTGCCAAATCGGCATAGCGATCTGCTGTTCCGAGCCGCCCAAGGTCGATCAGACCCGTGCATTGAAGAGTTTTAGGGTCCACCATGAAGTTCGGCATGCAGGGATCACCATGGCAAACAACCATATCGGTGCGCTCTTGGTCGAGCCGCACCGGTAGCTCTCGTTCGACACGAGCCAAAAGATCGAGCTGCGGCGTACTCTTGTCCTCGTCCGGTAAGAAGTCGGGATTGACGGCATTGCGGGACACCACATCAACGGCGCGTCCGAACATTCGCGACAGCCTGCGCTCAA
>CAJJPN010000269.1:0-1429 GCA_905193635.1 Coriobacteriaceae bacterium
GACCTCCTTCTCGCCCAGGATGAGCATGTAGGGCACGCGGTCGATGCTGCGGGCCTCGCGGATCTTGTAGCCGATCTTCTCGTCGCGGTCGTCGCAGACCACGCGAATGCCGGCCTCCTCCAGCTTGGCGCACACCTGGTGGGCGTAGTCGCGGCTCTTCTCAGAGACGGGAAGTGCCTTGACCTGCACGGGAGCCAGCCAAGTGGGGAACTTGCCCGCAAAGTGCTCAATCAGAATACCGATGAAGCGCTCGATGGAGCCAAAGCACACGCGATGCAGCATGATGGGGCGCTTCTTGGTGCCGTCGGCGTCCACGTACTCCAGGTCAAAGTTGAGCGGCATCTGGAAGTCGAGCTGGACGGTACCGCACTGCCAGGTACGGCCAAGCGAGTCCTCCAGGTGGAAGTCGATCTTGGGGCCGTAGAAGGCGCCGTCGCCCTCGTTGACCTCATAGTCCATGCCCAGCTTCTCCAGAGCGGTGCGCAGGCCCTCCTCGGCGCGAGCCCAATCCTCGTCCGAACCCATGGAGTCCTCGGGGCGGGTGGAAAGCTCAACGTGGTACTTAAAGCCAAACTTCTGGTACACGGAGTCGATAAGGTTGACCACGCCCACGATCTCATCGGTCAGCTGGTCGGGACGCACAAACAGGTGGGCGTCGTCCTGGTTAAAGCAGCGCACGCGGAACAGGCCGTGCAGGGCGCCGCGCAGCTCGTGGCGATGCACCAGGCCAATCTCGCCGGCGCGAATGGGCAGCTCGCGGTAGGAGTGCGGCTTGGAGGCGTACACCAGCACGCCGCCCGGGCAGTTCATGGGCTTAATGCAGTACTCTTCGTCGTCGATGACGGTGGAGTACATGTTGTCCTTGTAGTGGTCCCAGTGGCCCGAGGTCTTCCACAGCTGCTTGTTCATGATGAGCGGCGTGGAGATCTCCACGTAGCCGGCCTTGTGGTGGATCTCGCGCCAGTAGTCCAGCAGCGTGTTCTTAAGGATCATGCCGTTGGGCAGGAAGAACGGGAAGCCGGGGGCCTCGTCGCGCATCATAAAGAAGTCCATCTCGCGGCCGATCTTGCGGTGGTCGCGCTTCTTGGCCTCCTCCAGCATGTGCATGTGCTCGTCGAGCTCTTCCTTGGTGGCAAAGGCGACGCCGTTGATGCGGGTGAGCATCTTGTTGTCCTTGTCGCCCTTCCAGTAAGCGCCCGAGACGCCGGTAAGCTTAAAGGCCTTGAGCGCCTTGGTGTAGCAGATGTGGGGGCCGACGCACATGTCGATGTAGTCGCCCTGCTGGTAGAAGGTGATACGGGCGTCGTCGTCCAGGTCGCCGATGTGCTCGACCTTGTACTTCTCGCCGCGCTCCTCCATAAGGGCGATGGCCTCGGCGCGGGGCTTCTCGTACACGGAGAACTTTAGGTTCTCTTTGACAATCTTCTTC
>CAJJPN010000270.1:0-1422 GCA_905193635.1 Coriobacteriaceae bacterium
CACAAAGGCGGCGTCTGCACCCTCGGGCTCGTCAAAAGCGACCTTGCAGATGCGGCAACCCGGCGTATAGATGTACTCATCGAACTCGTGAATGCCAGCGTCTTCGACGTCGACAACCACCAGATCGTCATCGACCATATTGTCAAACAGCTTGATCTTGGCAAGCGCATAGTTCTTATGGCTCTTATGCCAGCCCAAGTGGTCGGGAGTGATGTTGAGCAGCACTGCCACGCGAGGGTGGAGCTCGGTGGTCGTAGCAATCTGATAGCTCGAGAGCTCAGCCACAAACCACTCGTTGTGGGCTCGGCCGTCAATCTCGTTGACCGGCGGCTCGCCGATGTTGCCGACAGCTACGCTGGCCTCGCCGGCAGCCTTGAGCAGATAATCAGTCAGCGACGTGGTGGTCGTCTTACCGTTGGTGCCCGTGATGGCAATCCAGTTATCGGGCGACAGGCGATAGGCAAACTCTGGCTCACCCATAATCTGAGCGGCATGTTCGCGCCCGGCCTTAAAGAAGCCCGAGAACTCCGAGATGCCCGGGCACGTCACGCATACGTCATAGGCGCCCTCGACCTGTTCGGTCCCACAGACAAACGACGCACCAGCAGCCTCGAGCGCACGCGTGGCGTCATTGGGCTCAGAGGTGCCGCCGCCATACACGGTAACGGCGCTTACGCGCTCGGGATGTGCCAGCGCCCAGCGGGCGACATCGAGACCGGATTTGCCCTGACCCAAAACGAGCAGGCTAAAGACATCAGCAAGAGGCATGAAAGACCACTATCCCAACTGGAAGAACAGAGCAAGGCCAACGGCACCAAATGCCGCAGCGATAATCCAAAAACGGATGACGACCTTGGTCTCGGCCCAGCCCTTCTTTTCGAAATGATGATGGATGGGCGCCATAAGGAAGACGCGCTTGTGCGTAAAATGGAAGTAGACAACCTGAATCATGACCGACAGGGTCTCAACGATAAACAGGCCGCCGATGATGAGGGAGACGACCTCGGTGTTGGTCATGATGGACGTGCAGGCAAACGCGGCGCCCAGAGCAAGCGAGCCGGTATCGCCCATAAAGATGCTCGCCGGATAGCAGTTGAACCACAGAAAGCCCAAGCAGGCACCGGCACACGCGGTACAGAAGATGGACAGGTTCACGTCTCCGTGCAAAAACGCCATGGCAGCCATGGCGAGCATGGCGATCATGGTGCCGCCAGCAAGACCGTCAAGGCCATCGGTCAGGTTCACGGCATTAGAAAGACCGGCAATCATCAGCCAGCAAAAGACAATATAGAGCCACGGGAACGAATAGCCGCAGATGGTGGTCGAAAGCACGCCAAGGTCGATCGTCAACCCACCGGGAAAACGAATCTCGGGGGCGACGCCGCACCAGTTGACGGCAAGTACCGTAAAGGTGACACAGAT
>CAJJPN010000271.1:0-1422 GCA_905193635.1 Coriobacteriaceae bacterium
TTGCTTTGGCTGCGGCGAAGGCGGCGATGTCTTCACCTATATCATGAAGCGCGAGAACCTGAGCTTTCCCGAGTCAATCCGATATTTGGCCGATCGCGCGGGTATTGAGCTGCATGACACCGGAGATCGCCGCGAGCGCGGTACCAAGCGTGCCCGCATCTACGATCTGTGCGCCGAGGCCGCCCAGTTCTACCACACCATGCTTATGCGCGGTAAGGACGGCCGTCCGCGCGAGTACTTTGCCAGCCGCGGCATGGGTGGCGACGTCTGCCGCCGCTACTGCCTGGGCTTTGCGCCTGGCCGCAACGCGCTGGTGTCGCACCTGTCCCAGGCGGGTTTTACCCCGCAGGAGATGATCGATGCCAACGTTGCCGTGAGCCGCGGGCGCGGGCAGCTTGCCGACCGCTTCTACGACCGCGTGATGTTCCCCATCTTTGACGAGCAGGGTCACAACATTGCCTTTGGTGGTCGCATCATGGGTGACGGCCAACCCAAGTACCTCAATACCGCCGAGACGAGCGTGTTTCATAAAAAGCGAAACCTCTACGGCTTTAATTGGGCCAAGGAGTTTATCGTCGCGCAGGATACCGCCATCGTGGTGGAGGGCTATACCGACTGCATCGCCTGTTGGGAGGCGGGGATTAAAAACGTTGTCGCCACGCTGGGCACCGCGCTCACGGAGCATCACGTCAAGACGCTCACCCGCTTTGCTAAGCGCATCGTGTATATGTTTGACGGCGATGCCGCCGGTCAAAAGGCCGCTCGCCGTGCGATTCAGTTTATCGAGCAGGATTCTATGGACCTGCGCTGCGTGGTGCTGCCCGACGGCAACGACCCCATGGAGTTCATCACGGCGCACGGCGGAGGGGAGCTGCAGAAACGCATTGACGCCGCGGAGCCGCTCATGGACTTCGTGTACCGTTCGCTTCAGGAGTCGAGCGACATCTCCACGCCGGGCGGTCGCGCCAAGGCGCTGGAGGATGCGCTGACGCTTATCTATCCGCTGCGCGACAGCTATATGATCGACACGTACTTTATTCAAATTGCCGACCTGTTGGGTTTGGATCTGGAGACAGTGCGTGCGAGCTCGGGCCGTGTGTTTCGCGATGTCGCCAAGCGCGAGGATGCGGAACGACGTCGTGAGCAGAACTATGAGCGCCAGCGGGCACAGGCTGAGCGCTCTGGTAGCGCGGGCGGTCGGACGTCTGGTTCGCAGGGGGCATCTCGCGGTGCTTGGGCATCGGGCGCGACGCCGCCTGTGTCCGCGCCGGTCGAAGAAGAGCCGTATGACTACGTCCCGCTCGATGCCTACGGCGCCGCGCCCGTGGAGGTCGTCGACGACCTGCCGCCGATCGACGCGCCTGATGGTATGGGTGCTGTGCCTGCGACTGATGGTTCGGGTGCTCCGGCTGCGGCGGCGCC
>CAJJPN010000272.1:0-1397 GCA_905193635.1 Coriobacteriaceae bacterium
GTCGTCCAAGGGGCCCGCGAACAGCTCGCGTCAACCGATAGCCGTGCCGCCGCGTTTGGCCAAAGCAAGAATCGGCATCATTTGACGAGGTGTCTTTGCTGCAAGATTGGCATGTTCGAGCAGTTTTCGATCGTTGGTCACCAAGTAATCAACCTGGGCGCGTTTGCATGCGGCGAGTACCAAGTTGTCCTCGTAATCGCGATGGAGCGCTAAGTATTTGTCGGCCAGCCAAAGGTCCGACGCATCTGCACCCACGGCCGTGGCGTTTTCGGTCATGTTCCGAACAAACGCCAGCGCCGCATCGCCAATCGCGCGGGCAGAAGCCTCGCCGAGCGCTCCCCCGCTGGCAAGAACGCTGCGCTTCAGTTCGTGCTGTACAACATACAGTACGTCCTTGGCGATATGCACCGGAAAGAACAGCAATGCCCCCGCCTCCGTCGTCTGCCCAATAAACGCGCGTGCGGCAAGCGACTCGGCATGGTCGGCGCAAAACGAATCAACCCATACGTTGGCATCCAAATGCAAAAGACCTGCGCCCGGACGACACCGATGCCGTCTGGGCGCAGGCCAGATAACGTGGGCAAACACGTCTGCTAACGCAGGTACGCTTTTGAGTTGCCCAAGCTGTAGGCGATTGTCGAGCCGTTGTGCAGCAGTGATGACGTCTGCGGAGTGATCATGCCGGTAATGCCCAGCGCCAACAGCGCCGAGTTGGTGAGCATCACCTTGGAATACGAACTCGTCAGACGGTCGATAAGCCCCTGGCTCATGCGGCGCAGGCGCACGATTGCGGCCAGATCTGTATCGGTCAGGATGATATCGGCGACCTCCTTGGCGATGTCGCTTCCACCGCCCATGGCCAGACCCACATCGGCCAGGCCCAGCGCCGGTGAGTCGTTGACGCCGTCGCCCACCATGGCAACGTGGCGCCCCTCGCGCTTAATCCGTTCCACATAGGCGTACTTGTCCTCGGGCAGCAGCTCGGCCTTAAACTCGTCGACCCCTGCCTCGCGAGCAATACGCTCGGCCGTGCGCTCCGAATCGCCCGTGAGCATAACGACATGCTTGACGCCCAGCGCGTGCAGGTCGGCGATGGCCTCACGGACCCCGGCCTTGAGCGGATCCTCGATGCCGAGCACGCCGACGACCTTGCCATCGACCGCCAGATACAGCGGCGACAGGCCCTGCATCTGGGACCCTGTGCGCTCCTTAATGTCGGAATCGAGCTGCGCGCTCTCGTCCTCAAATACAAAGTGCGCGGAACCGATGATGGCGCGACGCCCCTCGATGGACGAAGCGATGCCGTGCGCCACGATGTACTCGACGGCGGCATGGCGCTCGCGGTGCTCGAGCCCGCGCTCACGGGCAGCGTTAACCACGGCGCGCGCCACCGGATG
>CAJJPN010000273.1:0-1368 GCA_905193635.1 Coriobacteriaceae bacterium
CAGCCGTAACCATACCGTCGTTGGCGAGCTTCTGGCGATCGCGCAGGACGATGGGGTCGGTATCGCCGATGCGCAGACCGTCGACGTAGACGACGCCGGACTCGACGGGCGTGCCGCGCTTGACGATGCCGCCACGCATCTCGAGCGTGTCACCGTTATCGAGGATAAAGATATGATCGTCCTTGAGACCCATCTTACGGGCCAGCTGGGCATGGGCGCGCAGATGCACGGCCTCACCGTGAACCGGCATAAAGTACGTGGGCTTAGCCATGGCAATCAGGAGCTTGAGCTCCTCCTGGCTACCGTGACCGGAGACGTGAACGAGAGCGCGGTTCTTATCCCACACGTCGCAGCCGAGCTTGGCAAGGCTGTTGACGACCTGCTGGACGGCTTTCTCATTGCCGGGAACAGGAGTTGCCGAGAGGATAACGGTATCGCCCTCATGGATGGAGAGCGTCTTTTGCTCGCCCTTGGCCATGCGGGACAGGGCCGACAGCGGCTCGCCCTGCGAACCGGTGCACATGACGACAATCTTGTCGTCAGGCAGGTTATCAATGTCGAAGGCATCGATGATATCAGCGTCATCGATGTTGAGGTAGCCCAGCTCGCGCGCCACGCGGGTGTTAGTGAGCATGGAGCGACCGGTCACGACGACCTTACGGCCGCACTTGCGGGCGGCATCGCAGATCTGCTGCAAACGATGGATGTGGCTCGAGAACGATGCGACGAACACGCGACCCGGGGCGTTCTTGATGGCGTGCAGCAGGTTGGGACCAACCTCGGCCTCGGACTTGGTAAAGCCGGGAACCGTGGCATTGGTGGAGTCGGAAAGCAGCAGGTCGATGCCCTGCTTGGCAAAGCGGCTGATAGCGGCGTAGTCGGGCGTGACGCCATCGATGGGCGTCTGGTCGAGCTTAAAGTCGCCGGTGTGCATAACGGTGCCCTGATTGGTGCGGATGAACACGCCCAGAGCGCCGGGGATGGAGTGCGTCATCGAGAAGAAGTCGAGCGAGATGCCGCCGAGGTTGACATGGCTGCCGCCCTTGACCTCGCGGAACTTGGGCGCGCGAATGCGGAACTCGGAGAGCTTGCCCTCGATAAAACCGAGCGTCAGCTTGCTCGAGAAGATGGGCACCTTGTTGTTGAGGTCCTGCAGCAGGTACGGAAGCGAACCGGTGTGGTCCTCGTGGCCGTGGGTGACGATGATACCGCGGAGCTTCTCCTCGTTCTCCAGAACATAGGTGTAGTCGGGAAGCACCAGGTCGATACCGGGCTGGGAGTCATCCGGGAACATGAGGCCAGCGTCGACGAGCACCATGTCGTCGCCGCACTCGAAGACCGTCATGTTCTTGCCGATGCCGTCAAGGC
>CAJJPN010000274.1:0-1344 GCA_905193635.1 Coriobacteriaceae bacterium
CCGATACGCTCAAGCAGTTCGCCACCAACCTCACGCAAAAGGCGCGCGACGGCGAGCTCGATCCCGTGATTGGCCGCGAAAAGGAAGTCCAGCGCATGATGGAGATCCTTTCGCGCCGCACCAAGAACAATCCGCTTATCCTGGGCGATCCCGGCGTGGGCAAGACGGCTATCGTCGAGGGCCTGGCGCAGCAGATTGCTGCTGGCAATGTGCCCGAGAATCTTATGAACCAGAATATCTGGACGCTCGATCTGCCGGGTCTTGTCGCGGGTGCCAAGTATCGCGGTGAGTTTGAGGAGCGCCTCAAGAACGTGATCCAGGAGGCGACCGAAGCCGACGACGTCATCTTGTTTATCGACGAGATGCACACCATCATCGGTGCCGGTTCTGCCGAGGGTTCTATCGATGCGAGCTCTATGCTCAAGCCCGTGCTCGCGCGCGGTGCTTTCCAGATCATTGGTGCCACCACGGCCGAGGAGTTCCGTAAGTACCTCACTAAAGATCCGGCCTTTGAGCGCCGCTTCCAGACCATCGATGTCGAGGAGCCGAGCGTCGAGGACACGGTCAAGATCCTGACCGCGCTCAAGCCGCGCTACGAGGAGCACCACCATGTGCGCTATACGCAGGGTGCTATCGAGGCCGCCGCGAACCTTTCCAACCGCTACATTCAGGATCGCTTCCTGCCCGATAAGGCCATCGACCTCATTGACGAGGCCGGTGCCCGCGCCCGCATCGCCGCCAACCGCGCGCCCGAGCCGGTGCGCGAGGCCGAGCATCGTATAGAGGAGCTCAAGGCCGCCGCGCAGGAGGCCACCGAGGGCGATGACATGAACAAGGCCGCCGAGATCACCGAGCAGCAGAAGGCCGCCGAGATTGAACTCGCCGAAGCCAAGGCCGCCTGGACCGCCGAGCTCGACGCCAGCCCGCTCACCATCGACGTGAGTCAGATTGCCGACATCGTGTCCGTGACCTCTGGCGTGCCGGTTTCCTCGCTCACCGAGAGCGAGAGCCGTCGCCTGCTGCAGACCGAAAGCGTGCTCAAGACCCGCATTATCGGCCAGGACGAGGCCGTCGAGGCCGTCGCCAAGGCCGTGCGCCGCAGCCGCTCGCCGCTCAAGGACCCGCGTCGTCCCGGCGGCAGCTTTATCTTCCTGGGTCCCACCGGCACGGGCAAGACCGAGCTCGCCAAGACGCTCGCCGAGTATCTCTTTGGCAGCAAAGACGCGCTCATCAGCTTCGACATGTCCGAGTTCGGTAGCGAGTTCGAGGTCTCCAAGCTCATCGGTAGCCCTCCGGGCTACGTCGGTCACGACGAGGGCGGCCAGCTCACCAAGGCCGTTCGTC
>CAJJPN010000275.1:0-1224 GCA_905193635.1 Coriobacteriaceae bacterium
TCGTACCGCCACCCTTGTTGGTGTTCTCGCTCGTACCGGCGGTGTCGTTGCTCACCGTGGCCTTTTCGGCGGTGCTAGCATTTATGCCAGCCTGCAGCGCGGCGTTGGCCTGGGCCTCGGCAGCAAGCTCGGCCTGCAACTGTGAATCCAGGGAGTTCACGACACTCTGGGCTTCAGCCTGCTGGGCGTTAAGCTCATCGACCTTCTTTTGCGTGGTGGCGACGTTCTTCTCCTGCTCGGCCTGCTTATCGGTGAGCTGCTGCTTAAGCTCCTTGACCTCTTGAATGGTCTGAGCCTGCTTATCGGAAACTTTGCCGTAGTAGAACAGACGGTTGAGCATATCGCTCAGGTCATCGACGCCGGTCAGAACCTGAAGCAGGCTCAGACCGCCGGTTTTGTACTCGCCGGCGACATAGGTCGAGAGCTTGGCCTGACCGTCAGCGATCTCCTGCTGCTTTTGCGTGATCTCGCCAGCAGTCTGATCGAGCGCCTGCGTCTGCGTGGCGAGATCATCGTAAATCTGCTGGGTTTGGGTACCGATCTGCTCGAGCTTCGTACGAGCAGCGGCAAGGTCGGATGCGGTATCGGCGTAGGCAGGAGCCGCGAGGCCCAAGCCCAAAACACAAGCGAGGGTTGCCGTAGCAGCGCAGCGTGCCATGTTTTTGTGCGTGTTTGCTGTGCGCATGTAGCTTCCTTTCCAGTAACTAAGGGTAACGGCTAGTCCACCGTCACCAGGCTAAAGAGCTCAACATCGTCGTCAGTCGGCGTGAGCTTCTCGCGCGGGTTGAGAAACGCAAGCTCAAGGATACACCCGTAGCCCACAAGCTTTGCGCCCATATCTCGCACAAGTTTACCTGTTGCCTCGACGGTTCCGCCCGTCGCGACCAAGTCGTCCAGAATCAACACGGTATCTTTAGAGGTAATGGCATCGGCATGGATCTCGATAGAGTCGGTGCCGTATTCGAGCTCATAGCTCTGGCTCACCGTCTTGCGGGGTAGCTTGCCCGGTTTACGTGCGGGAACAAAGCCGGCACCAAGGGCCACAGCCACCGGTACGCCAACCATAAAGCCACGGGCCTCGGGACCCACGACCTTGGTGATCCCCATGCCGGCAAAGTGCTCGGCGAGGGCATCGGTCATGGCTTTGAGCGCCTCGGGATTGCCAAAGAGCGGCGTAATGTCTTTGAAGATGACTCCGGGCTCGGGATAGTCGGGGATGTCGAC
>CAJJPN010000276.1:0-1219 GCA_905193635.1 Coriobacteriaceae bacterium
CGGCAAAACGGTCATCGGCGGCAAGCGCCTCGCGCAGGGCATCGACATCATCGGTCGTAAAGGACGTACCCAGCAGGCCGTTAATCTCGGTCAGGTTGGGCTTTACGAGCTCGGGCTTAGCGTCGGACTCCAGCGCTGCCTCCAGCGATGCACCCGAGGTGTCGAGCAGCACCTTGGCGCCCGCCTCCTCGGCGATCTTGACGAGCTCGGCATAGTAACCGGCATCGACGCCACGCGGCAGCGAGCCCGAAAGCGTCACAACGTCCGCCTTCGCCGCAAGCTCGGCGAACTTGGCCGTAAAGGCCTCGAGCTCGGCCGGGGCGATTTGCGGGCCGCTCTCCAGCAGCTCGGTCTGATTACCCTCGTGCAGGATATTCAGGCAGATGCGCGTCTCACCGGCGATGGGCACAAAGTCGTTCTTGACGCCGTCGGCATCCATAAGCTCGGCCATATAGGCACCCATGTGGCCGCCGAGCAGACCGGTCGCGAGCACATCGTCGCCCAACTGCAGCAGCACACGGCTCACGTTGAGGCCCTTGCCGCCAGCGGTCTTTTCGGGCGTCACACGGTTAACATCATCGATGATCAGCTTGTCGAGCTGATAGCGCGTATCAATCGACGGGTTCATGGTAACGGTCAGAATCATGTTGAACTCCTGTTTCCGGGGCACGACACGCGCGGCCCCAAACATACGATAACTCGTTAAAGGATCTCGATCTCAAAGCCGCGGATGACGGTCTCCCCTGGCTTGGCCACCAGGCAGCCACGCTTGTGCTCCAGAATATCGTCCTCGTCGGAGCAGGTGGACAGACCACCCCACGGCTCAACTGCCACAAAGTCGCCCTCGGGCTTGCTCCACACAATCAGGTACGGCATATCGGGGAACGTCAGGCGCACGCCCTTGTCCTCGGTTTTCTTGGTCAGCGTAACCACGCGGCTCTCGAGCACGTCAAAGATGGTCTCCGCGAAGTCGAAGAGTTCGTGGGTAAGCGGCAGGTTCTGGCCGATCATGGGGTTCTTGCTGCGATGCTCAACATCAATCAGGCCCGTCGAGGGAACGGCGGTACAGAGCTCGGTGGCCTCGCACCGCTCAAAACGAAGCTCATAGTCGTCATAGGACTCGCCCTCGTCGAGCGGGCACTTAAAGCCGGGGTGACCACCCACAAAGAACGGCATGTCCTCGGTGCCCTCATTGGTCACCTCGTACGACACGGCCACC
>CAJJPN010000277.1:0-1193 GCA_905193635.1 Coriobacteriaceae bacterium
GGGTGCCTACGATACGCGCAAAGAGTGCGCCCACATGTTTGGCTGGGATAGCGAACCCGAGCGTGTGGTCGTCGAGACCATGCTCGTGGGTGGCGGCTTTGGCGGCAAGGAGGACGTTTCGGTCCAGCACCTGGCCGCGCTCGCCGCATATAAGTTCCAGCGTCCTGTGAAGTGCAAGCTCACGCGTGCCGAGTCGCTCGCTTTCCATCCCAAGCGTCATGCGATGGACGGCACCTTTACGCTGGGCTGCGACGCCGAGGGCATCTTTACCGGCCTGGACTGCGAGATCAACTTTGACACCGGCGCCTACGCGTCGCTGTGCGGCCCGGTGCTCGAGCGCGCCTGCACGCATGCCGTCGGCCCCTACAAGTACCAGAACACCGACATCCGCGGCTTCGGCTACTACACTAACAACCCGCCTGCCGGCGCGTACCGCGGCTTTGGCGTTTGCCAGTCCGAGTTTGCGCTCGAGAGCCTCATCGACCTGCTGGCCGAGAAGGTCGGTTTGGATCCGTGGGAGATTCGCTACCGCAACGCCATCGAGCCGGGCGAGGTTTTGCCCAACGGCCAGATCGCCGATTGCTCCACGGCGCTTAAGGAGACGCTGCTCGAGGTCAAGGATGCCTATTACGCGCATCCCGGACACGCCGGCATCGCTTGCGCCATGAAGAACGCCGGCGTGGGCGTGGGTCTGCCCGATGCCGGCCGCTGCAAGATTCGCGTCGAGGACGGCGTGGCCGTGGTCTATGCCGCCACGTCCGACATCGGCCAGGGCTGCAACACGGTCTTTTTGCAGGACGTTGCCGAGGCCTGCGGTCTGCCGCTGAGCTGCATCGCCAACGGCGAGTGCTCTACCGAGAACGCTCCCGACTCCGGCACCACGTCTGGCTCGCGTCAGACGGTTGTGACCGGCGAGGCCGTGCGCGGCGCCGCCTTCTTGCTGCGCGATGCCATGGTTGGCATCGAGGCCGGCAAGCCTGCGCCTACCGCCCCGGTGAGCGCCCATGGCGACGGCGTCAAGATCGAGTACGACGACGGCCGCGCCTATCAGCTGCGCACGCAGGAACTCGTCGCCGGCCAGGGTATGCATCCTCAGGATCCCGCGGCCGCCATCAAGGCACTCGAGGGATGCGAGTTTGGCTACGTGTACCTGGAGCCGACCGACAAACTGGGCGCCGACGTCCCCAACCCCA
>CAJJPN010000278.1:0-1182 GCA_905193635.1 Coriobacteriaceae bacterium
ATGACGGCATACGCGCTGCCGAAGGGATGGTCGCGGTAAAACGCCGTAAAGCAACCCTGCTCATTGGCCTTGCCGCTCTCCCACAGGCCCTGGGCCATAGTGAGTTCGTACAGATCAGTGAGCATTGCAATGTCGGTGGGATGCGAGATGTCGGTCAAAGCCATGGGGCGACCTTTCGGATGCGTTGTGCAGAGGTTGAGGGTTGGCGAGGCGGGCGTGCGGGCATGGAGCCCAGCGCGAACAGGCTAAAGCAGGCCCATGCTGGTCAGGATCGTGTAGCCCATAAAGATGACAAACGCGATGAGGGCAAGGACAATGATGATTTTTTGAGCCGGCGCCATACCGGGGATCTCGTTCTCACCCGCAGGCTCCTTGGAGGTAACCATGCGCTGGGCAAAGCTCATCTCGTCACGGCTCGGCTTGGGATCGACGGACTTGGGACGAGCGGCCTTTTTAGGCTGAGGTTTGGGCGCGGCGGGCGCGGGCTTCGCGGCGGCGGGCTTGGGCTCGGATGCGCCCTTCGCAGCAGCCTCCTCGGCCTTCGCACGCTCGGCACGCAGGGCGGCCAGCTCCTCACGCTCGCGGCGTGCCTCTTCCTGGGCCTCGCGACGAGCTTTCTCGGCGCGGAGCTCTTCCAACTCGGCGCGTTCCTCGGCAGACAGTGGTTGGGACTCAAGCTCGGCCATGGTACAGCCCTTTCTTTTAAAAAAAGCCGCCGACACAATGTCAGCGGCTTATCAAATCCAAGGGTGGAGACGAAGGGAGTCGAACCCTCGGCCTCTGCCATGCGACGGCAGCGCTCTCCCAACTGAGCTACGTCCCCAGGACAAGTTGATATTTTACCTACGGCTCGCCAACTGTCAACGCCCAATAATCAGTCTTTTTGGGGCACGGCTATTTTGACAACTTTTCGAGCAAGCGATCCTCTCGATGATTTTTCTGGGACAGGGATTAAAAAAACATTGTGTACCGAATGATTTTTTAATCCCCGTCCCAGAAAAATCATCGGCGAACGCGCTACTTTGCGCTGGTGAGGACGCCGGTGGTGTCGAACGCCGGGGTAAAGCTCTCGTCTACCGCGCCGCCTTCTTGCCAAAACATCGTCGTAAAGCCCAGGTCGTCGGCATGGTCGAGCACCTGCTCGTACTCCTCGCGCGTCACGGCACGTGCCAGGTCGCCGCC
>CAJJPN010000279.1:0-1139 GCA_905193635.1 Coriobacteriaceae bacterium
ACTTCACGGATGATGCCAAAACGGTCACCCGTGAGGAAGTGTTGGGTTCGAGTGCTATGGACAATGTTCCAGTATGCTGGGGTCGAACTCACTTGCGGGAATCACACGATACCCGTGGTGCAGCAGTAGGTCGACAAAAACACCGTTGCCCGCAGTGAGCGTACCGCTGAACGTTCCGTCGTAGATGCGACCCGCACCGCACGAGGGACTACGATCTTGAAGGATGCACGCAGCGATTTCGGACGGGCCGCCCGCCTGCTCGCACATATCGAGTGCGCGCTCTGCGCCCAGGCGAAACTCGCGATCGATCGAGACGCCCTCGCAGGTACGGACCTCGCCGTTCACAATCTCGGACGGCTTGCGCGGCGTGGGCAGGCCGCCAAAGACCTCAGGGCACACCAAGAGTACCTCGGTCCCCGTGCATTCGCACGCTTCGACCAGCTCGCGATGGTAGTTATCGAGCCCGTTATACTTGCAGCTCTCGCCCATCAAGCAGGCACTTACCACGATTTTCATATTCAACTCTCCCCACGCAAAACGCCCCATTTGAGATGGACACTCAAATGGGGCGATAGACACTGCGCAACCAGTATTACTGCTGCTTTGGCATCAGCGGATTCTCGCGCGTGAGGAGATTCATGAACTCCTCGCCCGTGATCGTCTCCTTCTTGTACAGATAACGAGCCAGCTCATGGAGCTTAAACTTGTTCTCCTTGAGGATCTGCAGAGCGCGGTCGTGCGCATCCTCGATCAGCTTGGCGACTATCGCGTCCACGCGTTCGGCCGTACCGGGGGCGCAGGTGAGCGACGTATCCTGGTTGAGGTACGCATTCTGAACGGTACCAAGCGCCATCATGCCAAACTCATCGGACATGCCAAAGCGCGTCACCATGTTGCGGGCGAGCTTGGTGGCCTGCTCGATATCGTTGGCGGCACCGGTCGTCATCTCGCCAAAGATAAGCTCCTCGGCTGCACGGCCACCGCAATAGACAGCGAGCTTGTCCAGGACTTCCTGGCGCGTGGTCAGGAAGCGCTCATCCTCCTCGACCTGCATGGTGTAGCCCAGAGCACCGCTCGTACGCGGCACGATGGTGATCTTGGTAACCGGCGCAGAACCCTTCTGGCGGGCGGCAACGATG
>CAJJPN010000280.1:0-1055 GCA_905193635.1 Coriobacteriaceae bacterium
GCCGCGCGCGAGAGCAAGTCGGGGTTTCCGGGCCCCGCCCCGATGATCGTTACCTTTCGCATGGAATCTCCCGATACCCGCGCGGCGTGACCATACGGCCGCCTACGCGCTTCGTGTCCGCGTTGCCGACGAACACGGTGGTGAACATGTCGGCGTCGAACTCCCCCAGCTCGGAGAGCCTGCACATGCCCGACTGCTGCCCCTCGCGCCCGATGTTGCGTACCCAGCCGCAGAGCGTGTCGGGGGCCTTCCATTCGAGCATAATCTTCGCCGCGCGCGAGAGCCTGTCGGCGCGCTTTCTGCTGCGCGGGTTGTACAAACAGATGCAGAAGTCGGCGCTCGCCACGGCGGCGAGCCTGCGCTCGATGACCTCCCACGGCGTGAGCAGATCGGAGAGCGACACGACCGCGAAGTCGTGGGCAAGCGGGGCGCCGAGCACCGCCGACCCGCTCTGAGCCGCGGTGGCCCCGGCGATAACTTCCACGTCTACATCGGGGAAGTCCTCAGCAAGCTCCAGCACGGGGCTCGCCATGCCGTACACGCCCGCGTCACCGCTGCACACAAGCGCCACGGCTTCTCCGCTCTGCGCGCGCGAAAGCGCCAGGCGGCACCGTTCGACCTCGTGCATCATCGGCGTCGCGAGATGCGCCGCGTCGGGCACGGCGGCGAGCGCGAGCTCCACGTATTTCGTGTACCCCACAACGATGTCGGCCGCCTCGAGCGCGCGCCGAGCCGCAATCGTCATGCCGTCGGGGCCGCCCGGGCCGATCCCCACCACGAAGAGCTTTCCCATCACAGCTCCTTAAACGAAAGTTCGATAGTTACCTTGGAAAACGCGACGGTCACGCCGCCGTGAGCGAGCTTCGGGAAGATAAGTTTGCCCCCGTCCGCAAGCGCCGCGCGCTCGCACACGTTGTCGACCCCCACCGTCGCGCGCACGAAATCAGATGGTGAAACGCTGCCTTCGACCTGCGACAACTCCTCTACGGAATACGTCGCAAGCGGAATCTTGCGCGCGCGGCAGAAGGCGAGCAGACCCTCCTCGTGCGCCTTCA
>CAJJPN010000281.1:0-1025 GCA_905193635.1 Coriobacteriaceae bacterium
GGCCCCATGCCTGGTGTTACCCCTGCAGATGTTTTGTCCAACTTTGGTATTACGCTGGTCGAAGATCCCGCCGAGAATCAGCCCCGTCTGCTGGTCGATCTACCCGCCGCGGAGCTCGTCGAGCACGCCATCCGTCGCAACGAAGGTCGTATGGCCTCCAACGGCGCGCTGGTGATCGAGACGGGGGAGCGCACTGGCCGCTCGCCTAATGACCGCTTTATCGTTGACACCCCCGATGTTCACGACAAGATTGCCTGGGGTGCCGTCAACCGCCCGCTGTCTGTCGAGAGCTACGAGGCCATCAAGGCCGGCATCGTCGACTATCTCAACGAGCGCGACGTGTTCGTCACTCGCGGTATGGCCGGTGCCGACCGCAACCATACGCGTCGTCTGCTTGTCGCCTGCGAGCGTGCCAGCCAGGCGCTCTTTATTAAGCAGATGCTCGCCCGCCCGCTTGCCCGTGAAATCGCACGCACCGGCGAGCCGGACTTCTGTGTGCTCGCCGCGCCGGGCTACCAGTGCGATCCCGCCATCAAGGGCCTCAACTCCAGCGCCGCCGTGGTCATTAACTTCCAGGAGCGCGTGATTCTGGTCGCCGGCACCGGCTACTCCGGCGAGATCAAAAAGTCCATTTTCAGCGTCATGAATTACCTGCTGCCCGTCGAGGACGACGTGCTGCCCATGCACTGCTCGGCCAGTATGGATCCCGTCACGCACGAGACCGCCGTGTTCTTTGGCCTGTCCGGCACCGGCAAGACCACGCTTTCGGCCAATCCCACGCGCCTGCTGATCGGCGACGACGAGCACGGCTGGTCTGACATGGGCATCTTTAACATCGAGGGTGGCTGCTACGCCAAATGCGAGGGCCTGGACGCCTTCCACGAGCCCGAGATCTTCAACGCTGTCCGCTTTGGCGCGATCTGCGAAAACGTGGTGCTCGGCGAGAACCGCAAGCCCAACTACGACGACATCTCGATCACGCACAACACGCGCGTGGCATACCCTGTGGAGCACATTCCCAACGC